>JAPLAY010000052.1 GCA_026393035.1 Actinomycetota bacterium
ATCAACTCGCCTGATAAACCGGGGCTCTGGGTTACTGGTGATTCAGTAATTCTGGGAATTCGAAATAAATTAGCTGCTAAACAAGATATCTCTCTGATTAATGCACGTGTAGGCAGACAGATTCAAGAGCTCATAACGGCCGTGGAAGAAGATAAGCCAAAGGTATTGCAATCGATTGTGGTTCTAGATGTTGGAAATAACAATGCGGTATCGCGCGAAGATATGATCAAATTGATGGAATTACTCAAGAGCCAACCTAAAATTATCGTCATCAATACTTCTGTTCCACGGACTTGGCGAGATGGAAATAACAAAATAATTAGTGAAGTAGTTTCAAGCTATCCAAATGCAACGCTAATAAATTGGAGCCAGATAGCAGAAAACCACCCGGAGTTTTTCGCTCCGGATGGCGTCCACTTAGTTGAAGCTGGTAGTGATGTTTACGTTGCAGCAATACTCGATGCGTTAAACGTAAATTAAATTATTAAGCGTATTGGCCTGGAAGTCCAAAGACTTTTCCGCCAACAACTGTGCCATCTTCAAGAACTGATGAAACTCTAAATGAGCACCATCCTGAAGTGTCACCTTTTGTAATGTCTAGTGAAAGTTGAGTTGCTGGAACTGTAGAAACTAATTTCCAAGCGCCACCGTTTGAACGGATCTCAACATTGTAGTTTGCAACTTTTGCGCCATCAGTTGGAGCCTTCCAGAAAATAGTTGCACCTGATGCTGTGTATTGTGCAACGATTCCTACTGGCTCACTGCCACCGCCATCAACAACAGTTGCACTTGATGCTTCTGCTGAGGCTTCAGTGGTTGGCTCTGCTGATTCTTCCATCGCGCTACCTTGTGAAGCTTCTGCAGATGCAGTTTCTTGTGGGGCTGCAGATTCAGTTTTTGTTGAACCGTTGCGTGAAACAACTAGTAGCGCAAGCAGAACAACTGCGATTACGACTGCAGTCATAACGCGCTTTGAAGATGAGCCGTTGCTTGAAGATTTAACTGATGAAGGAACCGCAGCACCTGGAGTTTTAGCAGGGCGTGAAGTTACTGAAGAACTTTGAAAACTTGATCGGCTTGATGAAACTGGAACAGCTGGAACAACGAATGTTGAAGATGATCTTGCGGGACTCTTCTTCGCAGCCTTCTTTGCAGTTTTCTTTACAGCCTTCTTAACTGTCTTTTTCGCTGTTGACTTTTTAGCTGTTGATTTCTTTACAGCTTTCTTCACAGCTCTTTTTGCAGAAGTTTTTTTAACAGCCTTCTTTGCAGTTTTCTTGGCTGTCTTCTTTGCGGTTTTTTTAACTGCCACAGTTGTTCTCCTTGGTTTGTGTTTGAAATATAGTTTTAAAACTCAATGGCGAAAGGATACCCCCAAAGTTAGAGCAGGTCCTTTATTTTCGGGGCAATTGCCCGTAGTGCAATTCCGCGATGGCTTATTTTGTCTTTCTCCCCGTGTGCAAACTCGCCCAGGGTTAGCGTTGCTCCTGCTGGTTGGAAGATTGGGTCATATCCAAATCCCGCGTTTCCTCGTGGTGAAAGGGTGATAAATCCATCTAGTTTTCCGTTTTGTATCACCTCAACGCTTGCAGATTTATGTTGTGGCGGAAATACAAGTGCAACTTCGCAAATGAAATGTGCGCTCCGATCAGCGCCCTCAACTCCCTCAAGTTCTTTTAAGACCTTTGTTATATTGGCCAAATCATCACCATGAACGCCAGACCATCTTGCTGAAAAAATACCAGGATCGCCATTTAAAAAATCGATACATAAACCGCTGTCATCTGCGAGCGAAGGCAGCTCTGTGAATTCACAAACACCACGAGCTTTTAGTAACGCATTTGCTTGAAAGCTATCTCCGCTCTCTTCAATATCTGGCATATCTGGAAAATCTTTTAACCCTAATACTTCGATATCTGATGCATATTGTGAAAGCAATCTTTCAAATTCTGCGATCTTGCCGCGATTTTGAGTTGCTAAAACTATTTTTCGCAATTGATTATCAAAGTTGAATTAGCTCAAGGCGATCTGTTGCAATTTTGCAAGTTCGCTACAGCCTGAAGTTCCCAGATCTAATAACGAATTTAATAGAGCCCTGTCGAATGGTTTTCCTTCTGCAGTTCCCTGAACTTCAACAAAATTGCCATCTGCTGTGCAGACAATATTCATATCGGTATCTGCGGTTACATCTTCTTCATAGCAAAGATCCAACATAGGTACGCCACCAATGATTCCTACACTTACGGCTGAAACTCCTTGAGTGATTGGCAAGTAATTGCATCTTGCAGTGCAACGTATGCACCTGTGATTGCCGCAGTTCTAGTTCCTCCATCAGCTTGTAAAACATCGCAATCGATAACAATTGTATTTTCACCAAGTGCTGCAGTATCAACTACCGCACGAAGTGAACGTCCGACTAATCTTGAAATTTCTTGTGTTCTGCCGCCAAGCTTTCCTTTAACGCTCTCTCGATCTGATCGAGTATGAGTTGCACGCGGCAACATTGCATATTCACTAGTTACCCAACCGCCACCTTTTCCAACTAACCAACGTGGAACTCCAGGTGTAAATGATGCGACACAAAGAACTCTGGTATTTCCAAACTCAACCAAGACTGAACCTTCGGCATTGTTCAACCAATTTCTAGTGAACTTAATTTCGCGTAATTGATCTGGGCTTCTGTCGTCAATTCTCAATTTATCCTCGATTCGACTCTTGTAACTTCTGGACCAAGGAAGCGTCTAGCTAATTTGCTAAATACATCACTCTCTCCAGTTGAAACAAATTTGTGGGTTGGCTTACCTGAAGTATTCAGGGAATTATTTTCTACTAGAACTCGATACAAATCTTTTGCAGTCTCTTCAGCGCTCGAAACTAAAGTCACATCGTTACCCATTACGTAGGAAATAACTCCAGTTAAAAGGGGGTAGTGAGTACAGCCCAAAACTAAAGTATCAATATTCTTATCTGCTAATGGTTTTAAATAATCTGTTGCTACTTTGGTGATTGCAGTTCCAGAAGTTTCACCGCGTTCAACATATTCCACGAATAGCGGACATGCGACCGAAGTAATTTCTAATTGTGGGGCCGCTGCAAATGCATCTAAATAGGCTCCGGAATCAATAGTTGCATTAGTTCCAATAACTCCAATTCGGCCACTTCTCGTAGCTGAAACTGCTCTGCGAACTGCAGGCTGAATAACTTCGATTACTGGAATTGAATATCGCTCGCGGGCATCACGCAACATTGCCGCACTTGCAGTATTGCAAGCAATAACAATTGCTTTAACGCCAGCTTCAACAAGTTGATCAAGAATTTCTAGCGAAAAAGTTCGAACTTCAGCAAGTGGTCTTGGGCCATATGGGCCACGGGCAGTGTCACCAACATAAAGAATTGACTCACCCGGAAGTTGATCAATAATTGATCTAGCTACAGTTAAACCGCCGACACCAGAATCGAAGATCCCAATTGGGGAATTCTCAGTAACTTTTGCGGCTGACATATGCCCAAGCCTACCTGCACTAACAATTATTAGGAATTAAGAAAGCGTTATTACGCCCAGAGTTGTCCATCTAGGACTTCTGAATCGCCATCTTTTCCGTAGATACCCGTAGATAAATACTTCCAACCACCATCACAGACAATGAATGCAATATCTGCGCCAACTCCAGCATCTACACACTCTTTCGCAACTCCAAGTGCAGCATGCAAAATTGCACCAGTAGAAATACCAGAGAAGATTCCTTCAACTTCTAATAGCTCTTTTACGCGGCGAACTGAATCTTCGGCGCCAACTGAAAATCTGCGAGTGATGACAGATGCGTCATAAAGTTCTGGAACAAAGCCAGCATCAAGATTTCGAAGTCCATAAACAACTTCACCGTAACGAGGTTCAGCAGCAATAATTGCAATATCTGGATTCTTTTCACGCAAATATTTTCCAGCGCCCATCAAAGTTCCAGTTGTACCAAGCCCTGCTACAAAGTGTGTAATCGTAGGAAGATCAACAAATATTTCAGGGCCAGTGCCGTTGTAGTGAGCAAGAGTATTTGCCGGATTTCCATATTGATATAAGAAAACCCAATCTTTATTTTCAGCGGCCAGCTCTTTTGCAACTCGAACTGCCTCGTTTGAACCACCTGCAGCAGGTGAGTAAATTATTTTTGCGCCCCACATTTCAAGCAATTGTGTCCGTTCGATACTTGTGTTCTCTGGCATCACACAAATTAATCTGTAGCCACGAACCTTTGCAATCATTGCAAGTGAAATTCCAGTGTTGCCACTTGTTGGTTCCAGAATTGTTGCACCTGGTTTTAGCTTTCCAGTTCTTTCTGCATCATCAATCATCGCGATTGCAGTGCGATCTTTAATTGAACCAGTTGGGTTTCTATCTTCTAACTTTGCCCAGAGTCTTACCGCTGGTTTTCCAGCTTCGGTTTTTGGTGAAAGTTTTGGCAAACCTATTAACGGAGTATGGCCAAGAGATGCTTCAAGTGATTCGTATCTTGTCACTAGCAACCGCCAGCTACGGCAGGCAAAATTGTTACTGAATCACCAGCTTTAAGTGTTGCAGTGAGTGAACCCATAAATCGAACATCTTCATCATTAATATAAATATTTATAAAGCGACGCAATTCGCCATTTTCAAGTAAACGCTCGCCAAGTCCGGTGTAGCTCTTATCTAAAGCGCTTATTAGCTCAGCTAAATTTGTGGCGTCTGCAGAAACTATTTTTTCCCCATTTGTAAATGGGCGCAAAATTGTTGGGATACGAACTTCAATTGCTGATGCGGATGTTGATGCGGACATGAGGATAAGTA
Source organism: Actinomycetota bacterium (assembly GCA_026393035.1). Classification (GTDB taxonomy): domain Bacteria; phylum Actinomycetota; class Actinomycetes; order Nanopelagicales; family Nanopelagicaceae; genus AAA044-D11. The sequence goes on from JAPLAY010000052.1 coordinate 4,820, forward strand.
TCCTAGAAGCTCGCCATTCTTACCAATTGAGCCGTAATCGAGCCGTGATCAAATTAGAGCGCTGCAACTATTTCGACATCTTCCTCGGTAACAACGCCATCAATAATTCGATATGACCGAAATTCATTCTCAGGTGCAATCTCTTTGCGGGTAGATACCAAGACGTAGTGCGCATTTGGTTCAGAGGCATAAGCAATATCGGTGCGAGATGGAAAAGCCTGCGTTTCAGTATGTGAGTGATAAACGACAACAATTTCCTGAGACTTATCATCAAGTTCGCGATACAGGGCGAGCAAATCCTTTGAGTCAAATTCATAGAAAGTTGGAGAATGAGCGGCATTTATCATTGGCTTTAAAGTTTCAGCTCGGTCGCTGCCCTCAGGGCCAAGTATTACTCCACAGCATTCATCTGGATACTCAACTCGTGATTGCTCGAGAATGGCCTCGACATGTTGTGAGGTAATCCGAAGTGTCATACCAGTAAGCCTAACAAATTCTCTTGCAACCAACCTAACCAGAAATAAACCGCGTAAACCGGCTTTTGCGGATCTTCATCTGGCAATAATTCAAATTTATCAAAACTATCTTCTGAAATTTCAAGGCGAACTGAAAGCGCAATTCGCAAATCATTTAAAGCTTTAAGCCAGATATCAGCGTTTAAATCTTCAATCACACCACCATGATTTTCATCAACTAAAATAGTTAACTCTTCGCGAACTATTCGCAGATTCTTCTGCTTCGCTCCTCGAAGTTGCGGTTCGGTATATCTACGAAAATCCGAAGCTGCTTCGGGATCGGCATAAGCATTTGGAAGTAATCGAAGCAAAACGGGATCATCCGGTGTCACTATTTCAGATGGCATCGCCAATAGCTGTGCGAGTGGATCACTTGAATCGTAGTGATGGAAAAAATCTCCCTCGCCTAATAGTTCTAGTAATTGTTCAACTAGGTTAATAAGAATATGAGCTTCATCAAGCGTCAAATCAAGAGAGTAGCCATCTCCTACTTTTTCGAAACTAGACATCAGATTTTGTCATCACGTTGGAGAGTGGCCCAGAGACCATGTTCATGAAGCCTTTGAACATCGCGTTCCATCTCTTCCCGAGTTCCGCTTGAAACAACTGCTCGACCTTCATTGTGTACTTGCATCATTAATTCATGTGCGCGCTCTTTTGAAAAGCCAAAGAGCTTTATAAAAACATGTGTCACATAGGTCATCAGATTTACTGGGTCATCCCAAACAATTGTTATCCAAGGGCGATCAAGCAATTCACTGATATTTACCTCTTCTTTTGTAAGAGTCTTAGCCATTTTTATCGCACCAATACCGTAGCGAAAGCGCTCTTTGCGCCAGAGAAATTACTCTCAGCATCAGCAACTATTCTGAATTGTTTTGCGCCAATTTTGGTAGGAGTAACTTCGATGATAAATGTTCCATCAGCAAGAGTTATCCCTGAAGCGACATTGCTGCCATCATCAAGAATGACTTTTACGCCAGCAATTTTAGGCTGAACTTGACCGGTCACTTTATAAGTAACGCCACGTTTCATCGAGGCCGGAATTTTCCAAGAGATAACTCTTGAAATACCAATTGTCTTAGCAGGAGTCTGTCCCAAAGTTCGGTCCCACGTTTCATCGGTTGAGAACGAAACTTCGGTTGATTCACCAAGGAAAACTTTGGTTTGGAAAGTTCCATCGACAGCGCTATTTCCAATTGGTTTTCTCGTACTTCCGGTGTTCCGCTTGATATCCATAAATACTGGAACATTGGCGACTGGTCGACCATCGGCCAACTTAAATGTTCCACTGAAAGCAATACTTTCACCATAAAGCAAATTATCGGCACTTGTTGCTACTTCGCCAACAACTTTATCTTGGCCCATTGCAATTGCGACTTTCTTTACTTCTTCAATCGCTAAGTTATCGCCGTAACCAATCTCCCACTCTGAAATTCCACCTAAGCGATACTTTTCAACTAACTTTGCACGCGCTCCATATCCCCGAGCATCTAGATACCAAACTGAGTGATCTACTTTGCAACTAGTTGTGGCACCCGCACTGTTAACTCCATTGAATTCCGCGGTATAAAGCACATTTGTTTCGCCATATTTTTCGTTGTAAGTAGCGATAGCTCCAGGTTTATCCAAAATAGCTTGTGCTTTCAATTGATGAACGATCGCCGCATTTGATGATTTCTTCTCAGCGTTAGGAGTATTTGTTGGGCAGACTCCAGTAACTTTTGTTACCCAGTTGTATCCATAGTTCGGCGTACCAATATAAATCTTCCACGGAGCAACTGATTTCAAAGCATAAATTAGTGATGGCTCAAACCAACTTATTGGACCTATTGGACCTGCTGCCGTATCAAACTTGTGATAGTCATAAGCCATAATGTTGAGCCGGTCAATGTAATTTGAAATCTCGGGCCAAGCATAAAAGTAATAACCTTTTTTGCCAGTTACCGGATCTAATAAATAAGGGGTAGTAACTGATAACAATTTACTCTTTGCATGAAGCGCAGTGGATAAATCAAATATGAATTTAACCCACCTTGGCTGGATGGTTGGCCAAGTTGCAATTTTATCTACAAAGGCAAAGCCCTCGAAATCTAAATCGATGCCATCATAATTATTTGCCATGACTAGATCTGTAATTGTCTTTACTAAGGTAGCTCGAGTTGCATCATCTCCCATTATTTTGGAGAGCACTCCTTCAGCCGTTCCATCAGTAATTGTTGGTAATATTTTTATTCCAAGACTTTGCAAGGTTGCAATTGGAATAGTCTTATCAATTGAATTCTGAATCGCATACTTGTCTTTAATTCCTGTGGCACTCGTAAGGGTGTACCAAAATGGCAAGAGCTGACCAAACATTTCAGAGTGTGCAATAACGTAATCCATAGCTTGGATTTGCCCTTTGGTGGTGTCGCCGTAAGTACTGTAATCAGTCATCCAGCCCGAGAATATTTTTCGTAGCTGACGATCTTCGGCTGCTGCACTTGTGGCTAAGGCTGACGAGATTATTAGCGAGAAAGTGAGCCCGGAAATTAGAAGCCGGAAAGTTTGTTTTTTCATTCCTTCTTCAGGCCATCGAATATTTTTTTACATAATGGGCAGATTGGAAATTTTTCTGGATCTCGACTTGGGACCCACTTCTTCCCACATAGTGCTCTTACAGCTTTGCCGGTAACTGCTGATTCAACAATTTTTTCTTTGCGGACATAATGCGCGAATCTTTCATGATCGCCATCTTCATTTGAAAGCCGGGTATCTTCTTTCTCCAAGACATCGGAAAATGGCTGTAAATCTCCGATATCTGGCGTTGCCTTAGGTGTTCGGGTGAAGATTCCCATGATTCAGATTCTACCGAGGCTCTCTCCTTTATTGGGTATTATTGAATAATGAAAGACCTATTGCGCACCGAACATCTGAGTCGAAAAGATGTCGACCTCATTCTTGATACTGCTGCGCAATTTGCTGAGAACCCATTCCGCTCGAAAGATGCGCTTGCAAACCAGACCGTAGCTATTTATATGACGAAGTCATCGACTCGGACCAGACTTGCATCTGAAACTGCAGTCGCACATCTAGGTGGAACACCAATCTTCTTGCGCGGCGATGATTTACAAATTGGTCGCGGTGAAACAATTGCAGATACCGCAAAAATAATTAGTGGATTTGCGAGCGCCCTTATTGTTCGCACATTTGCGCAATCTGATGTAGATGAACTTGGTGCGCACTCAACAATTCCAGTTTTAAATGGTCTAACAGACACCGACCATCCAACTCAATTGCTTGCAGATTGGTTAACAATCCGCGAAGTATTTGGTAATGATATTTCTGGCCGTAAATTTACCTATGTTGGCGATGGCAACAATATGGCTCATGCTTGGTTAACAATGGGCGCAATCATGGGAGCCCATGTTGTTGTTGCAACCCCAAGTGGCAAGTGGGCGCCAGATAAATCTGCAGTAGAAACTGCGAAAAGAATTGCTAGCTCGACCGGTGCAAAGATTGAAGTTCTAACCGATCCGCAAGCAGCCGCTAAAGATGCGAGCGTTGTATATACCGATGTCTGGATGTCTATGGGAGATCCGGAAGAAGTTAGAGCTGAGAAATTAAAGGCTCTTGCACCGTACGCAATTACCCAAAATTTAATGTCACTAACAACGCCCGATTCAATCTTTATGCATTGTCTTCCAGCGCATCGAGGCGAAGAGGTGGCGGCGGAAGTTATCGATGGTCCAAAGTCAGTCATCTGGCGTGAGGCCTACCATCGCAGAACAACCATTCAGGCAATTCTCTATCACCTAGTTCGTGGCGAAATTTTGGGCAACCAGTAATAGGCACTAATCTTTGCAAATGCAAATAGCCGTAGCTAAAGAGATCCGATCTGGCGAAGCACGTGTTGCTCTCGTTCCAGACATCATTTCCAAATTAACCAAGGCTGGGCTTGAGGTCGTAATTGAATCTGGAGCCGGCGTTGCATCGGGTTTCTCAGATGCTGAATTCACCGCAGCTGGCGCAACTGTAAAGAGCGGCAATGTAATTAGTGGCGCCGACGTTGTTGCATCAGTAACAGCGCTAACGCCAGATCAGATGAAGAGCCTGAAAAAAGGTGCGCTTACTATTTCATTCTTATCTCCAACAACTTCAGTTGATTCAATTGAGGCGGCTGCTGCCGCAGGAGTTACTGCGCTTTCATTAGAACTAGTACCTCGTATCTCTCGCGCACAATCAATGGATGCGCTTACATCTCAGGCGCTCTGCGCTGGTTATCGCGCTTCACTTGTCGCTGCTGAACTTTCACCAAGATTCTTCCCACTATTAATGACCGCCGCTGGAACTGTTACTCCAGCTCAAGTTGTTGTTCTTGGCGCAGGTGTTGCGGGTCTACAAGCAATTGCAACTGCAAAGCGATTAGGAGCAGTTGTTAGCGCATATGACGTTCGCCCATCATCTGCAGATGAAGTTAAATCAATGGGTGCGAAATTTATTACCTTAGAACTAGAAGCACTTGAGGGCGCTGGCGGTTATGCCCGTGAAATGACAGAAGAGCGAGCCGCAAAACAGCGTGAACTTTTAACTCCTTATTTAGCTGCCGCAGATGTTGTTATTACAACTGCTGCAGTTCCTGGTCGACCAGCACCAAGACTTGTTACTGGTGAAATGGTTTCTGCAATGAAATCTGGCGCAGTCATAGTTGATCTTGCAGCTGAGACTGGCGGAAACGTTGAAGGAAGTAAGCCAGGCGAAACAATTACAACTGATAAAGGTGTAGTTATCTGGGGTGGCAAAGATGTTCCAAGCCAACTTCCGTATCACGCATCAATGTTGTTCTCGCGCAACGTTGTAAATCTCTTGTTACTTATGACCAAGAGCGTTGATGGCAAGCCAACCGGCGATGTTGTTCCAGATTTCTCAGATGAAATTATTGATTCCGCAACTCTTACTCATGGCGGCTCTCGTCGCACTCCGGAGGGCAAGAAATGACAACGATGGCAATTCTTACAATCTTCGTACTTTCAGTCTTCGTAGGATTTGAAGTCGTATCAAAGGTTTCGACCACTCTCCATACGCCACTTATGTCAGGTGCGAATGCAATTCACGGAATTATTTTGGTGGGTGCAATTCTCGTTGCTGATGGCGCAACAAATGCCTTGGAAACTACGCTGGCAATTCTTGCCGTCGTTCTTGCGACCATAAATATGGTTGGTGGCTTTGTTGTTACAGACCGAATGCTGGAAATGTTTAAGGGGAAGGGCGGTAAAAAATAATGAATTCAAATCTCTACGCTCTTCTAGGTTTAGGCGTTGCTGTTTCATTCGTAATGGCACTTAAGGG
>JAPLAY010000060.1 GCA_026393035.1 Actinomycetota bacterium
ATTGTGCCAAGCGTGCTTGGAGCATGTGAAGGATCTTCCGGGGGCGGATGCGGATGCGTTTGTGGCTGCGCATAAGAAGTGCCGGGGCGGGAATGTCAGTGGCTAGTTATACGTTTAGTTAAGTTCGGAAGGGAGATCAAATAGAAGATAACGACGAATATGAGGACGAGATTGAAGAAGGTCCAGAATTACTGGCCCAATCTCTATTCAACGTTGGAGTGGCTTATCGCCACTTAGGAAATTATCCCGAAGCTATAAAACAGTTTTATGAAGCTAGGGAAATATATAAAGAAGAAAAGATGGTTACCGAAGTTGGTCAATGCGATTTAAATATCGCGGAATCAAACTTCGCAGCAGGAAATACCATCGAAGCAATTGCCGCAGGTAAGAAAGCAGTAGATGTTGCTTGGTTTACTTACGGTGATGATATGCACGCAAGATCGCATCTAGTTCTAGTTAAATCTTATTTAGCTCTAGGAGAATTAGAAGCTGCGACACCTCATCTTGTAGATGCCCAAGCGCTAGTGAATTTCACCGATAAGAAGGATTGGGAACTCGTAGTAGAAGTCGAACAACTTCGAGCAGACCATATGAAAGCCGGCGGATTAGAAGCCGACACCGTAGAAATTGAACGTCGTCTAGCCACTATCCGAGAAATTCTCGGATAGTTGGGCGAGAAAAATTGCGGAGGAAAAGATGAGTGCGAAGCAAAATAATGTTGATGCCGAGTTAAGGGCTTCGGCTTGCCCTAGGTGTGGCAAGGTCGGAGTACTGCAACCAATAATTTATGGACTACCTAGTGAAGACTTTGACTTTGAAAAGAATATTTCTGGTGGGTGTCTTGTCGGTGGCTACATGCCGAATATCGGATGTATCGAATGTGGCTGGAAAGGTATTCAAAATCCTTATACCGGCGAGATCATTGATAAGGACGAGATGGATTTATGGGAGGAATAGCGAATATGCAGTGCCCGATGTGTAGAGGTCACGACATCTCGAAGCACTGGAATTTAAGTAACCCATATTTTCAATGCAATGGTTGTGGCGAGCGCTGGAAATAAATTGAATCAGGAGGCAACTTGTGGCAAAAGATTTTTATGACAATTTTGATCTAGAACACGAGATCGTTCCCGGGCTCTGGATGGGTGGAACGCATGACGAAGATGTTGTTTCAAAGCCATCGAAATTACCAGTGATGAGTGCACGCAAGGAATTTGATGCAGTGGTCACATTGGATTCTTATGCTAGACCTTTTGGATGGCTTGTAAAGGAGTTTCGTTTCGGGTTTGCAGATGGTCCACTACCGGAAGATCATGCACAAGAGATTGAACGAATTGCAGACTGGGCTTTCATCGAATGGAAAGCTGGCTGCAAAACTTTAATTAGATGTCAGGCCGGTTTAAATCGATCTGGATTAGTCACGGCTCTGGTGTTACTGCGTGATGGTAAAAAGTTAGATGAAGTACTGACCTTGATCCGTGCCAAGCGCGGTGAGTATGCGCTTTCTAATAATGAGTTCATGGAGTACCTCCGAGCGTGGAAAGCCCCGCGTAGGCGCTGACGGGTTAACCCGTTGAGCCGTCGGGCTAGCCCGACACGAAGACCCGCCCAGGAATGTCAGCGGGGGCAATTAGGTTGAGCGGTCCTAGGGAATTGGGGGCACGGTGGAAGAGAACAGATTTGTAGATGATGGTGAAGGCATAGTTTGGCTTGAGAAAAAAGAATCTAAGTTCAAGTTGGTTGCGCACAAATTCCTGGTTCCTTTTAAATTCTTTGATCGTGTTGCCAAACGTTTCGCTGGATTGATTGCTGTTGCCGCTTTATTGCTTGGTGGTGCTGGCGTTTATTTGGGAGTCGGACCGTATTTTCATTACGTAAATACCGACCCAGCTCATAATGGTTTGGTTGAACCAAGAAATCTTGAAGACATGGTTGGCGTGGTTTTGGAATCAACTGTGACTATTTATTGTGACGTAAAGAAAGGTAAATCTTGGCAAGGTAGTGGCTGGGCGATTGATTTGCCTCTTACCGATAAGAAAAAGTATTCATCTGCAATTATTACAAATCATCACGTGATAGCTGATTGCCTCAATGGCAAAGGAATTGTAAAAGTAAAAACTTATTTTGGTAAAGAATTTGCTGCCAAAGTATCTCGCTGGGATGCCAAAAATGACTTAGCTCTAATCATGACTAAGGCAAAAGTGGATCCGCTTCCTCTGTCGCAAGCAATTCCCTATCCAGGTTATTGGGTAATGGCCGCTGGAACAGCAGATGGATATGAGGGTTCGATTTCTTTTGGAAACGTTATGAATGGAACAGATACTGAAGTTTTAATCACAGTTCCAGTGTCGCATGGAAATAGCGGTGGCCCATTGATAGATAACGAGGGAAAGGTAATTGGAACTAATGCATGGCATGAAATTGGAGAGCAATACAACGGGGCTAAATCGCTGGATGCTATGTGTAAAAAGTTAATGAAGTGCAAGAGCAAGTTTTATTGGTCACGGGATTAATCAAGTTATCTAGGTCAAGAAAGAGGTGGGATGAAGAACGAGGATGAGAAGTTAGAGGCCGAGCTTTGGGAGACGGCATCTAAAGCAGATGGTGAAGAGAAGGTTGATGCGCTAATTCAATTGAGTTATCGCTCGTTTCATCGTGGTGAACATGCTGAGTCATTGGCGCTGTGTGAGACTGCGCGGGATTTATATGAGGCACTTGGTGCGAGTGCGAATTCATCAACGCTGGCACATATTTATACAGGTATTGGCTTTTCGCTAAATCGCTTGCGTCGTCACACTGATGCTGCGATTGCGTTGGATCGTGCCGTTGTTTTGTATCGCGAGATTGGTTCTACCGAGGCGATTGTGCAACTGCGATGTGAAGGTGACTCTTGGTATGACGCTAAGGAGTACGAGAAGGCGTATGACGCTTATGTGGCAGCAATTAGTGAGGCTAATCCAGATGTTGCTGATCGCGAAGTGGCACTTAACTATGCGAATGCAGGAAGCGCGTTAGTAAAGCTAAAGCGCTGGAATGAAGCGTTAACAAATTTCTTAGCAGCGCGAGCGATATATAAAACGTTGAAGCTGCCGGGCGATATGGTGCATTGCGATGAAGAGATTGCGCTTTGTTATTTCTGGCTCGATAACGGTATGGAAGCTCAACACTATGCACAACTTGCAATGGATTTTGCGGATACCGCAGAAGATGATTTTCACAAGATGTGGGCGTTGGCACGGATGGCGCTGGCTAAGAAAGCTTTGGAACAATATGACGAAGCGCTGGAGTTATTTGCTGATGCGAAATCACGCATGGTTCGGATGGAAAATCCAAATTGGCGTGCAATCGTTAAATTAGAACGTCAGGTTGCATCAATTCTTGTGATCAAAGGACAGGATGTAGAAGCCCAAGAAATTGAACGACGCATCGCTTCAATGGCTGAGATTGTCTTTGACGAGGGTGAAGAATAACTACGTGAAGAAAGTTGCTCTTGCCCTAGTTGCACTCTTGATTGCTAGTGTTTTAGCGGCTGGAATATCAGGAACCGGAATAGAACTTCCTGGCGATTCTGATTCCGAATCAACATTGGTAATTCCAAAGGGCGATCCAATTTCGATTGATGGTGTTTTGCCTAAAGATGTTTATACCTTTGTCTGTGAGATCCCAGAGCAACAAAAGCCAGAGTTAATTTATTTTGCCTGTGCTGATGGGAACACTGGAATAGGAAAGATCAAGTGGGATACCTGGGAAGCATCGGGTGCCCGTGGGACTGGTGAATATTTCGCCAATGATTGCGATCCCGATTGTGCCGATGGCAAGTTTAAGTTTACGAATGTGAAGCTTGCGATTGATAAGGCTATTGGGGTTGATGGGAAAGTTCATTTAAGGAATCTGACTTATGAGTCGGTCGCACCTGGAGGAATCTCTGGTGAATGGGATTTGGCCGAGTTCTATTTAATGATGGATCAGAACAAGTAATTAACAGCTTTATGTTTTCCACATTTAGTTAGCAATAAAAAATATCAAACTAAGCACCGGGTTAGTTTTCGCCTGCCCGTTTCTTTCTCGAAACAAGTGAGCACGCCGCCAGCGTTCACTCATTTGATTTCCCTGCTAATCGCAGGGGATTTCGAGAAGGGAGGATGTTATGGATTATGGAAACTGGATCGCCTTATTGGCGATATTCGCTAACTTGATGATTTCGATCATTGAATGGCGAAGAGCTCACCCGAAAGACGAGTGAGCCCAGATTCACTAAATCCCTCTGACAAAGGGTAGGTGGCTCGGGAAGAAATTCCCGGACCATCTGGCGAAAGCGTATAGCAACTTCTGTAACGATTTTTTCAAGGAGTTTTTCTGGCAAAAGCACCGAAATTCTTTCGATTTTGGACATTTCCAAGTCAGACACAAGGAAACTAAACAGCCCTGAGGCCTATTAACTCCCCGGCCGCACTTACAAGAAGAACTACGTCAAGTAATGCGACCAGCATTAGTAATTTGAAGAGTATGAACCTTGGGGCGAAGATGCTTAAGGTGGATGCGATGATTCCGATTACAAGAATTGTGGTGTTTGGTTTGGCGCTATGCAGAATTATGGTGGCTGCGATTAGGAATGCGGCGGTTGCGAAACGTGATGTGATGCGGCCCAAGGATATTGGCAGACTAGTTATGCCACTTGCTTTATCTTCTTTGAAATCCTTTAGGACATTAGCGAAGTGAGCCGACATACCAAGTAGGCCACCGGCCCAATACATCCATAGTGGTGGTGTGCGATCGGTAGCGATAACTAGCGCGGCGGGAAGAAGTGCGAAGGCAAGGGCGTATGGAATTGGCGAGAACGCAGTTGGTTTTAAATAGAAGTTATAGGAAACGCCAAGGCCGATACCGAGAAGTGAAATTGCACCAGCTTTAAGTCCTAGTGGGCCAGCGAGATTAACGATGGCTGCAATCGGTAGGACGATAAAGATTGCGCGTTTTAGTTCGGCTGGTTTTAGTGCAGCGGTGACGAGTGGTTTGTTTACGCGATTATGTTTTAGATCATCGCGGAAGTCATAGAGATCATTGGTCCAGCCAACGATTAATTGGCCGAGGAAAATACCGAAGGCAATTAGGTAAGCAGGGCCTTCCCACCAGAGTTTTGTGGCAAGAATAAAGGTGATGGTGGTGACGAGCAGTGTTGGCCCAAAGTGTGAAGCGATTAAATAACTTCTAATTTTGGCCATGGCTAAGAATAAAGTATTACTGGTGAACTTTTAGCGGTGCTTATCTAGCCATTTAGTGCTGCGACATCGGCGGCATACGCTGTTGACCATGCGACCCAACTAGAATTGCCTTTCAATATAGAAGCATTCGCTTTAGCCATTGTCTTCGAATCATTCTTATTAATTGCTGTCTTAGACAAAGTAACTCCGGTTTTGAAGTTAGCTAGTGCCTTAGTCAGAAGTGGATGGGAAGTGGCAAAGCCATCTGTGCCCTTAACAGCAGATAGCTCGTTGATTACGGCGAGCATCTCTACAGAGCTCTTTATAGCTTTTACCTTCCAAGCGTTATAGGACTTGCCCATCGCCCAAGTTGGTGGCTTTGTTGAGAGCTTTGAAAAGTTTGTAGAAACGGTATTAAATTTTGTTGTTAGATCAACCATTGCTTGTGAGTAATCAACATCGGCCTGTGTTGCTGCGGCATATGACGGAGTTGTGCCAATAACCGAAAGAAGTAGGGCTGCAATTAGGGCAGATACTAATTTTGATTTTGCAAATGTTTTTGTTGCTGGGTTAATTTCTATTGTCATTACAGTCTCCTTTGAAGATTTGAACTTCAAGTGAGCCTTCTCCTCCGGCTGCCGGATGTCAAGGAATTCTCTGTGAACATTCCACGCGGAGCAGCTATTTATCTTTAGGTGTTGGAATTTCTTTTCCAAGTTTTGGTTCTTCAGTAGGAATACGTTCTTCCAGCCCTTTGATCTCTTTCATTACGCGCTCGAGTCCCTCGTTTACGTAGATCAGGGCGAAAGCTAGAAAACGATTGAACTCTTCGGCTATGTCTTTATCAAAGCGAAGCCCAGATGATTTCTTACGGTTAGAAACATGGAACATAAATTCGCAGCCATCTTCACTTGCGCCGGCGCCAATCCATTTATCAAATTTCCATTCGGCAGTATTTGTAAGGCCATTGAAAATAATTCGTTCAGTAGTTAGGTATATCTGGCCCGTATCTTTATAAACTTGGATTTCATTTCCGGGAACGAATGTTCCGCGTTGGGCACCGACTCGGTATCTAATTCCTGCAACAATCGGAATGCTAAAACCTTGGCTTGTGCCGACGTATTGCCCAGCAGTTCTTCCGGCTTCATGGAATTGTCCGACTCCGGCCCAAATAACAAACTCGCCATCTTTAGTAACCATTTCATGGCTTTCTGCATCTTCGCCATCTTGCACAGCAATGAATGCCTCTTTTAATCTGGCAAGCGTCGCGACATCTTCTGACCACTCTTTATGCAAGCGATCAACTTCGCGTTGCGCTTTCTTGCCTTTCGGATCGCCGAGTAAGTCGTTAAAGAATCCCATTAGATAGGTAGTCCTAACTGTTTGCGGAAGTTAAGTGAATCCCAGGCATCGAAGCCAGAAACAATTTGGCCATTTTCGATTTGATCGATGCTTACGCCATCAACTGATACCTTCTTATTAGATGGTGGCATACCTTCTAATTCACCGGTTTGAGTTCCGGTTAAGTGCCACTTAGTTACAACTTGATTACCCTCGACGATTACATCATCGATGCGAAAATGAATACTGTATCTACAGAGATAAAACGGTCGATTGCGCTTTCATCACCCTGGTTCCAGATCTGCTCGAAGAAATCCTTGGCCAATTGGCGGATTGCTTCGGTTTCTAGATTGGAATTCTCACCCATGGGGGCAAGTATGGCGGTAATCACCCCATTTATAACGGGCTGTTACCAATTCGTTATCGGCTCTGCCTTGCGCTGAACTTGTTGGAGTGGTGAGGTTAAGGCACTGGAATCGGCGGGCACCCTCCTGCCGGTTTCATCTAACTACTAGAACTTGGGGTTCGGCCCTGAGCAAGGAGAAACATAAATGAAGAAGATCGGTCTACGTCGCCTTAGCGCGATCGCGGCAGTATCGCTTTCAGCAACAGTTCTTGCAGTTGTTCCAGCACATGCTGCGACAACTATCAAGATCATTACACCTAACTACACAGATGCGATGCCTGCTTACTACGCAGATCTAAATGCTCGCTTCGAAGCTGCAAACCCAGGAATCAAGGTTGAACACACAAACCTTTCATGGGACGACATTCTTGTTAAGGGTCGTACTTTGGTGGCAACAAACTCAACACCAGACATCATGAACCTAAACACATTCTCAGACTATGCAGCAGCAGATCTTCTTTACAAGGCTACTGACATTTTCGATGCAAAGACTCTTGCTGACTTCGTGCCAGCATTCATCGATAACTCAAAGTACAACGGAACTGCTTATGCTGTTCCAGATCTAGCTTCTGCTCGTATGTTCTTCTACAACAAGAAGATTCTTTACACATCAGGTGTTAACAAGGTTCCAACAACATGGGCTGAAGTAACTGCTGCTGCAAAGAAGATCAAGGCTAAGTACCCAGCTGTTTACCCAATCGCGATCCCTCTAGGATCTGAAGAAGCTCAAGGCGAATTCGCTATCTGGGCCGGCGGAAACAATGGTCGTTACTTTGATAACGATACAAAGAAGTGGGTTATTAACTCAAAGGCAAACGTTGAAACTCTAAAGTTCTTGACCGGATTGGTTAAGGCTGGATTAACACAACCAAGCCCTGCTTCAACAAACCGTACTGATGCTTTCAAGCTATTTAGCCAAGGCAAAGTTGGAATGATCAATGCTTCAGTGTTCTTCCCTTCAACACTTAAGGATTACAAGAGCAAGGTCGATTACGGCGTCGCTCCATTCCCACACTCAGCAACCGGAAAGTCAATCACACTTGGCGTTCAGGATTACTTCATGGCATTCAAGAAGCCAGGAAACGATGTAGCAGTTAAGGCTTGGATGAACTTCTTGTTCCAGCCATCTAACTACGCAGGATTCCTACGTGCTGCTGGTGGATTCATTCCAGCAACAAAGTCAGCTTCAACAGCTGTGGACTCTTCATTGCTTCCATTCATCAACCAACTTCCAAACGCAATCTTCTACCCAGGAGATCTAGCAGCTTGGCCAAAGGTTGCAGGAACAATTACAACTCAGGTTGGTACTGGAGTTATTTATGATGCCAAGGGCGTTCTAGATAAGATCCAGAAAGTTGCAGTTGCTGCGGGTACTAAGTAATTAGTATCAGCTAAAGCAATTAGAAAAAGTAACAAGCAATACAAGTAATTGAGGTAGGGTCTTGGTAGGTTAATAGCCACCAAGGCCCTATTTCTTAAGTTAAGGAGCATTTAAGTTGACGGCAATTAGTTTGGGTGCGAAGAAAGTAAAGAATCGCCGCCCAGCAAACTCTTTTTTGAGTGCACTGCCGTGGATCGGTCCGGCAATACTTTTAATTCTTCTAGTCGTGGTCTGGCCGGCAGTTGAATTAATTAGAATTTCACTTACCAAGATAACTTCAGCTGGTGTTCTAGAAGGTTTTAATGGACTTGGTAACTATAAACTTTTATTTGAAAATCCTGATTTAAAGACGATCGCAATCCGAACTGTTGTCTGGGTTCTAAGCGTTGTCTTCTTAACGGTAATAATTTCACTTCCTCTTGCGCAATTAATTAACCAGAGCTTCCCGGGCCGCAAATTTGTGCGCTGGGCAATGATTGTCCCTTGGGCTGCATCTGTAGTTATGACTTCGATTATCTGGAAGTGGATGCTTGAACTAACTTCTGGTGAATTCAATTTAACGCTGCGCCAACTTGGGATTCAACACGGCCAACCAGTTGATTGGTTGCGCGATCCTAGATTCTCGTTCTTTGTTTTGATCTGGGTTGCGGTCTTCGTTTCAATTCCCTTTACAACCTTCGTAATCTTGGCTGGTCTGCAATCAATTCCGCACGACATCATCGAAGCGGCACAAGTTGATGGTGCAAGTGCCTGGCAGGTATATCGCGGAATTAAATTCCCGTTGCTGCGTAATTCACTTTTGATTGCCACGATTATCAATTTAATTAACGTCTTTAACTCCTTCCCGATTATCTGGGCGCTTACTCGTGGTGGTCCGGGCTATAACACCGATACAACAACGACTTTTGCCTACAAGATGGCCTTCGTTGAATACAACATGGGGCCTTCTACCGCCCTTGGCGTAATCAACTTTGGCTTCATTATGTTGATCGTGCTGGTTTATCTGCGCGTAACTAAAGCGACTCGAGATCAAGCATGAGCAGAAAAGTGAAGAAAGATAAAGTGAAGTTTATTTGGACGCCAAAGAAGGCTGCTACCGCGATAAGTGCGTACATGGTTGGAATCTTCTTTATCTACCCATATCTAAATATGTTGTTGACTTCGCTAAAACCACATGGCGAACTTTATGCAACTCCAACAACTCGCCTACCAAAGTCTTGGCAATTCAGTAATTATTTAGATGTTTGGTCGAAGGCACCGGTTGGGAACTTTCTCAGGGCCAGCATCGTAGTTTCAGTATGCGCCACTTTATTAGTTTTACTTGTTTCAGTCCCAGCTGCATATTATGTTGCACGCAATCGCTTCAAAGGTCGCAGCGCATTCTTGCTATTAGTACTTGCTACACAGATGTTCTCTCCTACAGCTTTGATCATCGGAATCTTCCGCGAAGTTAAATTCTTCGGGCAATTAGATACTTGGCCAGCTCTGATTGTGGTTAACGCGGGATTCAACTTGGCATTCGCGGTCTGGTTGTTATCTGGTTTCTTTTCCAGCGTTCCAGTTGAAATTGAAGAAGCGGCAATGGTTGATGGTTGCACAAGGTTCCAAGCACTGCGCCGAATTGTTCTTCCCGTAACTCTTCCAGGGCTTGTTACCGCAGTGATCTTCACCTTCGTTTCGACATGGAATGAATTCACAGTTGCGCTAACGATTATCAGTTCACCTGCACGTCAGCCAATCTCAACCGGTATTACAACCTTCGTTGGGCAATATGACGTGGCTTGGGAATATCTATTTACAACAACTGCGATTGCAATCATCCCAGTGGTAATTCTCTTCATAAGTATTGAGAAGTACTTGGTCGGCGGACTAACCGCAGGAAGCGTTAAGTAATACTTTTTAGCGAGATCTAACAGCGCGGCCAGGTAATTCACCTGTGCGCTTGCCGCTATTTAAAGTTTTAATTCCGCTAATCCAAACATGTTCAAAACCTGCTGCAGGAACTCTTGGCTCTTCATATGTTGCACGATCTTTTACGGTGGCGGCATCGAAGAGAGTTAAGTCAGCGATAAATCCGGGGCGAATTAGGCCGCGATCTTTTAGAGATAAGCGCTTTGCCGGGCGACCGGTCATGCGATTAATTGCGCCTTCCATCGTAAGAATTTTTTCCTCGCGCGCATAAACCCCAAGATATCTAGCAAAGGTTCCGTATCCACGTGGGTGCGGGCGGTTGCCGGTGAGAATGCCATCGGTACCGACCATATGTTTTGGATGCTGCATGATTGCACGAACATTTGGTTCATACCCAGAGTGCAGGATGCAAGAAATCTTGAAATCTTCATCAACAATTAAATCTAGATAAAACTCAACTGGCTCTTTGCCTTCGGCCTTTGCCGCTTCAACTAAATAAACACCGACATATTTTTCGTTATGTTTCTGGATTACACCGGCAATAACGATGCAGGACCAATTAACAACGCCACCTTGATTGCCATCTGAACCAGTAACATTTAAATTGTTAATAATCTTTAGACGATTCTGCGGATCGATAATGCGAGAGCGCATCGCTTCTTTGCCACCAGCCTGGCACCATGATGGAAGCAGTGCGTGCAAGTAAGTAGAACCAGCCAAATATGGATAGGTATCGAGAGTTACATCGATACCATCTAGTTCGGCCTTAGCTAATTTTTCAAAGAGTAATTCGGTTTTATCGTGGAATATCGGCGCGCTCATATGGCAATGTGTAAGGTTTAGCGAGCACTTTGAGGAACGACTAATTTCAATACATTCATCAACAGCATCTAGAAAGTTTGCACCGTAATTTCGGTGGTGTGGTGAATAGAAACCGCCGTATTTAGCGACTACTGCGGCAAGCTTTGAGATCTCTTCATTACTTGCATACATCGCAGGAACATAAGTTAAGCCGCCAGACATTCCAACTGCGCCTTGCTTCATGCCATCTTCAACAAGGGCAAGTTGATGTTTCATCTGCTCTGGCGAAGCATCGCCAGGTTCATTGCCACATGCGAGCATGCGAACATTGCCATGTGGAATTAAGTAAGCAACATTTACTGCGGCGCCGCGATCGACAATACTTAAATAATCTTTTACCGATCTAAATTTCCAATCGATGCCAGCTGGATCAGCATTCCAACCAAATAATTGATCGCGCAAAACTGCAAGAGTTGCCTCGTCTGATGGCACATAACTCAAACCATCTTGGCCAAGAACTTCGAGTGTTACGCCTTGAGTGACTTTTGATAAATGTTCGTGATCTGAAATTACTGCAAGGTCTGAGTGGGCGTGCATATCGATAAAGCCTGGGCTAAGTGTTAATTCAGAGGCATCAACGATCTTGCCGCGTTCATTGCCCTTAATAACCTTGCCAACTTCAGCAATCTTTCCATCTACGACTACAACATCGTTTTTAACACCAACAGAACCGGAGCCATCAATGACTGTGGCACCACGAACTGTGAAGGTGTTATCGGACATTGTTAATCAGAGCCTTCGACAGCTGGATACATCGGCGCAAAGCCGGCGAGCAATCCACCATCAACAACGAATTCAGTACCAGTCATCCACGGTGCTTGATCAGATGCTAGATAGAGAACTGCTGCAGTGATATCAGATGGCTTACCAACTCGGCCAAGTGGATACCAAGTTTTTAACTGCTCAAAGACTGCAGGATTTCTATCGATGCGCTCTTGCCAAACTTCAGTCGCAATAGTTCCTGGAACAACGGTGTTGCAACGAATATTGTGCTTGCCATATCGGACTGCGACGGCACGAGTGATTGCATGTAGCGCAGCTTTAGATGCGCTGTATGAATCGCTGCCGATCATCATCTTGGAATTAACGGTTCCGATGTTAATTATCGAGCCACTCTTGCGCGCAATCATGCCTGGAAGCACTGCTCTGATACAGAGAAAGGGCGCTGTCGTATTTATCGCAAAGGTCTTATTCCACATTTCTAGCGAGGAATTAAGAAGTTCTGCGCTGTCATGAAAGGCAGCGTTATTTACAAATACTTCAATCTTTCCGAAATCTTTTTCGATCGCAGCGATTGCCTCGATGACTTGTGATTCAACTTGTAGATCGACAACGTAACCAGTTACATCGCCACCTTGCTGCTTAAGTTCAGCAACGGTTCGATCTAGCGTTTCTTTATTAACTTCTAGAATTGCAACTTTCATCTTTGCGGCAGCAGCTGCAGTCGCCATCTCGCGACCAATACTGCGCCCGCCGCCAGTTATGACGATGGTGCGCCCAGCTAGTTCTGCCGCAAATTGATAGGTCATTTACAGTGCAACCACGAAATCGATTTCAACCAAGATGTTGATTAAGTCTGAACCAACGGTTGTGCGAACTGGGAATGGTGCAGATAGAAATTCGCGGTAAACCTTGTCGTACTCAGCAAAGTCAGCAACGCAATTTTGTAGGTGCGCTGTTGTCTTAACTACTTGGCTAAAATCCGCACCAACTTCATCAAGAATTGCCTTTAAGTTAATTAAAGTTTGACGAGTTTGTGGACCAACTCCGCCTTCAACAATCTTGCCGGTTGCTGGATCAACTGGACCCATTCCGCAGGTGTAGAGAAAACCGTTAGCAATTACGCCATGTGAATATGAACCACCTGGAGCAGGTGCGCCCTTTGCAGTTACATGCTTGATTGTTGTGTTAGCCATGATGACCTTTCTAGAAGTGGGTATGAACTAAATCTATTACATCGTAATTGTCATTTACCAATGGCAATAACTGCCACTTGTCGAAGTTCGTGCATGGGTGAGAGATGCCACACCCAACGATGTCGCCGACAACTACCGATCCTGGTGTGACTTTCATAAAGGCATGTTGGTCATTTAGCTTCTCAATCTTGCCTACGAAAGCTTCGGGCTTTGTGGTGAATTTTAATATTGGAAGCGGTTCATCTAAATCATTTCCAGCATCACGCTTGCCATAGTTAAGGATGGCGAGGTCAGGTTCTGGAACGCTTAGAACACGTGCCCAGAGTTCAAGAGCGGGATAGAAGCGTTGCGCATCTGGTGCGCCCATAAATGGATATAGATCTTCGTAATGAATATGGTCGTGGCTTACATATCCCCCGCTGCGCAAGATGCGATGGGCATCGCCTTCAAACTTTGCAAATTCTTCAGCCACATAATCAAAGTAAGAACTTCCGCCGGCCGAGATAATAATTTTATCTTCGCGGATAAATGGCGCAGTAATTTTCGCCGCGGCCACAATATGTCGTAAGAAAACTCTAATCTTTTCAATACCAGCACCTGCGCGATCACCATCAGGGACTGCACCTTCAAAGCCAGAGACGCCACGAACATAGATTCGATCATCTTTAGCAATTTCGGTGAGAATAGTTTTTAGTAAATCTAAATCACGAATTCCGGCGCGACCACCAACGGCGCCAATTTCCATAAATACATTTAGCTTGGCATTTGGCACATTTGCGATTGAATCTTGGGCAATCTTCAAGCCAGCTAGAGAATCGATATAGAAAATTATGTAACCAGCGCCGCTGCCATTTATCTTTGCAATCTCAGCGATTGAAGTTGGCTCCATAACTTCATTACCAATAATCAATTTTTTAAAACCATACTCAAACATGATTCGGGCCTGATTAAAGTTCGCGATTGTTAAGCCCCAAGCTCCGGCTGCAATCTGACGCTTTGCAATCTGTGGCGCCATCGGAGTTTTAACATGTGGTGCTAATTCAAAGCCGAGTGACTTGCAGTACGAAGCCATGCGATTGATGTTATGTTCAAGCGCGCTATCGCGAAGAATCATTATCGGAAATTGAAATCCTGCGGTAAAAAGATTTGGCTTTGTAGCTAGAAATTCTGCAACGCTCGCGCCTTGGGCTGCGATTGGCATTCCCTTATGGAATATAGATATCGAATTCTCGTGAGCCACATGCTCACGCTACCAAGTACCGAGGCTCTCCGCTAGGAAAGTTCCAGCTTTCATGCGAAAATATGTCGTGAATCAAATCGGGAAGATTATGCAGTCAGAGATTGCCGAGATCCCTGCAGTATTTACGAATTTAATTGCGGCGGAAAGCCAATTCACGGCTCTTGCAAATCTTCTTAAAAGCAACGAGATTCAATCAGTTCTAGTCCTCGCCCGTGGCACCTCAGATAATGCGGCCCACTTCCTTAAGTATTTAATTGAAACCCAGCTCGGATTACCAGTTGGACTCACATCGCCATCTTCAGTAACTATTTACCACGCAAAATTGAACTTCAAAAATACCCTGGTTGTTGCGATTAGTCAGAGTGGGCAATCAACCGATCTAGTTGAATATGCAGCAGCTGCTAAGGCAGCAGGGGCAAAGTTAATTTCTATTACAAATGATGGCGCATCTCCATTGGCAAAACTTGCAGACCACCACTTGGACTTAATGGCTGGAACCGAATTAGCAGTTGCCGCTACAAAATCCTATGCCGCGCAATTACTTGCCTCGCTTATGTTGGTTAGCGCGTGGAGCTCGAAACTTACTAACTTTAAATCTGTAATCGCTGCAGCCACCGAACTTCTTGCTGATAATTCAGCTCTAACAAGCGCAGTCGCAAAGTGTGATCGTGCAAATGAAATTGTGGTTTTAGGTCGTGGATTCTCCTATCCAAATGCTCGCGAGGCCGCGCTAAAAATTCAAGAGACCAGCAAGATTTCAGTCCAAGGGTTATCGATTGCTGATTACATGCATGGGCCGATTTCGGCACTTACTAATAAGAGTCAAGTATTTATTCTGGCTCCAAATGGAATGCCACTTGATTCCCTTAAAGGTGACCTAGAAAAGATTAGAGCCAAGTCGCCAAGCATCTTCTGGTTTGGAACCGGTGACTTAGCGCTACCAAATGAGACAGTAATTCCGGGCGCAAAGTGTGAGAACGAAATTTATGCAAGCGCTGTTGATTCGATTATCTTGCAATCATTCGCCCTCGAATTTGCGCGAAAGAATGGTTTAGATCCTGATAGTCCTGCCGGGCTAAGTAAGGTTACGTTTACCCGCTAATGTTAAATAACGTGATTTTTTTCGATGGCGGCGGATCCGGAATCCGTGCTAAATCGCAAGCCGGCGATGGTAAATCCATTACTAAAAATTTTACCGGCTTCTCTCCTGGCGAACTTCCGCTTGTAGATTACTTAGCTAATTTAATTATTGATTTTGCGGGCGAAGTAGGCGGGGAAATTGACCGTGCAGTATTAGCTGTAGCAACTCTCCCTGCAGATGATAAACAGTATGGCGATATCGCAAAGCTAGTTCTTGCTAAATCAAAGGTAAAAGAGCTCTGGATTTGTAGTGATTCGGTAAGTGCTTGTGCTGCAGCTATTGAAAAAGATGGCGTTGTAATTGCTGCAGGTACTGGAATAACCGCACTGGCAGTTGGTAAGAATCGTTCTATGGCCCACTCGCTTGCTGGTGATGGCTTTCTAGTTGGCGATGAAGCAAGTGCATATTGGATTGGAAAGATGGCGCTAAATTCTGCGTTGCGTGCCCGCGATGGCCGTGGTGGAGACCAAGAGCTATTGGACGTTGCGTGCAAGCACTTTGGTGCCGAGCCATACCAACTAACACATATCGTTCATCAATTAGATCGGCCAGTACATGCAATTGCGGAATTTGCAAAGATAGTTAATGACCTTGCGGTTGCTGGAAATAACGCAGCACATGTGATTTTAAATTCTGCCGCAGATGAAATTGTTTTAATTGCAACTACTGCCAAGCGCGAATGTGATGGTGGCCCGGAATTTCAGGTGGCACTTATCGGAGGCGTCTTAGCTCCGGAAAATTTAATCACTAAGTTGGTTGGCGAAAAACTTAAAGCCAATGGTATGAGCATTCATATCTCTGGCAAGAACTCACTCGATGGGGCGGGAGTTTTAGCAAACCTTGGCGAGCCTGGCGTCTTCAAATCGCTAATCAGAACCTTCACTAAATAATGAATCCAAAATTTGTCGATCTTCAGGTAAATGGCCATGGTGGAATTGATCTGCTGACTGCGAAAGATGCGGAAGATGTTAGAAAAGTTTCAAGATCTTTATATGCCAATGGCGTAGTTGGTTATCTGCCAACAATTATTACCTCGGCACTTAGCGATGCGGTGCGCGCAATCAAATTGATTGAAGAAGTACGAAAGAACCCAGCGCCTGGTGAAGCAAGAATTCTGGGAACTCATCTTGAAGGGCCCTTCATCTCAGTTGAAAAACGGGGCGTCCATCCGCAAGAACATATTGCCAAGCCCGATCTAAACCACCTCAAAGCCTTACTGAACGCCGGCTTAATCAAGATCGTAACTATTGCACCTGAACTTCCGGGAGCAATTGAATTGATTCAATACCTCGTCGCTAATAACGTCGTGGTCTCGCTCGGTCATACCAATGCAACTCGCGAAGAAGCAATCGCAGGATTTAACGCCGGTGCCAAAACGGTAACTCATCTATTTAATGCTATGCCTAAACCCCCACTTGATGGAACTGCGCAAGTTGCAATTGAGCGGAACGATGTTGCAATCCAAATAATTATTGATGAAGTGCATGTACCAAATGATTTAGTAAAAGAAACCTTGGCTAAAGTCTCGAACCGATTTATTGTGACTAATGATCCAATTGCAGCCGCCGGCTTAGGTTCTGGTACATATCCATTTGGTGGCATGGAGATAACCGTTAAAGATGGCCAAGCTCGACGAAGTGATGGAACTTTGGCTGGTGGAATTGGCACTCTAGCGGGCGCACTAGAGATTATGGATTCAATCGGGATTGCGAAGAGCGATGCACTTGCAAGTGTTACAACCAGGCCATGCGAATTAATTGGCGTGGATTACCAGAGCCTTATTAATTAACCTCTTGGATTAACCAAAACTTTAGGTCCAACTCCGAGGCCAGCAGGTCGATTTCCTAGGAAAATATTGCCAGCTTCGTCTAAGCCAACAGTCCCACCAAGAATCTTCTTCGGATCAATCTTGCCTTCGGCGATATAACGAATTGATTCTTTAAACCCTGGTGAACCAGAGAGAATTCCAACAACTGTAATATCGCGAAAAACCAATTTGCGAGAATCAATTGGGGCGGCATGGTTGTCGACTCCGATTAGAACTATTCGGCCACCGGGTTCAACAATTTCCAATAATTTTGCTGGGATTGTTGCATCAAAAGTTGCATCAATTACTGAGTGATATCCACCAGCAATTTCCTTAACTTCAGTACCTGCACTTGTAACACCAATTTCTAGCGCAAGCTTTATCGTCTTTGGATCAATGCCAACCATGTGAACGTCGGCGCCCATTGCTAAACAAAATTGCGCAGTTAAAAGTCCAACCGTTCCGGTGCCCCAAATCAGAATTTGCTTGCCCGGTGCGGCTTTTGCGCCATCTGCAACGCGCCAAGCATTTGCTGCTGGTTCGACAAGTGCGGCTAATTCAAAATCAAAACTATCAGGGAGAACATATGCAAAGCGCGCCGGAATCAATAACTTCTCGGCAAGTGCGCCATCAAAACCATTTCTAATTCCAAGTTCATATCGATCTGCGCAGGTATGTTGGCGACCATCTTGGCAGCGCTTACATTTGCCGCAGCCCATCATTACATCGCTAGTAACTTTCTTACCCAGCATAGATTTATCTACGCCCTCGCCAACTTCAATTACAGTGCCAGACCATTCGTGCCCAAGTCGCATCGGTAACTTTGCTTGGCCATCGTGCAGGTATGGCATAACGCCATCAAAAAATTCGACGTCGGTACCGCAGACTCCGACGCGTTCTACTTGTGCAACTATTTCGCCAGGACCTGCTTTTGGTTCAGCAACTTCGGCTATCTCAAAAGTTTTTGGGGCGGTAACAACGAAGGCTTTCATAATGCGGCAATCTTATTTGAAAGCAGTTCTAAAACGGAAGACTTTCGGATAGTTGCTAAGTCTTTAGCGACTGCTTCGAAGTAACTTGGATTCAACTTACGAGTGAAATCTTCGAGAGAGAGCGTTTTCACGACCGCCTCTAAGGCATCAGCCGACTTAGCTAACGGCGTTAATTTATCGGCAAGTGGATCATCGATCTCGCTATTGGTCGCAAGGAAGTGAACCCAGATTGCAACTGCAGCGATATGTAGCGGCGCTGGTCGACCAAGCTTTGCTAAATCATTGGCACCATCAAAGATTCGCTGCTGCATTTTCTGTGAACCATCCATCGCAATTTGATGTGCTCGGTGGCGCAGCGTTGGATTTGAAATGCGCTTGCGAATAGTTGTTGCATAGGAAATTAAATCAATGCCCCCAGTATCGGTAATCGATGGCACCATCTCGGTTTCCTGTAGCGCTTTAATGAATTGCGCAATTGCTGGATGTGTAATTGCATTTGCGACAAATTCAATTCCTTCGACTTCGCAGATATAAGCCAAGGTCGAATGCACCCCATTAAATAGCCGAATCTTGGCTAATTCATAGGGCTTTACATCTGGCACAAATTCAACGCCAGTTCCTTGAAATAGTTCAGAAATCGGATCGTTCTCGATTACCCATTGATTAAATGGTTCGGTTGTAATCGCAGCACTTGTCATCGCAGGCACGATTCGATCAATCATAGAGTTTGGGAAACGAATATTTTTATTGATCCATTGCAGAAGTTCGCTATCGCCATTCGCAGCTACAACTTCTAGAACGAGTCCCCGAAGAAACTGGCTATTGCTTGGCACGTTGTCGCAAGAGATTATTGCAATCCCTGGCGCACCAGCTTTAAATCTCTCGGCAAGCAGGAAAGCAATACGAGCCGGAACCCCATCGTCGCCGCCATTCTTATAAGCCTTTTCAGTAACAGTTAACGTTATGGCTTTTAAATCTGGGCTCTTAGCTATCTCAGTTATTCGCGCAATATCTCGCGGATAGAAAAGTGCTTCCTTAATAGATTCAACCAGAGTGGTGGTTTCACCTGAACCGTCACGCGCAATAACTTCAAACTTGTTTCCCTGTGCGCTTAGCGCGTCAGCTACATCTGCCTTTCGCATTGAAACACTAGCGATGTTCTGCTTTATGAATACCGCCTGATGGGCGCGGTGAAAAGCGCCAAGCCCAAGGTGCAGAAATTGAATTGAATTAGCCATTAGAGATTGAAGAAATCTTTTGAAAGGTTGTACGCGATATCTCCGGCAAGTTCCATCGCTTCGTTCTCAGTAATTCGATGACGACTTACTTCACGGGCAAGATAGGCGGAATCAAATCTGCGCGCAACATCATGTCGAACTGGGATAGAACAGAATGCGCGGGTGTCATCGATAAAGCCAACTGTGTTGTAATAACCAGCGGTTTCAGTAACTGCTTCTCGCCAACGCTCTAGCCCATTTAGGGAATCATGGAACCACCACGGCGGACCAAGTCGCACACTTGGATATGCGCCGGCAAGTGGTGCAAGTTCACGAGAATAAGTTGATTCATCAAGTGTGAAAATAACTAGGCGGAAATTAGGGTGCTTGCCGACCGCATTTAATAGCGGTTGTAGCTCTTTTGTATAAGTAGTTGCGACTGGAATATCAAAGCCCTTATCTGGTCCAAATTTTGCAAAGATTTCAGCATCGTAATTGCGCAATGATCCTGGATGCAATTGCATTACCAATCCATCATCGGCCGCCATGATTGCATGTTCAAATAGCATTACTGCTCGGAAATCATTTAATTCATTCTCGGTTGCGGTTCCGGAAAACGCGCTGGCAAATAACGCTTCACCTTGGGCGGCGCTAACTTTTAAGGTGCGAGGTGAGAAAACTCCATGATCACTTGCAGTCGCGCCATTATCCTTAAAGTGCGCTCGAGCTTTGCGAAGCGCTGCTAAAAGATTTGCAAATGAATTAATCTCAATCCCATAGCGCTTACCTAAGTTTTCTAAAGTTATTTTCCAATCAGTACGAGCTGGATCACTGACATCATCCGGTCTAAATGTTGGAATTACTCTGCCACCTAAATCAATTTTCGACAGATCAATGTGTGGCTGTAAAGAATCGGCGGTTGCATCGGTGGTTGCTAGGAGTTCGATGTTAAATGATTTAAAGAGCGCTTGTGGCTTGAATTCTGGGGTCGCTAACTTTGCCGCAATTTGCGCATAAATTTTCATGGCGTTATCTGGTGCGAGAATCCCACTTACATCAAAGAGGGTTGCCAAAATTTCTTGAAACCAAATACGAGATGGCGTTGATCTAAATAGCTTCCAGTTTTCGGCCAACAATTTGAAGTTAGCTTCTGGTGCGTTACTAGCCAAGCTTTCATATGAAATTCCTTGGCTATGCAGCATCCGCAAGATGTAATGATCTGGCGCCATTAGAAGAGATACTGGATCCGCAAAGTTTTCATTGGCCAAAATCATTTTCGGATCAACATGGCCATGCGGTGAAATGATTGGATACTTACGCATTTCGGTATAAATATTCTTTGCTAGCGCTAGATTTTCACTATCTCCTAGGTAACGATTTTCATATGAAATTGTCATTTCGTTATCTGTGCTTCTAATTTTGAAAGCCAATCAAATGCCGAGCCCTGCATTTCCACGGTAAATGAATGACCTACGGGATAGGTATCTGACTTATAAGTAGCGCCGTTCGTTGCGAATGCAGCAGCTAATTGCGCATCGGCAGCGCTCATTCCGGCCTTTGTGAAGAGTTGATCCTCACCGCAGAATTGAATATAAAGCGGAGTCTTATTAATAGTTGCAACTCCGGGCCAATCACTCTTTGCAGCTAAACCTTGAGGAAAGAACATCCAGGAATGTGGCGCAATGTGTGTTGGAACCATTGATTCGTAAGTCGCCATTGCACCGATACTTACAACACCTTTTAACTCTGGTGAAGTTGCATGTAGATAAATTGCCCGACAACCACCACCAGATAATCCAAGTGCATAAATATTCTCCGAGATTTCAGGCAAGGATTTTGCTACTTCAAGGGCAACTCGATCATCGAAATTCAATAGCCCAGCTAGAGTTGTATTAAACAGACTTAAGTATTTCGAGAGCGCCATCGATTCATGCATTATTGCCAGGCGTTCGTAATCTTTACTTCCTAAAATTTCACTCAAGCGATCTGGCATATCTTCTAAAGTAAATCTGCGCGATCCCCAAAGAAAACAATCAAAGGCGAGAACTGCGAAACCTTTTTTGGCTAGGGCATTTGCAGCGCCACGATTTCCATAATGATCTCGTTTTACCCAAGCCGCGCTTTCTGGTAATTCACCAACGCCATCTACAACTTTCTCTTTCCCAAATTCTTTTACATCATCATGGCTATGAAGAAAGAGTGCGCCGGGAAGTGGGCCCTGCGTTCCTTCGGGAAGAAGTAAATAAGCCTGAGTTCTTGGGCCAAACCCTGGGTTCCAACTAAGTTCAGTAATTTTTACGCCATCGTGGCTAAAACTTTTACCACGTTTGATTTCAAAGTCTTTTGGAAATTTTGGAAGCTGTCCAAATAGTTTGATGAGTCCGACAGTGTCAATACTGGGAGTTTTGGGCGGTGAAAATTCGAGCACTTTTTCTAAGTCTGCGAAGCTTCCCAAATTCGTGAACATCTTGTGAGAATCTAACCAATAATCTTTCGCTAAGGGAAGGGTAAAAATCTCAAATTTGAACTAAACTTCAAACATGAAACCAATTGTGCAAGTATCACTCGACCTAACCGATATTAAAGAAGCGCTAGAAATGGCTCACACCGCTGTTAGAGCCGGTGTTGACTGGTTAGAAGCCGGAACGCCACTTATCTTGGCCGAGGGATTGCACGGCGTTAGAGCACTTCGCAAAGAGTTTCCAAATCATCCAATCATCGCCGATCTAAAAACTATGGATGGTGGATATTTAGAGGCCGAGATGATGGCCAAGGCTGGTGCAACACACGTTGTTGTTATGGCGAGATCACATCCAGAAACGATTAAATGCGTTGTTCAAGCTGGTAAAGATTATGGCGTAAAAGTTATGGGTGACAATTTAGGTTGTCCAGATATGGTGCAAGGCGCTCGCGAATTAGAAGAGCTTGGTTGCGACATGGTTATTCACCATATTGGTTATGACGAGCGTCGTGGTCTTGCCGCGGCTGGTAAGCCTTGGAACAATCCACTTGATCAATTACGCGAAGTTGTCGACGCAGTAAGCATTCCAGTTCAAGCTGTTGGTGGCTTATCTCTAGAACAAGCAATCGCCTGTCCTTCTTATGGCGCTCCCCTAGTTGTTATTGGTGCACCGCTTGCAATCGATGCTGACTCATTTAGCCAAGGTGCGGGAAATGTTGAAGAAGTTCTACGTAAAATTTGTGAGGCCGTTCATGGCTTTGGTGATGTAAAAGTTAAGGGAGAAAAATAATTGAAGTCCGCTGGTGTAGTTAATTTTTCATCCGAGCCCCATAGCGTTGAAGTTCGCGAAGTAGAACGTCCAGCTTGCGGCGATGACGATGTAATTGTTCAGGTCGAAGCAGCAAGTGTTTGTGGCTCAGATTTGCACCAATGGGAAGGCACTAATTCTTGGCCAGTTAATTACCCAGTTGTATTGGGACATGAATTTGGTGGCCATGTTGTCGAACTCGGTAAGAACGTTGTAGCCGATGGCAGATGGCACGAAGGCGACCGCATAGTTAGTGAAACCGCTGCAGTTGTAGATATGTCCGGTGCGATGTCGCGTCAGGGCTTATATAACTTAGATCCAAGTCGCAAAGGCTTTGGCTATGGCGTAAATGGGGCAATGACTAGATATGCCAAAGTGGCATCGCGCTTACTTCACAAAATTCCAGATAACGTCTCATTTGATCATGCTTCTATGACTGAACCTTGCGCTGTTGCATATTCCGCAACGATTGCACCGGGACATGTTCGCCCTGGCGATCGCATTGTGATTTTAGGGCCAGGACCAATTGGAATTTTATCTGCCGCAATGGCAAAGCTTGCTGGCGCAGATGTTGCAATCGTTGGGTTAGAACGCGATAAAGCACGGCTAGAAGTTGCAAAGAAGTATGGCTGTGAAGTTGTTATAGGTGATGTTAAAGATTGGGCGATGGAAGTTGATGGCCTAGGTGCAGATGGTGTTGTTGATGCCGCTGGAGTTTCTGCAACGCTAAAGATTGCGCTAGATGTTATTAGACCAAATGGTTGGATTTCAAAGGTCGGCTGGGGTCCACAACCAGTTAACTTCTCACTTGATCAATTAGTTCAGAAGAATGTACGTCTCGAAGGTTCCTTTAGCCATAACTGGCCGATGTGGGAACGCGCACTTCGGATGTTGGGCACTGGAAAATTAGATCTCACACCAGTACTTGGTGGCACGTTTCCAATTGAGCAGTGGGAAACAGCATTTAAGAAGATGCACTCTGGTGAATTTATTAAATCTGTAATTAAGCCGGCTTAATATGCGCCTAAAAGATAAAGCAATAATCATTACAGGTGGCACCTCTGGAATTGGCGCTGCTATCGCAACTGCCGCGATTCGCGAAGGTGCAAAGGTATTGGTGCATGGAATTAATGAGGTCGAAGGTAAAGCGACCGTCGAGCGCCTGGGTTCAAACGCAGTTCTCTGTATTGCAGATTTGATGAAAGACGATGCCCCACAAATTATTGTAAAGAGCGCACTGGCCGCTTTTGGCAAGATTGATGGCCTCGTAAATAACGCAGCAATCTTTGGTGGCACAAATATTTCAGAGCAAAGTGTTGAGCACTTCCGTGCAATGGTGCAGGTGAATTTAACGGCTCCGCTATTTCTAATCCAGGCTGCCTTTGAAGAGCTAAAGAAGTCGAGTGGCGCAGTACTAAATATTGGTTCAATCAACGCACATGCTGGTGAATCGAAGCTTCTTGCATACAGCATCAGCAAAGGTGGCATGCAGACAATGACTCGAAACCTTGCGAACGCAAATGGCGTTCATAGCGTGCGCTTTAATCAAATTAATCCTGGTTGGGTTTTAACCGAGCGCGAATACCGAGACAAGGTTGCTGTTGGTTTGAAACCAAGTTGGCCGCAAGATTTAACCCGGGTAGATATTCCAGCCGGCGCTATGACGACTCCGGAACAGATGGCAGAAGGTGCGATTTATTGGTTGAGCGATGAATCAAAACCATTTACTGGATCAGTTGTGGACCTTGAACAATTCACAATAATTGGAAGAAACCCGGAGAAATTAGGATGAGTGCGAAACCAAAGATTGCCGCATTTCCAAAGGGTTGGATTCGAGATTTAGTTGAACCCGGAAAGTTAAGTATCTACGAGTGGATCGATATGTCCCAAGCAATGGGCATCGAAGGTCTTGAGATGTATAACAACTTCGCAGATTTCAAAGATGAGGCTAATTGGCCCAAGATTCGCAAGTATGTCGAAGCTACTGGAATGGTTATTCCAATGATGTGCTGCTCGCCTGATTTCACAATTCCAGATCCCCAACTACGCCAGAAACAAGTTGATCATGAAATTCATAGCATCCGAATGTCAGCCGAACTTGGTGCCAAATATTGTCGCGTGCTCTCTGGTCAACGTCGTAAAGATATAACCCGCGAAGAAGGTATGGGATATGTCGTTGATTCAATTGAGAAGTGTTTAGTTGAAGCTGAGAAGTTAGACATGATCTTGGTAATTGAAAATCACTATAAAGATGATTTCTGGACTGAGCCGGAATTTGCCCAGATGATGGATGTCTTCGTAGATTTGGTATCACGCATTGATTCACCGCGTTTTGGTGTGCAATTCGATCCATCAAATGCAATTGCAGCGGGCGAAGAACCACTTGAACTGTTGGAGAAAGTTAAGCACCGCGTTCTAACTGTCGGCGCCAGTGATCGACACCTTGCTGGTGGCAGCATTGAAGAGCTTCGCAAACAAGAAGGCGGTAGCGCTGGTTATGTATCATTCTTCAAGCATGGCGTTATCGGCCAAGGCTTAAATGATTACGATGCAATTTTCACTACTCTAAAGAGCGTTGGCTTCACTGGTTGGGTCAGTATTGAAGATGGCGTCGATGGTATGCAGAATATGATTGATAGCGCAAACTTTTTGAAGGAAAAAATAGCTAAGCACTGGGGGAACTAACGTGGCACATGATCTAGTAGAACTTCGAAAGATTTTCACATCGGCGCTGGCATCTGATTGCCTGGATAAGTTGGGTTATGGTCGCCAAGTTTTAAATGAAGATATAAATATGATCTCTGGTTCTGGAATCATGATGGGTTATGCCTTTCCAGTTCGCCTGGAAATTGTTAACGCTTTCCCAGAAGTGCCATACATCGGTTTATTAAAAGCATTGGATGCAGTTGGTAAAGATCAGGTTTATGTAACTCCGACTAATCGCACCGGTCTTGCCGCACTTTGGGGCGAGCTACTTTCAACCGCCTGCGCATTTAAAGGTGTTGCTGGCGCACTGACTGATGGCCCAACTCGCGATCTATCTCGCACTGATGCGATGGGCTTTAAAGTATTTGCTACCGGGACTCTTCCCGTTGATATCAATGGTAGATATGAAGTCGTTGAGCATAATGTGCCGTGCGAAATCGATGGTGTTGCGATCAATCCAGGCGATTTAATTGTGGGCGATAGCGATGGTGTAACAATCGTTCCAGTCGCTGCAATCGATGCCGTTGTAGAAGCGGTTATTGAGAAGAATTCTGGCGAGAACTTATTCCGCAAGGCAGTTAAAGAGGGAATGTCCCCCAGCGCCGCCTTTGCGAAATATGGCGTTCTTTAATTCTTGAATTAACCCTTTAAGGAACCAGAGAGCAGACCGCGCAAGAAATAGCGGCCAAGGAACATATAAACAAGCAAGGTTGGGATCGAAACGATCAACGATGCTGTCATATTGTTTCCGTAATAAACCTGGTTTCCAGAACCGGTAATGAAGTTAAGGGCTGTTGTTGCAACAGATAACTTCGGAGATCCACCAGTTAAGAAGATTGCGAATAGGAAGTCGTTCCAAGCAGATGTGAACTGCCAGATAAGCACAACGACGAATCCTGGAATCGATAGCGGCAGAATAATTGTGCGGAAGATGCGGACCATGCCAGCGCCATCAACACGTGCTGCTTCGATAAGTTCATTTGGAATTGCTTGGTAATAGTTACGGAAGATCAAGGTACAGATTGGAATTCCGTAGATTACGTGAGCAAAAACTAGTACGTAGATTGTTCCGCCGATTCCAGCCCACTTGTTGAACTGGGTAAGTGGAATCATGATTGCTTGGTATGGAATAAACATACCGAACAAGAAAGTTGTGAAGATAAAGGTTGAACCTTTAAAGCGCCACTTTGCGAAGACGTAACCATTAATTGATCCGATAATCGCCGAGATAATTGATGACTGAAGAACGAAGATCAAAGTTCTGGTCATTGGTTCGCGCAAGATCTTCCAAGTTGGACCCCAGGCGCCAAAGTTGAGAGATGATGGCGGCAAGAATGCTGCAGATTGGTTTACGCCGGTAATACCTTTTACCGAGTTGATAACCATGATGTAGATAGGAAGCGCAGCGATAACAAAGAGGATTGTTAGCGCGATATAACGGAAGACCAACCAGAACTGGCCCTTGCCATCAAGCTTCTTCTTATTGCGCGAAATGTCTTTTGACTGCGATGCGCGGGATGCGAGATCTGAACTCATTTACTTCGCCTCCTCTGTCTTATTTACATAGATTAGGTAAGGAATAACTACTACAGCGATCATGACCAGAATGACTACCGCGATTGCCGCGCCCTTTGCATAGTTCTGGAAATCGAAGATCACCTGCCACATATAGATCGCCAGCACCTTGGTTACGTAACCCTTTGATGCAATTCCGTAAATTAAATCGAAGACCTTCATCGAAATATGGCCGAGAATAATTAGAACAGTTAAGAATGTTGGGCTGAGCTGTGGGAATAAAATATGGCGATAAATCTTGTATTCAGATGCGCCATCGACTCGAGCTGCTTCGCGAAGATCATCTGGAATTCCACGGAATCCGGCTAAGAAGAGCGCCATTACATAACCTGACATCTGCCAGATAGCGGGAAGCGCCATTGCAAACATCGAACCTTTAATCGATGTGTACCAAGTATTTTCCAAGAAATTTAAGTGCATCTTGTCGAAAATTAAATTCAAACCGGTTGCCTTAGGACCTTTTGCAGAGTCCATCAACCAGCGCCATGAAGTTCCCATTGCGATAAATGAAATCGCCATCGGATACAAATATGTGGAACGGAAGAAGCCTTCGCCCTTAATTCCCTTTTCAAGAAGTAGCGACATGATCAAACCAGAGATCATGGTTCCGATCATAAATACAATGGTGAATTTTAGAAGGTTTGAAAATGCGTGAGTAAATTCTGGATCATCTAGAAGTTCCGTGTAGCGAGCAACTCCAGCAAAACTATTGTCCTTCTTCCAGGCGCTCGTGCGGTTGCTGAATGAGAATTTTAAAGTCCAGCCAATCATTCCGTAAACGAAGATTGCCATCGCAAGAATTGATGGAAGAACGAAGAAGAAGCCACCCCAAGGGTTTTGAATATGCTTCTTTCGTTTTGCACTCTTTAATGCCACTGAAACACGCACCTCTCGAAAATCAAAGTCCTAAAAATTCTATGTCTTGCTCCTGCAACTGGTTCGGGCTATTTCACGAACTCTAGTCAGTTTTATTAACTTTAAAAACTAAATCTTCCCGCTTAATTGAAAATTCTGGTGAGACCTTTCGGTCCCACCAGAATCTCCTTATTACTTATTTGCTACGGACAACAGGCTTAAATTAAGCGTTGTTTGTCTTGTATGCAGCAACTAGACCCTTAACAAGTCCTGCTGAGTCCTTTGCATTACCTGCATAGAACTTGCCGACTGCTGAGTCGTAAGCTGACATACCAGCGTTGCCATAGTTAACGCCGTGAACTGTTGAACCGACTAGGCGGTCAACCTTCCATGACTTCATGGCTGCTTGTAGGTAGCTGTCGTATAGCTTTGAGTTTGAGTCCTTGCGAACTGCGATTGAACCCTTCTTAGGGTTGAACGCATCTTGTCCTGCAAGAGATCCACAAACCTTTAGCCATGCGATACCTGCTGCACGGTTTGGAGCACCCTTTGGCAATGTGAATGAATCAGATAGCCATTGGTAAACGCCGGCAGTACCTGGACCTGGAGCCCATGTGTAATCCTTGCCAAGCTTTAGGCCTTCTGATTGCCATTGTGATGATGCCCAGTCGCCCATGATGAAGAATCCGGCTTTACCAGTTGTGATTAGCTTTCCAGCGTCTGGCCAGTCAAGTGACTTGCTAGCGTTTCCGTAAGAAAGAATTGTTGCGAACTTCTTGATAGCAGTCTTAACTTCAGCGCCATCCCACTTTGTCTTTCCGTTCCATAGGCCATTGAACTTATCTGGACCCATTGAAGCAAGAAGTACATAGTCGAATAGGTGAGCAATTGCCCAGTCGCCTTGTCCTGCAAGTGCCATTCCGTCGATTCCAACCTTCTTGAACTTAGCAAGGTCAGCGATCATTGCATCAAGTGATGCAGGAGCCTTAGTGATT
Organism: Actinomycetota bacterium; assembly: GCA_026393035.1. GTDB lineage: Bacteria > Actinomycetota > Actinomycetes > Nanopelagicales > Nanopelagicaceae > AAA044-D11. The sequence goes on from JAPLAY010000060.1 coordinate 28,815, forward strand.
CCAGCCTTCTTTGCAGCTGCTGGGTTCCACCATAGAACGTTTGCACGGTGAATGTTTACAGGTACAGAGTAGATCTTGCCCTTAGTTGTAAGAGTCTTGATCAAATCTGATGGGAATACTTTGTCCCATCCTTCTGACTTGTAAAGTGAAGTTAGATCTTCAAGCTGTCCAGCCTTCACATATGATGAAAGTTCTGCACCAGCATGAGCTTGGAAAGTATCAGGTGGGTTTCCTGCTTCCATACGTGAAACTAGAACACCCTTTGCGTTTGTTCCAGCTGCACCAGCAACTGAAGCGTTAACGAAAGTTGTATCTGGATTCTTGTTTGTGAATTCAGTTGTCATTCCTGCAAGACCTGCAGCTTCTCCGCCTGATGCCCACCAGGTGAAAATTTCGAGATTTCCTGCAGCAGGAGCTGCTGGTGCTGTAGCTGCGATTAACGCAACTGCTGCAAGAGCTACTACTAGCTTTGATTTCTTTAGCATTTATATCCATTCTCTACGTAGATAAAATGTGCAGATAGGCTGCACTCCGCAAATTCTTATGGGGTGAGGCCGAATGGTCAAGGTGGATTACTAATTATTTGATAACAGTTCTGTTATCGAACCCCCAGAAGATTTGCCCAAAATTCGGGCCAAATTGAACGGGGATTGCCCCCTAAATGGCGTCCCGGTCTATCAAATATTGCGGGGCATAACCGAATGTATGGACAAAGGCTTGGCTCGATAGCGGAGCCGTATGGCCCGGCAGTGGGCTTCGGATTCTTGGGATGGAACTTTTGCATGAGCTCCAACGTTGGCGCCTTCGCCATTATGTCCGGCGCTGCGAAGTTATAAACACTTGCACCTTTTATATCTGAATTAATTACAACTTCAATTGCTTTAACTGCGTCGCGCAGATCTAAATATGTCCATAATATTTTCGCGACAATTCCTTTTGGAAATCTTGGATCTGGTGGCAAGTTATCTTCATCATTAAATCTGCGTGCGAGTTCTAAAGTTTTTTCTGGAGTATTAGTCCAAGGAAAACGCATTCCAACAAATGCAGTTTCACATCTGCGCGACCACATCAAGGCCGATCTCTCATTAACCTCTTTTGACAAGGCATAGCTTTCTTCAAAGATAAATGGGTGTGCTTCATCGACTGGTGCATAAAGTGGTGAGGTCCATTCATCTGA
>JAPLAY010000075.1 GCA_026393035.1 Actinomycetota bacterium
CGAAGATAAATCAGGCGATGATGAAGCTTCAGAGAGTGATAAGAGATTGCCAGCAATGGTTGTTGGAGATTCGATAAAGGTTTCAAATTACATCTGCGAAGGCCATGAAACTAAGCCTCCTGCGAGATATACCGAACCAACGCTTGTTAAGAAGCTCGAAGAACTTGGAATTGGTAGACCGTCAACCTTCGCATCGATCATGAGCACGATTCAAGATCGTGGATATGTATCTAAGCGCGGCCGCGCACTTGTCCCAACCTTCCTGGCATTCTCGGTAACCGGATTACTTGAACAACACTTTGGAAAATTAGTTGATTACGAATTCACCGCTTCGATGGAAGAAGATTTAGATCGAATTGCAAATGGCGAAGAAGATCGCGTTACTTGGTTAACTAAATTTTTCTTTGGTACCGAAGGAAACCCTGGTCTAGAAGCACTTGCAGCAGATCTCGGCGCTATCGATGCTCAACAAATTAATACCATGAAGATGGGCGAAGATATTGAGATTCGTGTTGGCCGCTTTGGCGCATACATCCAAAAAGGAATTGGCGATGATCGTAAGTTTGCAAACATCCCAGAAACTATGGCGCCCGATGAACTTACACTTCAAGTTGCGATTGATTTACTCGCCCAACCTTCTGGCGAGCGTGAACTAGGAATTCATCCTGAAACAAATCTTCCACTGATTGCAAAGTCTGGAAGATTTGGACCTTATATAACCGAAGTCTTTCCAGAACCAGAGTTAGTTGTAGATAAGAAGACTGGTGAATTAAAGAAGCCACGCAAGAAGAAAGATGCACCGAAACCAAAGACGGCATCACTGCTTTCAACAATGACGCTCGACACAATCACTATTGATGACGCTTTGAAATTAATGTCACTTCCAAGAACTCTTGGAAATTATGAAGATGTTCCAATCACTGTTCAAAATGGGCGATATGGCCCTTACATGACGCATGGAACTGATTCACGAACACTTACTGCAGAGGAACAATTATTTGATATTACTTTGGATGAAGCGATCGAACTTTATAAACAACCTAAGGTTCGCCGTCGCGGAGTAGCAAAGCCACCGTTAAAAGATTTAGGAATTGATCCAGCAAGTCAGAAACCAGTTTTAGTTAAAGATGGCAGATTTGGAATTTATATAACCGATGGCGAAACTAATGCGACGCTTCGTCGCGGAGATACTGTTGAATTTTTAACTCTAGAACGCGGTTTGGAATTACTTGCCGGACGTCGAGCATGGGAAGCTGAAAATGGTGGCGCCACTCGAGTTAAGAAGAGCAGCAAACGTGCAAAGAAGAGCGCGCCTTCACTAACAAAGAACACTGTCAAAGCCACAGGCAAGGCTAAAACTAAGAAAAAAGCGGCCTCAGGTAAGGGCAAAGCCGTAACTCCTTCGGCTTAAGTAGTCTTAACCCATGCCGAATCCACTTCCATATCCCGCGGCGACTGCGGGGCCAGAGAGCAGAAGTGTTTTAGCAATCCCAGCATTTAGAAAACTTTGGAACTCAATGGTCTTCTCTTCTTTCGGGGCGCAAGAACTTTCAAATGGAAACTATTCAAAAGCAAACTTTGCGATTGCTGGTGTTTTTATCGTCCGGTTGTTGCCTGCGGTAATTCTCGGACCGATAGCAGGAGTTATTGCCGACCGTTTTGATCGTAGACGTTTAATGGTTTTCTGCGACATCTTTAGATTTGGATTGTATTTATCTATCCCAATCGTTGGGAATTATTTCTGGCTATATACCGCTACAGTTTTAGTCGAATGTTTCACGCTTTTCTGGTCACCAGCCAAAGAGGCAACCGTTCCAAACATGGTTCCTAAGAATAAATTAGAGAGTGCTAATCAAGTGTCACTTCTCGCCGCATACGGAACAGCCCCAGTTGCAGCAATAGTTTTCTCATTACTCGCACTTGTCTCAACTGCAATCTCTAAATTCTTACCTGCCGGATATTCTTCAACTGCTGACATCGCACT
>JAPLAY010000049.1 GCA_026393035.1 Actinomycetota bacterium
AACAATTCAAATAAGAACCAAGATGATTCAGATGATGAAGAGAATCAAGGTTCTAATCCAAATGATGCATCAGATGCTGATGTAAATAAGAAGGAATGGACTGGCGGCGGAAATAACAACCGCAATGATCGCCACAACAACCGTCGAGATCGTGGTGACCGCGGAGACCGCGGCAATCGCTTCCGTGATCGCGGTAATCGTGAAGAGCGCGAAATCGTTATCTCTGAAGATGACGTTCTTCTACCTGTTGGTGGGCTTCTAGATATTCTGGAAAATTATGCATTCATTCGCACCGGCGGCTATTTAGCGAGCCCAAATGATGTTTACGTGTCACTACAACAAGTTCGTCGATACGGACTTCGTAAGGGCGATGTATTGACCGGTTCAGTTCGCCAGCCACATGAAGGTGAGCGTAAAGAGAAATTTAACGCACTCGTTCGCGTTGAAACTGTTAATGGTGCAGATCCTGAGAGTTCAAAAGAGCGCATCGAGTTTGCAAAGTTAGTTCCACTTTATCCGCAAGAGCGTCTGCGTTTAGAAACCGAACCAAACATTTTAACTACTCGCGTTATTGATTTGATTTCACCAATCGGTAAGGGTCAACGGGGACTTATTGTCTCGCCACCTAAAGCTGGTAAGACCATGGTGCTACAAGCAATTGCGAATGCAATCACAACTAATAATCCTGAGTGTCACTTAATGGTTGTTCTAGTTGATGAGCGTCCAGAAGAAGTTACAGATATGCAGCGTTCAATCAAGGGCGAAGTTATCGCCTCAACATTCGATCGCCCGGCAGATGATCACACTTCAGTTGCCGAACTAGCTATTGAACGTGCAAAGCGCCTTGTTGAACTGGGCCACGATGTAGTTGTTCTTCTAGATTCAATTACTCGCCTTGGTCGTGCTTACAACATTGCAGCCCCAGCATCAGGACGTATTTTGTCCGGTGGTGTTGATTCAGCCGCTTTGTATCCACCAAAGAAATTCTTCGGTGCCGCACGTAACGTTGAAAATGGTGGATCGCTAACAATCCTTGCAACTGCTCTTATTGATACTGGTTCGAAGATGGATGAAGTTATCTTCGAAGAGTTCAAGGGAACTGGAAACATGGAATTGATCTTGAACCGTAAGTTTGCGGATAAGCGTATTTTCCCTGCAGTTGACGTTGTTGCATCTGGTACTCGTAAGGAAGAAATCCTTATGGGAACTGAAGAGCTAAATATTGTTTGGCGTCTGCGTCGCGTGCTTCACGCACTTGAGCCACAACAAGCGCTCGAGCTTCTTCTTGAGAAGATGAAGGGCACAAAGTCCAACGTGGAGTTCTTGATGCAAATCCAGAAAACCACAACATCTGAAGGTGGCACCTCAACCAACGGAAGCTGAACCTAAATTTCAGGCAATATCAGGCAATTTCAGAATAGTGGCCCTCTCGGGCTATCCTTCAACCTCGTACTGGTTCACGGCTAATAACCGATCCAGTCAAACCTAGGAGATAAGAAATGAAGAACGAGATTCACCCAAATTATTTAGAGACCACAGTTACTTGTGGTTGCGGTGAAGTATTCACAACCCGCAGCACAAAAGAATCAGGTTCTATCTACGTCGAAGTTTGTTCAGTTTGCCACCCGTTCTACACCGGCAAGCAACGTATTCTCGATACTGGTGGCCGCGTAGCCAAGTTCGAAAAGCGTTTCGGAGCTGCAACAACTAACTAGCTTTCTTAAGAGACCGCAATGTATTCACCTCGTGTGATTACCTGCGGTCTTTTTTATTTGATTAATAGTTTTAATTAGAAGAATTATTTAGGAATGGAGGAAGCAAATGGCAGCAGAGGTGGCACCTGATCGCTTTGCATCCGTCCATGCCCTTTTAGCGGAATATGAAGTATTAGAGAAAGAGATGGCTGATCCTTCAATTCACTCAGATCAAGGAAAAGCTCGCCAACTTGGAAAACGCTATGCCCATCTTGGTCCAGTAATTGCGGGTTACCGCGCATGGAAATTAGCAACTGAAGATTTAGCTGCAGGTAAAGAGATGGCTGCAGATGATGCAGATTTCGCATCTGAAATTCCAGCTCTCGAAGCAAAGTTACAAGAGACTGAAACTGCGCTAGAAGAACTTTTATTGCCGCGCGACCCCAACGATGATCGCGATGTTATTTTAGAAATTAAGGCTGGGGCTGGTGGCGATGAGTCAGCGTTATTCGCTGGCGATTTATTGCGCATGTATCAAAGGTTTGCTGAACGCCAAGGTTGGAAGACCGAAATTATTGATTACGCCGACTCTGAAATGGGCGGCTATAAAGAAATTTCGATGGCCGTTAAATCAAAGGGCGTTGCCGAACCAGGTAAGTCGCCATATGCAAAGTTAAAATTTGAAGGCGGAGTACATCGTGTACAACGCGTTCCAGAAACTGAATCCCAAGGCAGAATTCATACATCTGCTGCCGGCGTATTAATTTTGGCTGAAGCCGATGAAGTTGACGTTGAAATTCGCCAACAAGATTTACGTATCGATGTTTATCGCTCATCTGGGCCAGGTGGCCAATCCGTTAATACAACTGACTCTGCGGTTCGTATTACCCATATTCCTACTGGTGTTGTTGTCTCTTGTCAGAACGAGAAGTCCCAATTACAGAATAAGGAATCCGCAATGCGCATCTTGCGTGCACGTTTATTGGCGCACGCCCAAGAACAAGCAGATGCTGAGGCGATGGCAGCACGTAAATCTCAAGTTCGTACCGTAGATCGTTCCGAGCGCATTAGAACTTATAACTTTCCCGAGAACCGCTTGAGTGATCACCGCGTTAACTTTAAATCTAATAACTTAGATGCCGTTCTAAATGGCGACTTGGATCCAGTTATCGAAGCGCTTTTAGAAGCGGACAAGACTGCGAAATTGGCATCAGGTGATCGTTAAAGATCTTCTGAAGTTGGGCAAAGACCAACTCGCCACGAAAAATATCGCACCAGTTGAAGCCGAACTTTTATTGGCCCATGCACTTGGTATTAATCGCATGGAGCTTCATGGGCGAGTTATTGAATTAACCGATGAACAAAGTATTGAAACTAAAGAAATATATAATCAAGGAATTGCCGAACGCTTAACCGGTAAACCAACGCAATACATAGTTGGCAGCGCACCATTTAGATATCTCGAATACGAAGTTGGCCCTGGAGTTTTAATTCCTAGACCAGAGACCGAAAGTTTGGTCGATGAAGTTTTGCACCAGTTAAACACCTTTGCCGATCCAGTTAGTTTGGTCGATCTTGGATCAGGGACTGGAGTAATTGCGATATCCATCGCTTCTGAGACAGCAGGTAAGAAAGTTGTTCATGTTGTTGCGGTAGAGAAATCTGATGAAGCGTTGGTCTGGCTACAAAAAAATATTACAAAGCACGATGTAAATGTGCGAGTAGTTCAAGGCGATGTATCAAGCGCGCTCGAAGGCGTTAAATGTGATGTTGTTGTAGCAAATCCACCCTATCTTCCAGATGGTGCACAAATTCCGCAGGAGTTAAATTTCGAACCTGCTGAAGCGTTATTCGGTGGACCGGCAACTGGAATGAGTGCGCCAAGAGTTTTCATTGAAGCGGCAGCTCGGTTGTTAAAGCCAGGTGGGCTATTTGCTATCGAACATAACGAGCTTCAAGGGCCACTAATTTCGGCGGAACTTTCGGAAAATTTTGAGAGTATCGCCCTCCATAAAGATTTAACCGATCGCCCCCGGTTTACAACTGCGCGCCGGAAAATCTAGAGAGGCATTACTCTTTACCAATGACTGCATCAACATTTCAGGCCGTAGACCCGACTACCGGAAGCGCATTTGGAGATCAAATCTCCGAGATGTCAGCTTCTGATGTTGCAGGTCTTATTTCAAAAGCCGTTGCAACAAAATCAGCCTTTGCTAACACAACGCCAAAAGAGCGAGCCGCTGCACTTCGTGCAATTGCCGAATCGATTGAAGCTTCTCGGGAAAAATTAATTGAGATAACAATGCGCGAAACTGCGCTGCCAAATGGCCGCCTAACCGGCGAATTATCTCGAACAGTTTTCCAACTAGAACAATTCGCTCAGTTGGTTGAATCTGGTGCGCATTACCAAGCAATCCTTGATCGACCAGATGCTAATTGGGTTCCAGCACCACGTCCCGACATTAGAAAAGCTAACCAAGCGCTCGGTGTTGTCGGAATTTTTGCCGCAAGTAATTTTCCATTTGCATTTTCAGTAATCGGTGGTGACAGCGCTTCGGCACTTGCCGCGGGTTGTCCAGTAGTTGTTAAAGCGCATCCATCACATCCAAATACTTGTCGTGAAATGCATAAAGCTGTAACCGCTGGCTTAGCCAAGGTTGGAATTTCAAGCGATGTGTTTTCGCTGGTCGAAGGTATCAATCCTGAAATAACCCATTGGATTGCTAGCCATCCAGATATAACTGCAATTGGTTTTACTGGTTCGGGCAAAGTTGGAAAAATATTGATGGACATTAGCGCAAAGCGTGAAGTTCCAATTCCAGTTTATGCCGAGATGGGAAGTTTGAATCCAGTTTTCTTCTCACCTAAAGCACTTAGCGAGAAAGCAGTTGACCTTGCGAAAGCAGCGATTGATTCTGCAACTCTTGGATCTGGTCAGTTCTGTACAAAGCCAGGAATCTTAATTGTCCCAACTGGCAGCGAAGGCGATGCTTTCGTAGCTGAAGTAGAAAACTATCTAGCAACTATTGCGGTAGCGCCACTATTAAATAAGGGAATAGCAGATCGCTTCACTTCGGCTATTTCCGAATTAAGTAAGAGCTCAGGACTTAAAACTTTTGCTGGAAAACCAACTGAAGGTGGATTTGGTGTTAGTCCAACAGTATTTATTGTTGATTGGGCAGATGCTTTCAAGAACAAGGAGTTACTTGAAGAGCACTTTGGTCCAACCACTGTGATTATCCGAGCAGATTTCGCCAAGTTTTTAGATGTAGCTGGAAAGCTCGAAGGTCAATTAACTGCAGCACTTCATGTAAGTGCGGGTGAAGATGTTTCAAAACTTATTGAAGCGTTATCAAATATTGCTGGCCGAGTAATTATGAATGGTTTCCCAACAGCGGTTGCGGTTACAGCTGCGATGCAACATGGCGGCCAATTCCCTTCATCATCGAGCCACACAACTTCAGTTGGGTTAGATGCGATTTATCGCTTCATGCGCCCTGTTGCGTTCCAGAACTTTATGGATGCGTTACTTCCACCAGCACTTCAAGAATCAAATCCACTTGGCATTAATCGAGTTACCAATGGCTGATTTAAGTAAGGCGCTAAGCGCGGCAACTAGCGCAATCAATACTGAGATTGCTGCACTCTCGAATTTCGCAGAGAATTTGATGGCTAATTTAAAGCCAGCACTTGAGATTATTTTGGCGAGCCAAGGACACGTTGTAATAACTGGTCTTGGAAAGTCAGGACTTGTTGGCGCGAAGATTGCCGCCACACTTGCAAGTACTGGAACGCCATCATTCTTTATGCACTCTGGCGATGCGTTGCATGGCGATTCTGGTGCGCTAACTCCAGGCGATGTCTTGATTGCAATCTCAAATTCAGGTGAGACTGCTGAAGTTTGTGCGATTGCAAAGATGGCTAAAGCTTGGGGTAATCCAACAATTGCTATTACTAAAGCCTCAAATTCGACGCTGGCTAAAAACTGCGATGCGGTAATTAATATTTCATTTGAAAAAGAAGCTGATTCACTAAATCTTGCGCCAACAACTTCGACAACGTTAACTATTGCCGCAGGCGACGCACTCGCATCAGCTCTTATGGCACATCGAGGATTTACATCTGAAGATTTCGGGAAACGTCATCCTGGTGGTGCGCTGGGTAAGGCAACAAATAAGTGAAACCAAAGGTAACAACGCTCGGAAGTTTCATGATGGATCTTGTGGCCTACACACCACGCAGACCAAAGAGCGGTGAAACACTTCGCGGAGATAGCTTCGCAATCGCACTCGGCGGCAAAGGATTTAACCAAGCAATTTCTGCAGGTCGCGCAGGGGCACAAAGTGCAATGCTAGGAAATCTTGGAACCGATGGTTTTGGTGATGATTTCATGAAAGCTTTCGTAGCTGAAGGAGTTAATTCGACCGACATTGAACGCAGCAGCGAACTTGGTACTGGCGTTGGGCACATTTCAGTGCAAACTTCAGATGGCGATAATTCAATCATTATAATTCCGCAGTCAAATGATTTAGGTGGTGCTGAATACATCTCGCGACATGCAAAAACAATCATCGAATCCGATGTATTACTTCTTCAACTTGAACTTCCAACAGATGGAAATTTAGCAGCTGCAAAGTTAGCCAAAGAAAATAAAGTAACAGTTGTTCTAACTCCAGCACCGGTTGCACCATTAACTGGTTGGGAAGGACTTGTTGATGTTGTTGTTCCAAATGAAGGCGAAGCTGCAGAATTAACTGGAATTGAAGGCGATGTTGCGAAGCAAGCGCAGGCGCTTTCTAAATTACTTGGCTGCAAAAACGTTGTGATAACTCTTGGACCAAAGGGTGCATTTGTAACTGATGGCGAAAGATCCGAGACTATTTCGGCGCCAAAAGTTACGGCTATCGACACAATCGGTGCCGGTGACACGATGTGCGCAAATCTTGCAACGCGACTTGGCGCCGGCGATGACATCTTTACTGCAACCCGCTTTGGTGTTTATGCTGCAACCCTTAAAGTAACTCGCAAGGGCGCGGCGATGGCATCGCCAACACCAAGTGAAGTGCAAAAATTTATCTCAGAGAACAACTAACTAGGAGCGAAAATGAAATACACCGGAATAATTAATCGCGATATCTCTGCAATGGTTGCGCGCACTGGTCACTTTGATCGCATCGTTGTTTCAGATGCCGGTTTCCCGATCCCTGCTGGCGTTCCTTGTATCGATCTTTCAATGGGACCAAATCTGCCAAAAGTTGTTGATGTATTGAAGATGCTGACACTTGAACTACCAATCGAGCAGTTCTGGTTTGCTAGTGAAATTCAACCAAGCGCAGATGACCGCGCTAAAGAACTTTCAGCAATCATGACAAAGGCTGAATGTATTCCGCTGCCGCATGCCGAATTCAAGAAATTGGCATACGGCGCCGTTGGCGTTATTCGTACTGGAGATTACTTGGCTTGGGGCAACGTAATGGTTGCATCAGGCGTTGCTTACTAATCTTTAAAAAGATTTAAGCTTTGTAATTTTTGAAGTGGTTCGTAATTGAACCAATTCCATCAATTCCAGTCTTAACTACTTCGCCACCCTTTAGGTATTTCTCTGGCTTAAAGCCCATTCCAACTCCTTGCGGAGTTCCAGAGTTAATAATGTCTCCAGCATGGAGTTCCATTACCTGTGAGATATACCAAACGCAATAATTGATATCAAAGATCATGTCATTGGTATTTGAATCTTGACGGCTCTCGCCATCAACTGTGCACCAAAGACGAAGATTTTGTGGGTCCTTCATTTCATCGGTTGTAACAATCCATGGACCAACTGGGTTGAATGTTGGAAATGACTTTCCCTTTACCCATTGGCCAGATCGTTCAACTTGCCAGTAACGCTCTGAAACATCTTGTGAGATTGTGTAACCAAGAATGTAATCTGCAGCTTCTTCTGGTGATTTTAAATAAAGTGCGCGCTTCTTCATGACGATGCAGATTTCAACTTCATAATCTGTCTTAACTGAGTTTGGCGGGATGATTACATCATCGTTGCCACCGATAACAGTGTCTGGCGCCTTCATGAAAAGAATTGGTTCAACTGGAGGAGTAGCGCCAGTTTCAATTGCATGTTGCTTGTAATTCAAACCTACGCAGATTGCCTTTGTTGGACGCGCAACTGGGGATCCAAGACGATAATCAGAAATTTTAACTTTAGGGCGAGATGAGAGATCAAGTTTTGAAACTTTCTCTAGTGCGCCATTTTCTAGTTCAACACGGTTCCAGTCTGCAATTACATCATCAACAAAAACTGCTTCGTTATCATTTAGAACAACTACTGGCTTCTCTTTATTGAATTCACCAAGGCGTGCGATGCGCATTTCTTCCCCTTATTAGTTCCTTAATAGTTTGAGTAATTGAAATTTAGTCCCTTAACTAAATATTACAAAATGGCCAAAATATGAGATGAAACCACTTGTCCTACTTGCCCTAGTAGACGCAGAAGTTGTCCTAGGAGTAGATTGCGCGCATGAGCGAAGAGGTTTACAAGAGACGTAGCGAAAATTGGTTCAAGGCC
>JAPLAY010000068.1 GCA_026393035.1 Actinomycetota bacterium
ATATGAGAACGAATCTCGCTATCCATTTCATTCCAACCCGAAGCTGCAACTAAAGCACGTGCAAGTGGTTGTCTAATTTTCACCTTTGATTCGGCGCGGGCAGCACGACCTAATTCAACAAGGCGGCGAGAGAGCCGAACTGATTTCGAAAGTTTCTCATCGATCGCAGTTGAGTCACTCACTGGGAAATTTGCTAGATGAACTGATTCAACTTCTTTAGGTTCAAGGTTGCGCACCATCTCTTGCCAAACATGCTCGGTGATAAATGGAACCATCGGAGCCATTACAAGGGTTAGCTCCTTGAGACAGTGATACAAAGTATTTAATGCGGCGTTATCGCCATCCCAGAACTTACGACGCGATCTGCGGACATACCAGTTTGAGAGATCATCAATGAATTCACCAATTAAAGATCCGGCTTCTTGCGAATCATAATTTGCGTAGGCGGTATCCACTTTTGCAACTAAAGAGTTTAATTCAGAGAGGATCCAACGATCCATAGTTGATGAGTTCTTTGAAACTTCTGCCAATTTGAAATCGGAAGCCTTTGCATAAAGCGTAAAGAATGAAACAGTGTTCCAATAGGTTAAGAGTGTTTTGCGAACAACATCAGAAATTGCATCATGGCCGACGCGACGTGCACTCCAGGGTGAGCCAGCTGCCAACATGTACCAACGCACAGCATCTGCGCCATGCTGATCCATAAGTTGCATTGGTTCAAGAACATTTCCGAGGTGCTTACTCATCTTGCGGCCATCTTTATCCAAGATATGGCCAAGACAGAGAACTGTGTCGTATGAGCTTTTATCAAAGACTAAAGTTCCAATTGTCATCAAGGTGTAAAACCAGCCACGAGTTTGGTCAATTGCTTCGGCAATGAAATCAGCAGGGTAGGAGGCTTCGAATTTTTCAACTGAACCTTCTTTGTGCGGGTAGCCCCATTGTGCGAATGGCATTGCGCCAGAATCAAACCAACAATCAATAACTTCTGGTGTTCGATTCATTATCTGACCACATTCGGCACAGGCAAAAGTAATGTCATCAACAAACGGTCTATGAGGATCGCTCTTTGAAATATCATTTCCTGCTAGGGATCCGAGTTCAGCAAGTGAACCAACGCAGACTTCATGCTTGTTTTCACAACGCCAGATTGGAAGTGGCGTTCCCCAATATCTATTCCTTGAAATTGCCCAGTCAATATTGTTATTTAACCAGTCACCATAACGTCCAGTTTTTATGGTTTCTGGATGCCAATTGGTGTTCGCATTCTCGCGGAGTAACGCCTCTTTAATTTCAGTTGTTCGGATATACCAAGATGGTTGTGCGTAATACATAAGCGCAGTGTGGCAACGCCAACAATGTGGGTAAGAGTGTTCATATTGTTGTTGCTTGAAAAGTAAACCTTTTCCCTTTAACTCTTTAATAAGTGGCTTATCTGCCTCTTTGAAAAATATGCCACCAATCAAATCAACTTCAGGTAAGAAGTGGCCATCAGGAGCGATTGGATTAACAACTGGCAGGTTGTACTTTCGACAAACTGCAAAGTCATCCGCGCCGAATGCAGGGGATTGGTGAACCAATCCGGTTCCATCTTCGACGGTTACGTAGTCAGCTAGAACGATGTAATGCGCATCTGGGATTTCGACCAAATTAAGCGGTGCCGAGTATTTGATGTGTTCGAGTTCGGAGCCCGTAAAGGTGGCAATCACTTTGCGCTCTTCACCTAATACTGAGGCTAAATTAGTCGCGACTACTAATCTCTCAGTCGAATCTTCATTAGCGATTTCAATTACTTGGTATTCAATCTTTGGATTAACTGCGACCGCAGTATTTGAAACAAGTGTCCATGGAGTTGTGGTCCAAACCAAAAGGCTGGCTTTGAGTTCGGCTAATTTTCCGGATGTTGCTGGAAAGCGAACATAAACGGATTGATCCTTGATCGTTTCATAACCTTGAGAAAGTTCGTGATCTGAAAGGCCAGTTCCACATCTTGGGCAGTATGGTGCAACTCGATAATCTTGAACTAACAAACCCTTCTTCCAAATTTGTTGCAATGACCACCAGACGCTTTCGACATACTCGCTAGACATAGTCCAATACGCTTCATCAAAGTCAACCCAGAAGCCCATCCGTCTTGTCATTGCGGTGAATTCGCCAACATGCTCTTGAACTGAGATTCGACATTGATCATTAAATTTAGCGATTCCATATTTTTCGATATCGCCTTTGCCGTTAAAGCCAAGTTGTTTCTCAACTGCAATTTCAACTGGTAGACCATGACAATCCCAGCCCGCTTTACGGATTACTTGATTGCCCTTCATGGTTTGATAGCGTGGAAATAAATCCTTAAAGACTCGCGCCTCGATGTGGTGAGTACCAGGTTTTCCATTCGCAGTAGGTGGGCCTTCATAAAATGTCCATGACGGTTGGCCATCGCGCACTGAAATAGTTTTCTTAAAAATTTCTTGAGTTTCCCAGAACGAGAGGATTGCGTGTTCAACCGCAGGAAGATCGATCTGCGGCGACAAAGATTTAATCGTTGACATTCTTACCTCTCAAATTAAGCCCGGAAAACTTCTGTCTTCTAGTTAATTTGGAGGGACGGTGTGAAATCCACCGCGGTACCACCCGCCTTGCGCTAAAAATTAATTCAGCACCACTTTTTTCTACTGCGACTCGAAGCAAGTTCTACCCCGGATACATATCTTTATGTTCCCGGCTCTTCTTGCAGGCTCCGAGGTGATGGCCTCTTCTGCGCCTAGATTGCGAGTCGTGGAGAATTCTAGCGCGGCGAAGTTGGTGTTTATGCTTGCGAGGTTCTAATCTTTGCGCCTTGCGTGTTCCGATACACGTGGATTTCAAGAATTGAACAGATTTAAAAAAGAGACTGGTGGATCCGTGCCAAAGAAGATCGCTGCTAAGAAGGCCGCAAAAAAGGCCCCTGCTAAGTCAGCTAAAAAAACTGCGAAGAAGGCGCCTGCGAAGAAAATTGTAAAGAAGGCCGTTAAGAAGGCCCCAGCTAAGGCAGCTAAGAAGGCAGCCTCGGCTAAACGATCGCCAAATATTGTTAAACCTTCGCTAGCCAAGAAGCCAATAGGAAAACCGTTCCCTGCGAAATTGCAGAGCACCACAAAGGGAAACTCCACAACAATTACAGTTACCCCAAATGAAGTTTCAGTAGCGGAAGTAGTTGTTGAAGAGCGTCGCTTAACCATGTTGCCACCACCACGTCCTAACAAAACTTTGAAAAAGGGAACTGGGCTAAAACCAATTAAGAGCGCGCCAGCCCCACTTGTTATCTCTGAAGGTGCCGAAAATTGGACTGCAACTGAGATGAAGGCAATGCGCACTGAACTTTCTAAAGATTTAACTCGACTTCGTGCCGAACTTGCTGAAGTTGAAAGTGGAATGGAAGATTTAATTGCAGCCGCAGGAATGGGCGCCGGCGACGATCAAGCCGATGCCGGAACTAAGACATTCGAACGTGAACATGAAATGTCACTTGTTTACAATGCCAGAGATATGGTTATTCAAACTGAACGCGCACTAGAGCGCATTGAAAACCGGTCATATGGACGTTGCGAAGAGTGCGGAAATTCAATTGGTAAAGCACGACTTCAGGTATTCCCACGAGCAACTCTATGTATGTCATGCAAGCAAAAAGAGGAACGACGCTGAATGTAGTTGTTCGAAGAAAGTTGGCAGTGACGGCTTTCCTAATCTTCCTCGCAGATTACTTAACAAAATATGCGGCAGTTTCTCTTCTAAGTGAAGCACCGATAAAAGTTCTGGGAAATTTCCTGAAATTTGATTTAGCTTTCAATACTGGGGCAGCATTTAGCTTGGCAACAAGTAAGACCATTTATCTCTCAGTTTTTGCTATGGCAGTAGCCGCTGCTATCTTCTATTTTGCAACTCGCATTGATTCAACTAAGTGGGCAATCGCTCTCGGCTTAGTTCTTGGTGGAATCTTTGGAAATCTAAGTGATCGCATCTTTAGAAGCCCGGGCGGTTTACAAGGAGCTGTTGTCGATTGGATTTCTGTTCCACATTGGCCGACATTTAATATCGCTGACAGCGCCGTTGTCATCGGAGTAGTTTCCATAGTTTCACTAATTTGGGCGCAGATACCGCCAAGATCGGCAGTTAAATGAGCCAGAACTCCAATGAGCGCGAAGTTAGATTCGTCTCGATTCCAGAAGGTTTGCACCAAGAACGCGTAGATGCTGCACTTTCAAGGTTGCTTGGGTTATCACGTTCAACAGTTGTAACTTTGATTGAGAATGGCGAGATCACTCGTAAAGGCAAGGCGCTGACTAAATCTGATCGTGTTAATACTGATGATTATTTAGAGATCACAATGCCTGCGGCTGCAACCGAACCCACACTTACCGCAACTCCAATTGCTGATTTCAAAGTTGTCTACGATGATTCAGATGTAATTGTTGTTGATAAACCAGCGGGCGTAGCGGCGCATCCAAGTCCAGGTTGGCGTGGTCCCACTGTAATTGGGGGAGTAATTGCTGCGGGGTATCAAGTGTCAACTAGCGGTGCGGCAGAACGACAAGGTGTTGTTCATCGTCTAGATGTTGGAACAACCGGCCTTATGGTCATAGCAAAAAATGAAAATTCATATAGCAATCTCAAACAACAATTTAGAGATAGAACCGTTACCAAGGTTTATCACGCATTAGCTCAAGGACATATGGATCCGACCGAAGGAACAATCGATGCACCAATCGATAGACATCCACGTGAAGATTATCGATTTGCAGTTGTCGCAGATGGTAAACCGAGTATCACGCATTACAAAGCGCTCGAATTTTTCCCAGCAGTTTCGTTATTGGAAATTGAATTAGAGACTGGACGTACACATCAGATTCGCGTGCACTTCTCGGCGCTGCGCCATCCGTTAGTTGGCGATATGACCTATGGAGCAGACCACACAATTGCCGAGCGACTTGAGATAACTAGACCTTGGCTTCATGCTCGTGAGTTGAAATTTATCCATCCCGCATCGGGTTCGGAGATTGCCTTCTTCTCTGAATATCCTGCCGACCTGACACGCTCACTCGAATTATTGGCCAAGAGCCAAACCGCCCAACCTCAGTAGTAATCTCTCACAAATGTCTTCAGATTCCGGCTTCGTCCACCTTCACGTTCATACCGAGTATTCAATGCTCGATGGTGCGGCGCGCGTCGACGAATTAGTAACTGAAGTTGCAAACCAAGGAATGCCAGCGATTGCAATTACGGATCATGGAAATGTTTTCGGTGCTTACGAATTTAATAAGAAAGCTATCGCAGCTGGCGTAAAACCAATTATTGGAATTGAAGCCTACGTCGCTCCCGAGTCCAGGTTTGAAAAGAAGCGCGTTAAGTGGGCAGATGGCGGCGAAGACGATGTCTCTGGTGGTGGTGCTTATACCCATATGACTTTGCTAGCTGAAAATAATGATGGCCTTTCAAATCTATTTAAACTTTCCTCTCTGGCATCGCTTGAAGGTTATTACTACAAACCACGGATGGATCGCGAGCTACTTTCCAAATACGCAACCGGAATTATCGCTACAACTGGCTGCCCGGGTGGCGAGATTCAAACTAGGTTGCGAATGGGCGCCTATAAAGAGGCGAAGCAAGCTGCATCAGAGTTGCGAGATATTTTCGGTGCTGAGAATTTTTACTTAGAAATAATGGATCACGGAATTGATATTGAAACTAGAGTAAAAGCGGATCTACTAAAGCTTGGCAAAGAACTTGGTCTACCACTGCTGGCAACGAATGATCTGCACTACACACATCACGAAGATGCAACATCTCATGAAGCGCTGCTCTGTGTGCAATCTGGTTCGACACTTGCAGATCCAAAGCGTTTTAAATTTGAGAACAATGAGTTCTACCTAAAGAGCGCCCAGGAGATGCGCACTTTGTTTTCCGATATTCCAGAGGCTTGCGATAACACTCTTTTAATTGCTGAACGTTGCAATATAACGATGCGCGAAAATGAGAATTTGTTGCCGCAATACCCAGTACCTAAAGGCGAGAGTGAAGATACCTGGCTTCGTAAAGAATCAAACAAGGGTTTATCGGAACGTCTCGGCGGTAACGTGGAACCAAAATATCAAGAGCGTTTAGATTACGAATTAGAAGTAATGATCAAGATGGGTTTCCCTGGTTACTTCTTGGTTGTTTCTGACCTCTGCTCACATGCCAGAAGTATGGGAATTCGAGTTGGTCCTGGACGTGGTTCTGCTGCAGGATCGTTGGTTTCATATGCGTTAGGAATTACTGCGCTTGATCCAATTAAACATGGTTTGTTGTTCGAGCGATTCCTAAATCCAGAACGTATTTCGATGCCTGATATTGATCTAGATTTCGACGAGCGTCGACGTTCCGAGATGATTGCTTATGCAACGCAAAAGTATGGTGAAGACCGAGTTGCGCAAATTATTACTTACGGAACTATCAAATCTAAACAAGCGCTTAAAGATTCAACTCGAGTATTGGGCTATCCATATGCGATCGGGGATAAGTTAACTAAAGCTCTTCCACCTTCAGTAATGGGTAAAGATATTTCACTTGCGGGCGTTTTTGATTCAAAGAATGATCGCTATGGCGAAGCTGGCGAATTTAGAGCGCTCTATGAATCTGATCCAGATTCAAAGCGAATTGTTGATACTGCCAGGGGTCTTGAAGGTCTAAAGCGGCAATGGGGCGTGCATGCTGCGGGAGTTATTTTAAGTAAAGAGCCGTTGCTAGATGTAATTCCAATTCATCGCCGTGAAGCGGATGGCGCAATCATTACGCAATTTGATATGGGAGCTTGTGAATCTATCGGCCTACTTAAGATGGATTTTCTTGGTCTGCGAAACTTATCTGTACTCGATGATTGCCTACTTAATATCAAAGCAAATAAGGGAATCGATTTAGACCTTTCCACCCTAACGCTTGATGATTTGAAGACATATCAATTACTTGGTCGCGGTGAAACCTTGGGCGTATTCCAACTAGACGGTGGACCTATGCGCGCCTTGTTGCGTCAGATGAACCCAGATTCATTTGAAGATATCTCCGCTGTTATTGCACTTTACCGACCAGGACCAATGGGAGTTAATGCGCATAATGATTATGCAGATCGCAAGAACAAGCGCCAGGTAGTTATACCTATTCATCCAGAGCTAACGGATGCGCTTGCCGAAATTCTTGGCGATACCTATGGGCTAATTGTTTATCAAGAACAAGTAATGGCGATTGCCCAGAAGGTTGCTGGTTTTAGCCTTGGTCGTGCGGATCTATTGCGTAAAGCAATGGGTAAGAAGAATAAAGATATTCTCGATAAAGAATATGTGAACTTTGAAAAGGGAATGACCGACAACGGTTTCTCTAAATCTTCAATAGACAAGCTTTGGGAAACCTTGATCCCATTCTCGGACTACGCATTTAACCGGGCACATAGCGCTGGCTATGGCATGGTTTCGTATTGGACTGCTTATCTAAAAGCGAACTATCCAACTGAATACATGGCTGCACTTCTAACTAGCGTGCGCGATGATAAAGATAAGAGTGCGCTTTATTTAAATGAATGCCGACGCATGGGCATAAAAGTTCTGCCGCCAGATGTTAACGAGTCACAATCTGATTACACGCCACTAGGGACAGATATCCGTTTTGGTTTAACTGCGATCCGAAATGTTGGAGAGAACGTAGTTGCCTCGATAGTTGCTAAGCGGGTTACTGCTGGACGGTACGAATCTTTCGGTGATTTCCTTGCAAAGGTAGATGCCAGTGTTTGCAATAAGAAAACTATTGAATCACTGATTAAGGGTGGTGCATTCGATTCCCTAAATCATCCACGAAAAGGTTTAACCCTTGTTTACTTGGAAGCGATTGACTCTGTAATGGAGGCAAAGCGCGCCGAATCTATTGGCCAATTCGATTTATTCGGAAGCGCACCAGGTGCAACTAATACAAACGTGTCTGGCGTTGAGATAGATATTCCAAATCAAGAATGGGATAAAGCTTTACTTTTAAGTTATGAGCGCGAGATGTTAGGACTATACGTTTCTGATCATCCACTTCTCGGAGTCGAACATTTACTTCGTTCTTCAACTGATATGCCAATTAGCCACATAAGTGAAGATGGCGTTGGGCACGAGCAGATCGTGACAATCGGTGGCTTGATTACTCAAATTCAACGCAAAGTTTCCAGACAGGGAACGCCATGGGCAATTGTCACCGTCGAGGATTTAGAGGGCGCAGTAGATGTGATGTTCTTCTCAAATTCATACACTCAACATTCAATTAATTTGATGGAAGATCGAATTGTTATTGTGCGCGGCCGGGTTGATAAGCGTGAAGAGCAAGTAAAGATTATGGCGCTCGATCTTTCTACGCCAGATATTTCATTAGCCCCATCTGGTCCGCTAATTATTTCTATGGAAACTTTGAGATGCACGCCACCTGTAGTGGATCGGATAAAAGAGATTCTGCGTTCCCACCCAGGAAAGCGTGAAGTTCATCTTAAATTGGATGATGGCCGCAAGAGCCTAGTTATGAAGATTGGCGATGATTTACGAGTAACAGCATCACCAAGTTTGAGCGCTGACCTAAAAGCAATTCTCGGCCCCGACTGTCTGGTTTAGATTAGAATTGGCGAGTGAAATCGACCGCAATCCGTACTGTTGACTTTCGTGGTCGCCAATTAAGTAAAGCTGGCTACCGCAAGGAACTTCCGCGGGCCACAATGGATATTGAAACCGCACTTAAAGATATTGCGCCAATTTTAACTAAAGTTAAAGATGCAAATGAAAGTGAGCTCTTAGATTTATGCGAGAAGTTTGATGGGATCAGACCAGCAAAGATTAGAGTTCCAGAAGCAGAGATAGCAGCGGCACTTGCAGCGCTTGATCCAAAAATAAGAAGCGCGCTCGAAGAAGCAATCCGCCGTGTTACCAAAGCGCACACTGATCAGATTCGAAGTGAAATCTTCACAAGAGTTGTAGATGGCGGCGAAATTACGCACAAACAAATTCCGGTTGACCGTGTTGGGCTTTATGTTCCCGGTGGACGAGCTGTCTATCCAAGTTCAGTGATTATGAATGTAGTTCCTGCACAAATAGCAAAGGTACAAAGCATTGCGGTCGCCTCACCGCCGCAAGCTGACAACAATGGACTTCCTAACAAAACAATTCTTGCAGCATGTGCTCTGCTCGGAGTTAAAGAAGTTTATGCAATCGGCGGCGCCCAAGCTGTAGCGATGTTTGCATACGGTGTCGAAGGTGTTTGCGAGAAGGTCGACCTAGTTACCGGCCCTGGAAATATTTATGTTGCTGCTGCTAAGCGAGCACTGCGTGGATTGATAGGAATTGACTCTGAAGCAGGACCTACCGAAGTTGCGGTTCTTGCAGATAAGAGTGCAAATGCGGTCGAGGTTGCCGCAGATTTAATTAGCCAGGCCGAACACGATGTAATTGCTGCAGCAGTACTAGTTACTGATTCACCAGAACTTGCGGCACAAGTGGAGATTGAGTTAGCAAATCGTGTCTCAAAAACAAAGCATGAAGCACGAATCAGAGAAGCACTTGCCGGGAAGCAATCTGCAATTGTTATAGTTGATTCAATTTCGCAAGGGCTTGATGTCGTTAATGCATATGCAGCTGAACACTTAGAGATTCAAACCGCTAATGCGAAAGTGGATGCGCAATCGATTCGTAATGCAGGTGCGGTATTTATCGGAAGATTTACCCCGGTTTCACTCGGTGATTATTCGGCTGGGTCTAACCACGTTCTGCCTACCGGGGGATGTGCTTGCCACTCAAGTGGATTGTCAGTTCAAACATTCTTAAAGGGCGTTAGCTTTATCGAATATAACGAGGCAGCATTTAAAGATATTGCCGAAAGCGTTATTACTTTGGCGGTTGCCGAAGATCTTCCGGCCCACGGTGAAGCGATGAGTGCGCGCTTCGAAAGCGGTGCAAAATGAGCGAGGCTAAGAAAGTAGATTGGCCGAGTTGGTTACCAATCAGACCTGAGTTATCGGATTTAATTCCATATGGCGCACCTCAGATAACAGGCGTGACAGCACTCAACACAAATGAGAATCCCTTTAAGGTACCGGCTGCTGTAGTCGAAAAAATGTTATTAGCGCTGCCAAAAGTTTTGGAAAATCTAAATAGATATCCGGATCGTGATGCGGTGGAGCTGCGAAGCAAGTTAGCCGAATACATAAACCAAAGTACTAACTCAAAATTTACGATGCAAAATCTTTGGGCAGCCAATGGCAGCAATGAAATATTGCAAACACTGATGTTGGCATGTGGTGGAAGAGGAGCGTTAGGTTTTATTCCTTCTTATTCGGTACACCCACTAATAGCCAAGGCAACGGGAACAAAGTGGGTTTCAGGAGAGCGCAATAGTGATTTTGAATTGGAACTAGCATCTGCGCTTAAGCAGGTTGAAACTCTAAAACCAGGTCTAACTTTCATTACGACACCTAATAATCCAACTGGAACTTGCACCCCGCTTAGCGAAATCGAAGCGCTAGCTAAGGCAACGCTGGCGATTGATGGTTTGTTGATAGTTGATGAGGCTTATCAAGAATTCTCGAGTGAGTTATCGGCAGCCACTTTGATTACAAAATATCCAAATATCGTTGTAGTTCGAACTATGAGTAAGGCGTTTGCATTCGCAGGTGCGCGCGTTGGTTATGCAATCGCAGATCCAGCAATGATTCAAGCTGCGCTGGTTACTAGACTCCCATATCACTTAAGTTCTGCAACCCAAGCTCTTGCATTGACGGCGCTCTCTTGCGCGGATTTACTTCTAGCTGAAGTAGATGCGTTGATTGCAGAACGAATACGAGTAGCAGCAGAGCTAGAAAAATTAGGCTTCGCAGTCATTCCAAGCAGCGCAAATTTTCTGCTATTTGGTGGCTTCTCGGAGGAGGCTCATAAAACTTGGAAATCTTTGGTTGGTGAAGGCGTGCTAATTAGAGATGTGGGTCTTGCTGGTTATTTGAGAGTAACAATCGGATTGCCCGCTGAAAATGACCAATTCTTGGCGGCTATCGCAGCTCATAGGCCATAATTAACTATTAAATTTATATAAGTTAAGTAACTGAGGGAGAAGAATGAGAACAGCACATGTAGCGCGGGCAACTAAGGAATCTAGCGTTGATGTAAAAATCAATCTTGATGGTTCTGGTGCAATTGATATTGATACTGGAGTTCCGTTCTTCGATCACATGCTCTCGCAATTAGGTAAGCATGCGGGCTTCGACCTAACCGTTAAGACAACTGGCGATGTCGAGGTGGATTCACACCACACAGTTGAAGATACTTCGCTGGCATTTGGCCAAGCACTACGTGAAGCACTTGGCGACAAAGCCGGTATCCGCAGATTTGGTGATGCGATGGTGCCACTTGATGAAGTTCTTGTTCAAGCCGCAGTAGATCTATCTGGTCGCCCTTACTTAGTTCACCGCCAACCAGAAATTGTTGAACTAATTGGAACTTTCGATACAACTCTTGGTCGCCACATCTGGGAATCTATTGTGGCTGAAGCAAGAATTGCCTTGCACGTACGAGTCTTAGAAGGTCGCAATGCGCATCACGTTTTTGAAGCACAGTTCAAAGCGGTAGCTCGTGCGCTTCGCGATGCTTGTGCAATTGATAATCGGGTTTCTGGAATTCCATCAACCAAGGGCGTTCTTTGATAGCAATTCTTGATTATGGTTCTGGCAATCTCCGTTCGGCGCAACGCGCATTTGAGTTAGCACATTCGCAGGTTGTCGTTACTAACGATCCAAAAATTTGCGAGGAAGCACAAGGTTTAGTTGTACCTGGTGTTGGTGCCTTTGCGGCTTGCATGGATCAACTAATTGGAGTTGGTGGCAGAGAAATCATCGCCGCTCGTGTTGCGAAAGAGCGACCAATTTTTGGTATCTGCGTCGGAATGCAAGTTCTTTTTGATTCAAGCAATGAAAAGAAGAATTGCGATGGAGTTGGTGTATTGCAAGGAGAAGTAGATTTGATTAACGCCCCACTTCTTCCACATATGGGATGGAACAACGTAAGCGCTCCAAGTGGATCAAAGTTATTTCAGGGCGTTGAAGATGAGATGTTCTATTTCGTGCATTCGTATGCCGCGAAAACCAAAGTGCCAAATGCACTTAATACGACTTGCGAATATGGCGAAGAGTTCATTGCCGCAGTTGAACGTGATTATGTGGTGGCAACACAATTTCACCCAGAGAAGAGTGGCGATGCTGGCGCGAAATTGATTTCTAACTGGGTTGCCTCGCTATGACCAATCAACTTCTTGAAATACTTCCAGCTATCGACGTTCGTGGTGGTCGCGCTGTGCGCCTAGTACAAGGCGAGTTGGCTAAGGAGAGCAACTACGGACTTCCAGTCGAGGTTGCAAGGGATTTTGTTTCACAAGGTGCAAAGTGGATTCACCTAGTAGATCTAGATGCAGCATTCGGGATTGGTTCAAATTTTGAATTGATTAACGAAGTGATTTCGAGCGTTGATATTAAGGTTGAACTTTCAGGTGGAATTAGAGATGACGAATCTTTAGAACGTGCACTTGCAACAGGATGTTCTCGCGTAAACCTCGGTACCGTAGCAATTGAAAATCCTGATTGGACCGCGAAAGCAATTTCAAAGTACGGCGATCGAATTGCAGTCGGGTTAGATGTTCGCGGACATACTCTGGCTACCCGCGGTTGGACTGAATCCGGTGGCGATCTATTTGAGATGATTTCGAAATTGGATAGCGCTGGCTGTTCTCGTTACATAGTTACAGATGTAACAAAAGATGGAACTTTGACTGGACCGAATTTAGAATTATTGTGTGAAGTTTGTGACGCTACTAAAGCACCAGTAGTTGCAAGTGGTGGCATCTCGGTTCTCAATGATCTTGTTGAATTACGAGCTTTAACTTCAGTTGGTGTTGAAGGTGCAATTGTTGGCAAGGCTATTTACTCTGGCTCATTTACTTTGGCACAAGCGTTGGAAGTTGCTAGCTCATGACACTTGCAAAGCGAATTATTCCTTGTCTAGATGTTGCTGGTGGCCGTGTTGTTAAGGGCGTAAATTTTAAGGACTTAGTTGATGCTGGAGATCCAGTAGAGCTAGCTAAGAAGTATGGCCTTGAAGGCGCCGATGAATTAACATTTTTAGATATTTCAGCAAGCGTTGAAGAGCGAGCAACTACGCTAGATATGGTTCGCAAGACTGCAGAACAAGTATTTATTCCGCTAACTGTCGGCGGGGGAATTAGAAGCGCTGAAAATGTAAATGAACTTTTGCGTGCCGGGGCCGATAAGGTTTCTATAAATACAGCCGCAATCGCACGCCCACAATTAATAAATGAAATCTCTGATCGATTTGGTAATCAGGTACTAGTTCTTTCAGTAGATGCGAGAAGAGCTGATACTAAATCGGGTTTTGAAGTGACGACGCATGGTGGTCATCAAAGCGCTGGGATTGATGCGCTAGCTTGGATTGAAGAAGGAATTTCTCGAGGTGTTGGTGAGATTTTACTGAATTCCATGGATGCCGATGGAACGAAAGCTGGATTCGATATTGAAATGTTGCGTGCCGCACGTGCGGTTTCTAGCGTTCCGATAATTGCTAGTGGTGGGGCAGGAAAGTTGAGCGACTTTGGCGATGCTATTTCAGCAGGCGCAGATGCTGTCCTAGCGGCCAGTGTCTTCCACTTTGGTGACTTAACTATTTCTGATGTGAAGAAAGAATTGGCAAAAGCGGGTTTCCCGATTCGCGCTTGACCACAAATAGGGGAGAATATTCCTGTGCCAAAGATCCCAGAAGAGATTGCAAATCGTTTAGCTACCGGCGAATTAATTGCTGCGATAGCCCAAGATGCGGTTTCAAAAGAAGTATTAATGATGGCATGGATGAATACCCAAGCGCTGCAGGCGACGTTAGATACCAATCGAGCTACGTATTGGAGCCGCAGTCGAAATAGCCTCTGGATTAAAGGTGAAACTTCAGGGCATACCCAAGAGGTAAAAAAGATTTCTTTTGACTGTGACGGCGATGCAATATTGTTGGAAGTAATTCAAACCGGCGCAGCATGTCACACCGGTGAGCGAAGCTGTTTTCATACTGAAATTGTTAATTGATGGTTGAAATATTTATTCTTGTTGTGGCCGCCTTATTTGTAGGGCTGGTTATTTATCGTCTTTCAAAGCGCGGAATCTCAAAAAAATATGATCGCAAACCCGCCAATCCTTGGAACGCTTTGAACGAGGGAGTCGATCCTTCGCTATGAAAAATTTACTGAGACATCAAGTATGGATAACTCTTGGCTTTCGCTTAATTCTTGGTGGAGTTCTACTAGTTGCGGGTGCCCTTAAGGCAACTGATCCATATGGTTCTGCCACCTCGGTTCGCGCCTACCAACTGCTTCCGGTGCACGTTGCAAACTTCTTTGGGTTCATACTTCCCTTTGCTGAAATTGCTCTGGGAATTTTCTTAATCGTTGGAATCTGGGTTCAATTTATAGCTCTGGCATCTAGCGCTTTAATGATTGCCTTCGTAATTGCAATCGGACAGGCCTGGGCTCGTGGGATTTCGCTAGATTGTGGCTGTTTCGGCAAGGGTGGGCTAATTGATTCCGGCGAACTCCCGGTCAGGAATTACACGATTGAAATCGGAAGAGATATTCTTCTCGCACTAACTGGGGCATATATGTTCCGTTTTCCTATTGGAAAATTCGGTTTAGATAAATCAAAGAGTGAAATAACGGGAGAAGATAATGGCTAATAGCAACAAGGGCGATAAAGGTTTACGTGCAATCGTCATCGGAATGATCGTATTTGTTCTCGCCGTTACTGGCTTCTTTGTTTATTTAGATAAGAAACCTGCACAAAATGCGCTAGCCCCATCCTCTATTTCAAAAGCTGATGGCTCTGGTTTAGTCTTTAACGCAGATGTCAAGCCACAAATTGATATTTGGGAAGATTTCCAATGCCCAGCTTGCCGTGATTTTGAGGCAATCAATAATGATTATGTCAAGAAGATTATTGCAGAGAAGAAGGTCAAGGTTGTTTATCATCCACTAACTTTTATCGGCGAGCGCTCAAATGTGGGGTTTAATGAATCGATTATTGCTGCAAATGCCGCAGCATGTGCAATGGACCAAGGTAAGTTCATTGAGATGCATGAAATTCTTTATCAAAACCAGGCCGCGACCGAGAACTCTGGCAAATGGACAAAGGAATTTATGATCTCACTTGGAGGCAAGATCGGGTTAACCTCAATGAAATTCCAGAACTGTGTCACCAATGGAAATTACGCACTATGGACCGAGTCAGTATCTTCATATGCCGCGGTTAAAAACGTTAACTCAACTCCTACAATTTTTGTTAACGGTAAGGAACTCAACCGAACTGGTGGCGAGTACGGGGACCCTGCTAAATTCCAAGCTGCACTTGCAGCAGGTGGAGTTAAGTAGTCCTGACTTAATGAATACTTTTATCCCAACTCCGAGTACTTCAACTCTGGAGTTGGGATTTTTTACTTTTCACTATTACGCGCTCTGCATTCTCCTTGGAATAGTTGCTGCTATTTGGATTACTAAAAAGCGATATGTAGCGCTCGGTGGAAAATCAACTGAAATCTCAGATTTAGCAATTGTGGTTATTCCGGCTGGAATTATCGGCGGCCGGATTTATCACGTGATCACCTCACCTGGTAAGTATTTCGGTGACGGTGGATCTCCGATTGCGGTATTCCAAATTTGGAAGGGTGGGCTTGGAATCTGGGGAGCGATTTCCCTTGGCGCACTTGCTGCATACATCTTCTACATAAAACGCGAGATGTCACTTTCCTATTCATCACTTGCGGATGCAATTGCACCCGGGCTTCTTGTTGCACAGGGGATAGGGCGCTTTGGTAATTGGTTTAACTCGGAACTTTTTGGTGGGCCAACGAATTTGCCGTGGGGTCTAGAAATAGATCTTGCACACCGACCATCTGGATATGAAAATTTTGCAACCTTTCACCCCACATTTCTTTACGAAGCGATCTGGTGCTTCTTAATGGCCGCGCTGATTTTTAGACTTCCAGTTTTAACGCGACTCCGTGGTACTGGGTCAATCTTTTATTTTTATGTAGCCGCATATAGTTTTGGTCGGTTATTTATTGAAATGCTCCGAATTGATGAAGCCAACTTTATCTTCGGCTTACGCCTAAATATTTGGGTATCCTCCTTAATATTGCTAGGGGCTGGCGCCCTTTTTTACAATAAATGGGTCAAAAATCCCAAGAAGTAATTGCCCAACGGGATAGAGTTTGCCTATGCCTTCACAAGAAGTATTTCAGCGCAACATGCACCACAAGATTCATAAAGCGGGATGGTTGCGTGCTGCCGTGCTTGGCGCAAATGATGGGCTTGTGTCTACCGCTTCGTTAATGATTGGCGTGTCTGCTGCACAAGCGGATAGTTTCTTGATCACAGCGGGCGCTGCCGGAATTGCTGCAGGAGCGATGTCTATGGCAGTTGGCGAATATATTTCAGTTAGATCGCAGAATGACATTGAAGAAACAGATCGCTTATTAGAGATCGAACATTTAGCAGTTGACCCAGAAGGTGAACTCGAAGAACTAATTGAGATTTATATGAACCGCGGACTTGATCTTGAACTTGCGACAAAAGTTGCAGTGACAATGACTGAGAAGGATGCGCTAGCTGCTCATCTGCGCGATGAACTCGGACAACATCCACATACAAAGGCGCGCCCGGTTCAAGCAGCAATCGCTTCAGCAGTAAGTTTTACAATTGGCGGATTAGTTCCATTTGTCGGCGCACTCGCCCCAACGCTTGGCACAAAAGTGCTTAGCATTATTGGTTTTACAATCGCCGGTTTAATCGGGACTGGCGTCCTAAGCGCACGGACCGCGGGCTCGCCATACCTGAAAACAACCATGAGAATTCTGATAGGTGGCTTACTGGGCATGGCCATTACCGCTGGAATTGGTTCTTTAGTCCACCTGACGGGTATTTAAATCCCCGCTCGCTTGCTATCCTTTTGCCTCTGAGAAATTCGTTGGGCCACTGTCGTCCCGATGCACCTAATAAATTAAGTTTTAGGAGCTTTCGTGACTTTGTTTTCGACAGTGCCATCAGCACAAGGTTTGTACGACCCAACACAAGAACGTGATTCTTGCGGTGTTGCGATGGTTGCTACCTTAAAAAAGAAAGCAACACACGAAATTGTTTCGCAAGGCCTAACTGCGCTTCGCAATATGGAACACCGTGGCGCAACCGGTGCAGAACCTGATAGCGGTGATGGTGCGGGAATTCTTATCTGCATTCCTGATGCTTTTTATCGCGAAGTAGTTGATTTCAAACTTCCTGAAGTTGGTAGATATGCCACAGGAATTTTCTTTATTGATAAAGCCTTCACTGATCGTGCAGCGCTAACTGCAATTGCAAAAGAAGAGGGCCTTGAAATCCTGGGATGGCGCGAACTTCCAATTGATTCAAAATCAATCGGAAAGACTGCGCTTTCAGTTATGCCAAAGTTCGAACAAATATTTGTCGCTGGTTCTAACAATGAATTTGACCTGGAATTAGAGCGAAAAGCATTCTGCTTTAGAAAACGAATTGAACACAATTTCCCAATTTATGTGCCATCACTTTCCGCGCGAACTATTGTCTATAAGGGAATGTTAACTACTGGGCAACTCGAAGAATTCTTTCCTGATCTCTCGGACAGCAGAGTAGTTTCAACACTTGCGCTTGTGCACTCTCGATTCTCGACAAACACTTTTCCTTCTTGGCCACTTGCCCATCCATACCGATTCATTGCACATAACGGTGAGATTAATACTGTTCGCGGAAATCGAAATTGGATGCGAGCACGTGAATCACTTCTTGCAAGTGATTTAATCCCAGGAGATTTAGAGCGACTATTCCCAATCGTTGATAACTCAAGCAGCGACTCTGGCTCGTTCGATGAAGTTCTAGAGCTTCTCTATCTTGGTGGACGTTCACTTCCGCATTCAGTATTGATGATGATTCCGGAAGCTTGGGAAAATCATGCGACTATGTCCCAAACTCGGAAAGATTTTTATGCTTTTCATTCAACCATCATGGAACCTTGGGATGGTCCAGCATGTATTACTTTTACCGATGGTAAGCAGATTGGTGCAGTACTGGATCGAAATGGTCTACGCCCATCACGCTATTGGGTAACTAAAGATGGACTAGTAATTCTCGCTAGTGAGTTCGGTGTATTGGATTTCAAGCCAGAAGAAATTGAAAGCAAAGGCCGGCTACAACCGGGCCGTATGTTCCTCGTTGATATTGAAGCGGGTCGAATAATTGAAGATGATGAGATTAAAGATGGGCTTGCAAACGCAGCGCCATATGGCGAATGGTTGCACGCTGGATTAGTTCGCTTGGAAGATCTTCCTGCTCGCGAACATATTGTTTATCCGCACTCATCTGTAGTCCGCCGACAACGCGCATTTGGTTACACCGAAGAAGAGCTACGAATAATTCTTACGCCAATGGCTAAGAGTGGAGGAGAAGCTCTTGGTTCAATGGGAACTGACTCGCCAATTGCCGCGCTTTCTGCGAAGCCACGATTGCTATTTGATTATTTCTCACAACTCTTTGCGCAAGTAACGAATCCACCACTCGATGCAATTCGCGAAGAACTTGTTACAAGTTTGGGCGGTTCAGTTGGACCAGAATTCAATTTATTGGATCCAAGTCCGGCCTCTTGTCGTCAGATCGCCTTAGATTTTCCAGTTATCGATAACGATGAACTTGCAAAGTTAATTCACGTAAATGCTGATGGAAATCAACCAGGTTTTGCGGCTCACGTTGTTCGTGGACTATTCCCAGTACAAGGTGGCGGCGAAGCGCTGGCAAATCGAATTACCGAAATTCGACAAGAAGTTTCGAAGGCAATTGCTGATGGTGCACACCTAATTGTTCTTTCAGATCGCGATGGCGATGCTGAAGATGCGCCGATTCCATCTCTACTTCTTACAGCTGCAGTACATCACCATTTAATCCGCGAAAAGACTAGAACTAAAGTTGGCTTAATTGTTGAGTCAGGCGAAGTTCGCGAAGTTCACCATGTTGCACTTCTAGTTGGCTTCGGTGCTGCTGCGATCAATCCATATCTTGCGATGGAATCTGCCGAAGACTTGGTTCGCCAAGGTGTTATCACTGGCATCACTCCAGAGAAGGCTGTTGCAAACTTAATTAAATCTCTAGGCAAAGGTGTTCTGAAAGTTATGTCGAAGATGGGAATTTCAACCATCGCTTCATATACCGGAGCCCAAGTCTTTGAAGCCATTGGACTTTCACGTGAAGTTGTCGATGAATATTTTGTAGGTGTAACTTCAAAGCTAGGTGGCGTATCACTCGACATTATTGCCGAGGAAACAATCAAGCGTCATCACATTGCATATCCTCCTGGTGGCGAAATTCCTGGAACAAAGCGGTTACCAATTGGTGGCGAATATCAATGGCGTCGTGAAGGTGAACCACACCTCTTCGATCCAGAAACTGTTTTCGCGCTCCAGCATGCAACACGCAATAAGCGATATGACATTTTCAAGCGTTATACAAACCGAGTAGATGATCAATCAAAACGATTGATGACCCTTCGCGGTCTCTTTGATTTTAAAATAGGCCTACGCCCTGCTGTTCCAATTGAAGAAGTTGAAAGTCGCGAAGAAATCATTAAGCGGTTCTCAACTGGCGCAATGTCTTATGGCTCAATCTCTGCTGAAGCACACGAGACTCTGGCAATTGCAATGAACCGACTTGGTGGTAAATCAAATACTGGTGAAGGTGGCGAAGATCCATTGCGCTACACGCTAGATGCAAACGGCGACTCTCGTCGTTCTGCAATTAAGCAAGTTGCTTCAGGTCGCTTTGGTGTAACAAGTGAGTACCTTGTAAATGCCGATGATATTCAAATCAAGATGGCGCAAGGTGCAAAACCAGGTGAGGGCGGTCAACTTCCAGGCGGCAAGGTTTATCCATGGATCGCAAAGGTTCGCTACTCAACTCCTGGTGTTGGATTAATTTCACCACCACCGCACCACGATATTTATTCAATTGAAGATCTTGCGCAATTGATTCACGATCTTAAGAATGCAAATAAGGATGCACGCATCCACGTGAAATTAGTTGCAGAAGTTGGCGTCGGAACTGTCGCTGCCGGTGTTAGTAAGGCGCATGCCGATGTAGTTCTAATCTCTGGGCACGATGGGGGAACAGGTGCGTCACCACTTACATCCTTAAAGCATGCTGGTGCGCCATGGGAACTCGGTTTGGCTGAAACACAACAGACACTGATGCTAAATGGTTTACGAGATCGAATCGTTGTACAAGTTGACGGTCAGATGAAGACTGGTCGAGATATTGTCATTGCTGCACTTCTTGGTGGCGAGGAATTTGGATTCGCTACAGCTCCACTTGTTGTTTCTGGTTGCATCATGATGAGAGTCTGTCATCTTGATACTTGCCCTGTTGGTGTTGCGACACAAAATCCAGAGCTCCGCGCCAGATTTAGCGGCAAGCCAGAGTTTGTGGAAACCTTCTTTGAATATATTGCCGATGAAGTTCGAGAAAATTTAGCGGCTCTCGGTTTTAGAACGCTTGGCGAAGCAATCGGACAAGTTGAATTTTTGGATACTAAGAAGGCAATTCATCATTGGAAAGCAAGTGGTCTTGATTTAGCACCGCTTCTTGCAGCTCCAGTATTTGATACTGATGCACCACGCAAGAACACAACAACCCAAGATCACGGGCTAACCGGCGCGCTGGACAATAAGTTAATTGAACTTGCTGCACCCGCGCTAAAGAACGGCGAAAGCGTAAACATTGAAGTTCCAGTAAAGAACGTTAATCGAACCGTTGGAACCATGTTGGGATCAGAGATAACTCGCAAATTTGGTGGCGCCGGATTACCTGCAGACACTATAAATGTTTCGCTCCACGGAACTGCTGGAAACTCTTTTGGTGCATTCGTGCCAAAGGGATTGACACTTCGTCTCTATGGAGATGCAAATGATTATGTTGCAAAAGGTCTATCTGGTGGCCGCGTAATTGTCCGTCCGGATGAAAAGGCAACATTTAAATCTGAAGCGAATGTGATTGCCGGAAACGTTATTGGTTACGGCTCAACTTCTGGTGAAATCATGATTAGAGGAAGAGTCGGAGAGCGCTTCTGTGTCCGAAACTCTGGTGCAACAGCAATTGTTGAAGGTGTTGGCGACCATGGTTGTGAATATATGACTGGTGGCGTTGTACTAATTCTTGGTAAAACCGGTCGCAATTTTGCAGCTGGAATGTCCGGGGGTCGAGCATTTGTTTTAGATCTTGATGCGGCACTTGTAAATATCGAAATGGTTGATGTGCTTGCACTGCCAAGTGATCAAGAAAAATTGGTTAAAGATTTGATTTCTAGTTTCCATGCTGAAACCGGTTCTGAAGTTGCTAAGGCATTGATGAGTAACTGGGATGAAAACAAGAAGCGGATTTCAATGGTCATGCCACGAGATTACGCACGTGTACTTGCCGCAATGGAACGCGCAGAGCGCGAAGGTTTACCTGTAGATAAAGTTGTAATGGAGGCAATCAATGGCTGATCCAAAGGGATTTTTGACTACACCTAGAGAAACTCCAACTCGCAGACCAGTTGATGTGCGAATTCTTGACTGGAAAGAAGTTTATGAGCCACAAGATTTAGGTGCGCTTAAGAAGCAAGCCGGTCGTTGCATGGATTGCGGTATTCCGTTCTGCCATGAAGGTTGTCCACTGGGAAACTTAATTCCAGAGTGGAACGATTTGATTTGGCGTGGCGAAATGAAAGAAGCGATTGATCGCCTGCATGCCACAAATAACTTTCCAGAATTCACTGGTCGACTCTGCCCAGCACCTTGCGAAACCGCATGTGTTATTGGAATAAACGCGGATGCGGTAACCATCAAGCAAGTTGAACTTCGCACAATTGAAGAAGCGTTTGCCAATGGCACTGTTGTTCCACTCCCATCAGAACGTTTAACTGGCAAAACTGTCGCCGTTATTGGTTCGGGTCCTGCCGGACTTGCTGCGGCGCAACAATTAACTCGCGCCGGACACACGGTTGCGGTTTATGAACGTGGCGCAAAGCCAGGCGGATTACTTCGTTATGGAATTCCAGAATTCAAAATGGAGAAATCAATTCTTGATCGTCGAATTGCTCAGATGGAAGGCGAAGGAACTCGTTTCAGAAGCGGAATTAACGTTGGTGTTGACATCACTGGAAGCGAACTTCGTACAAAATATGATGCCGTTGTTTTAGCGTTAGGTGCGACCAATTGGCGCGACATAAACGTTCCAGGTCGCGAATTAAAAGGTATCCATCAGGCTATGGAATATTTACCTTGGGGAAATAAGCAGGCTCTAAATGAATTGAACGAAGCCCCAGCAATTAACGCTAAGGGTAAGCACGTTGTAATTCTCGGCGGTGGTGATACCGGAGCAGATTGTCTCGGAACAGCTATTAGGCAAGGCGCAGCAAGCGTTACGCAATTAGAAATTATGCCAAGACCAACAGAGGAACGGCCATCAGCCCAACCTTGGCCAACGTATCCAATGATTTATCGCGTGAGTAGTGCACATGAAGAAGCTGGCGAAAGGTTATTCGCGGTATCAACTGAAGAATTTTTGGGGGATAGTGCTGGCAATCTTCAGGCAATTAAATTAGTTGAAACCAAGATGGTTAATGGAAAGTTTGAAAAAGTTGCTGGGTCAGAGCAAGAAATCCCGGCTGATTTAGTATTTCTCGCTATGGGATTTGTTGGCCCAGAGAAGTCCGAATTGTTAAAGCAATTGGAAGTTAGCTTTGATGAACGTGGAAATATTGCACGGGACGATAAATACGCAACAAATATTGAGGGCGTATTCGTGGCAGGCGATGCTGGTCGTGGCCAATCTCTGATCGTCTGGGCAATAGCCGAGGGTAGAAGCGCTGCTTCTGCCGTAGATGAATTTTTAGTCGGTGAGACGCAATTGCCATCTCCAATCGAACCAACTGCACGTCCAATGATGGTTTAGGAAAACTAATCCATACACTTACTACATTAACTTTAAAAGGTTAACAGAGATGAAGGTTTACTAAATGCGTAAAGCCAAAATAGTCTGCACAATGGGTCCAGCTGTCGAATCGCCAGAAAAAGTGGATCAACTTATTGCAGCTGGTATGAATATGGCTCGACTAAACCTTTCACATGGTGGATATCCAGAGCACCAAGCTCGTTTTGATTTAGTTCGCAAAGCTGCAGCAAAAGCGGGAGTCGCTGTTGCAATCCTTGTTGACTTACAGGGCCCAAAGATTCGCTTAGCCCGATTTGAAAATGGCCCACACGATCTTGCGCGCGGCGATATTTTTACAATTACAACTGATGAAGTAGCTGGTACTAAAGAGCGAGTTGGAACTACCTACAAAGGTTTACCAGGGGATTGCAAGCCAGGTGATCGAATTCTTATCGATGATGGCAAGGTAACTGTTGAAGTTGTAGAAGTTAAGGGAAATGACGTTGTAACAAAGTGCATCGAGCCCGGCGCTGTTAGCAACAACAAGGGAATCAATCTGCCAGGTGTTGCAGTCTCTGTTCCTGCACTTTCGGAGAAAGATAAGGAAGATTTACGTTGGAGCTTACGCAGCGGCGCAGATTTCATTGCGCTCTCTTTTGTTAGAAGTGCAAAAGATATTGTCGATGTGCATCGCATTATGGATGAAGAAGGAATTCGTCGTCCCGTTATCGCCAAGATCGAGAAGCCACAAGCTGTAGATAATTTGGATGAAATTATTGCGGCATTCGATGGAATTATGGTTGCCCGTGGTGACCTTGGTGTTGAAATGCCGATCGAAGAAGTTCCGCTGGTCCAGAAGCGTTGTGTCATGTTGGCCCGTGAATCTGCAAAGCCAGTAATAGTTGCCACCCAAATGCTTGATTCAATGATTACTAATTCCAGACCGACTAGAGCAGAAGCAACAGATTGCGCGAATGCAGTTCTAGATGGCGCTGATGCCTTAATGCTCTCTGGTGAAACTAGCGTTGGTGAATTCGCAATTGAAGCAGTAACAACAATGGCAAGAATTATTGAACGAACTGAAGAGGCAATGCTTGATCGTATTCCTGGTCTACTTCATGCCCCAAAGACAAAAGGTGGCGCAATCACTAAGGCTGCGACTGAGGTGGGCGCAATTGTTGGAGCGAAATATTTAGTTGCATTTACTCAGAGCGGTGATTCTGCGCGACGTATGTCAAGAATTCGTTCGCCAATTAACATCATGGCGCTTACCCCAACTCCTGAAGTATTTAATCAACTCGCACTCTCATGGGGCGTAGAACCAAAGATCACTCAGATGGTTTCGCATACCGATGAAATGGTTGCACAAGTAGACCGAATTCTGATTGACTCGAATCGAGTCCAAAAAGGGGAAAACGTCATAATTGTGGCTGGCTCACCTCCAGGAATTCCAGGTTCAACAAATGCGATGCGCGTGCACCGCGTAGGCGATGCGGTTGAAGGAATTGCTCCGGCATATCGTAAGTAGTTAAAGTAAGGGGATTGATTGCGTTAATTTGCTAATCAAAATTGCCTCGGTACTCCAACGGTAGAGAGGGCGGACTCAAAATCCGCACAGTGTCGGTTCAAATCCGACTCGAGGCACGTGAGTGAAAAACTAGCCGCGCGAATTTTAGTTGCGGAAGACGAGGCCTTGATTCGTCTTGACCTTGTTGAAATGTTAACCGAAGCAGGTTATGAAGTTGTTGCGCAAGCAACCAATGGCGTGGAAGCGATAGCGCTAGCAAAAGAATTTAAACCTGATCTTGCAATCCTCGATGTAAAGATGCCCGAGCTTGATGGAATTTCAGCAGCCCAAGAAATTATTGAAATCTCTCCAGTTCTGATGTTGACGGCATTTAGTCAGAAAGAATTAGTCGAACGCGCCCGAGATGCTGGCGTGATGGCATACGTAGTAAAACCATTTAGCATCAATGATTTAACGCCAGCAATTGAAATAGCAATGAGTCGGCATTTGCAGATGCGAACCCTAAAAGAAGAGGTATCGGATTTACATGAACGCCTCGAAACTAGGAAAGTAATTGATCGGGCAAAAGGAATCCTGATGGCTGCCATGAATCTGAGCGAGCCGGAGGCATTTGGTTGGATTCAACGTGCAGCCATGGACAGGCGCATGAGCATGAAGGCAGTTGCCGAAGCGGTCATTTCTCCGGACTCAGTCCCAGACCACTAGCCCTGGGCCGCCCCGATTGGGGCCTGTACGGACATTTGTAACAATCGGATAAAGAGTGCCTAAATCGGCAAATCCCGCTTGAGTTAACCTTCCGTTCACCTATAGCCTTCACTCCTCCCTGTCCCGGGACGGAAATAACAATCTGTGCGTTGCACAGGAAAACAGGAAGGTCTACATGAATAAGAACACAAAGAGCGTTCTTGCTGTTGTAGCTGCATCTGTTCTAGCACTAGGAACAGTTTCAGTAACAACTGCATCAGCAGCTGTTAAAGAAGTAACACTTGCATTCCAAGGCCCACTATCTGGTGGAGCTGCACAAGCAGGTAAAGATGAAGTTGCAGGCGCAATTTACGCTATTGCTGAATACGATAAGACAAACCCAAAGGTTAAAGTAAAGCTAATCCAGGTTGACGATCAAGGTAACGGAACACAAGCTGCAATCGTTTCTCCAGGAGTTGCACAGAACAAGAAGGTAATTGGTCTAATCGGATCTGCTTATTCAGGCGCATCTGAAAACTCATTCCCTTCATACAAGGCTGCAGGCCTAACAATGGTCTCTCCTTCAGCTTCACGTGTAACACTTTCAAAGCCAGGAGCACCTGATTCAGGTTTCCCAATTTTCCACCGCGTTGTACCTAAGGACAGCCTCCAAGGTCCAGCACTTGCACGTCTAGCAGTAAAGGGTGTTACAGCACCACTTACTTACTACGTAGATGATCAATCTCCATACGGCGAAGGACTTCGCGATGAAGCTCTTTCAACACTAAAGAAGCTATCAACAATCGTTGGTAAGGATTCACTTCTTCCTGTAGCTGGTGGCGATTACTCTGCAATTGCTGCAAAGGTAAAGGCTGCTAAGGCAAACGTTGTTGTTTACTACGGTTACGACATCGATGCTGGTGCATTCGTTAAGTCACTTCGCGACGCTGGTTACACCGGTGTATTCGCTACTGGTGACGGCGCTGCAACAAGCTCATTCATCACAACAGCTGGTAAGAAGGCTGCTCAAGATGCTCGTATTACACAAGGTGAAGTTCCTTTCGACAACATCGCAACAGATGCACAAAAGGCTGCTTTCACAAAGGCAACAGGAGTTAAGGTTGCAGGTGGTTATGTAACAAACACAATCAACGCAACTAACGTATTCCTAACTTGTATCAAGGCTGGAAAGCTAACTCGTCCAGCGATTCAAAACTGCGTTACAAGCGGAACTTTCCCTGATTTTGCAGGTGGAACATTCCAATTCAACCGTTACGGCGATACCAAGGATCCAGCACCAATCGGAGCCTTCTACGTTGTTGATGGCGCAATTACTTACAAGCACATCGCTTAATTAGTAAAAAGTTCTGAATTAAGTTGATTCTTTCAACTTAAGGAAGAGAAGATTTAGTGCCTGTAGACCTTGGTTTACAGGCACTACTCTTGTAATATCTG
>JAPLAY010000054.1 GCA_026393035.1 Actinomycetota bacterium
ATGGCGGCTGATTTAGTTATTGGCGCCGTTCTTGTTCACGGCGCAAAGGCGCCAAAGCTAGTGAGCGACGCACTCGTAGCAAAGATGAAACCAGGATCAGTCCTAGTTGATGTTGCTATCGATCAAGGTGGTTGCTTTGAAGGCTCGAAGGCGACAACGCACTCAGATCCAACATTTAAAGTTCACAATTCACTTTATTACTGTGTAGCAAATATGCCAGGCGCTGTTCCTGCTACTTCGACCGCTGCACTCGCAAATGCAACTATTAAATATGCGCTAGCCCTTGCTAATAAGGGTTGGGAGCAAGCCTGCGCAGATGACCCAGCGCTAGGCAAGGGGCTAAACGTTCACGAGGGCAAGATTAAGTATCAGGCGGTAGCCACAGCCCACGGCTTGTAACCTAAAGAGTCTCGTTGTAAAGGTATCCAGAGGGACAAGAATTACTTTTGCCTGAAGTTGTTTTATAAGGAATATCCAAAAGTTCTAAAATTGAATTAGTTGTTCGAGTACACCAAAGCCTTGGATTCTTAGTGAAAACGTTCATATGATTCTTCATGCTAACAAATTTGAATTTAACAATTTCATCTACTGCAAGATATTGGCTTGTCGCCTTACTCTTGTAGTGCAAAGTGCAATTGCCGGGTTTGTGAGCAAATACCTTGTAACCTACCGTGCCAAAAGCTGCCAGCTCTTTATCTAGCGCAATAGAACATATTGGTTTGGTTAGCGAGACTAAAGAATCTTTCACTTTGAGATAGCCCGATTTCATATCAGGTTCAGGATATTTTCCAACAACTGATATTTGAGCACCTCCATCTGTCATGATGCTCTTTGCATCAGCGATGAAGTTGACTC
Source organism: Actinomycetota bacterium (assembly GCA_026393035.1). Taxonomy (GTDB): domain Bacteria; phylum Actinomycetota; class Actinomycetes; order Nanopelagicales; family Nanopelagicaceae; genus AAA044-D11. Next base: position 856 of record JAPLAY010000054.1, read on the forward strand.
CGTTATAAGTAAAGTTCACATATTGTTTCGCTTTTGCAAAGGTAATACTTATCTCTTTGGATAGCGGAAGCACTGTTTCGTTGCCTGGGTTGGTAATTAATACATTGCATAAACCTTCTGTCAATGGCGTGATTGCTAATCTGTTATTTGGCACACCTGATTTCGAAGGCTCAGAGACATATTCAGTTGTGGCACAAGTGCTTGGTGTTTTTGATTCACCAAATAAAGGAAGCTGGGCATCGCTACTGATCACAATTTTGACTGGCAGGGAAGTGACTGGAGCTTCATAAAAAGTGGCGCCAAGAAAGGATGAAGAAGAAAAGGATTCGATCTTGCCGGACCAATCAATTTTCCCGTCTGAGCCAAAAGCTAAAGTTTTAACATTTTGAATGATTTTTTGCTCAACCCCGTCAGCGCTTACATTTTGATTGCTAGCCAAGCTTGTGAAGAGCGAGGCAAGTAGCAGGCTGGAAAAAATGGCCCGAACTAGCGGACTCCTGGCTTCGAATGCCTTCATGCGAACGAGAGTAACTCAGTGAAAAATTGGGCACAAGAGCAGGGATTTTTAGGAGTTAACAATCCCGTAACAAGGGTTTGGCAGTATCTCTGCCATGACTTCCCATGGTGATGAGATAAGCAAGCAAGAAGAGTTCGTAATGCGCACTCTAGAAGAGCGCGGTATTCGATTTGTGAGACTCTGGTTTACAGATGTTCTTGGCTTTCTAAAATCAGTTGCGATTGCGCCAGCAGAATTAGAGAGCGCATTTCAAGAGGGAATCGGTTTCGATGGTTCATCAATCGAAGGTTTCGCACGTATTACTGAATCAGATATGTTGGCAAAACCTGATGCCGCAAGCTTCACCGTGCTTCCATGGCGAACTGCAAATCCAGGCGCCGCAAAAATGTTCTGCGACATCACAATGCCAGATGGAAGTGCATCACCTGCAGATCCGCGAAATGTTTTAAAGCGCGTACTTCGCAAAGCGGCGGATATGGGTTACACCTGTTACACCCATCCCGAAATGGAATTCTTCTTATTCAAAAATGCACCAGAAAGCAATGTTTCACCAATTCCTGTTGATTCTGCTGGTTATTTTGATCAGACCCCATCTGCTGTCGGACATGATTTCCGTCGCCAAGCAATAACAATGCTTGAAGCGATGGGAGTATCAGTTGAGTTTTCACACCATGAAGGTGCACCTGGCCAACAAGAAATTGATTTGCGTGATGCTGATGCTTTAACAACTGCAGATAACATCATGACATTTCGCCATGTAATTAAAGAGATTGCACTCGATCAAGGTTTCCATGCTTCATTTATGCCAAAGCCATTTACTGAACATGCTGGTTCTGGAATGCATACTCACTTCTCGTTATTTAAAGGCGAAGCGAATGCTTTCCATGAAGAAGGAGCAGAACTACAACTTTCTGCAGTTGGTAAATCTTTCATTGCAGGTATTTTGAAACATGCGCGCGAATTTACTGCGATTACTAATCAATGGGTTAACTCCTACAAACGATTAAGTGGCGGCGGGGAAGCTCCAGCTCTCGTTGATTGGGGTCACAACAATCGAAGTGCGCTAGTTCGAATTCCGGCATACAAGCCAAAGAAGGAGAACAGCACTCGCGTCGAAGTTCGGTCACCAGATTCTGCATGCAATCCATATTTAGCATTCGCCGTAATTTTGGCGGCAGGGTTAAAGGGAATTGAAGAGAAGTACGAACTCAAATCAACTACGAACCCAGAAGTTCTTCCAACAAACTTAGAGGAAGCAATTACTGCAATGGAGACAAGTTCACTTGTTCGTGAAGCTCTTGGCGAAGATGTATTTGAATATGTTCTACGCAATAAGCGGGCCGAATGGGCAGATTATCGCCGCCAGGTCAGTGCTTACGAGTTGAATCGGTATCTTCCAGTCCTTTAACTTGCGGTAATCTTGCCCTTGTTATGAACTTTCCAAAGCAAACTCCTTCGACGATGCCGATCCATCGGTATGCGCCATTTATTCCTGTCGATTTAACGGACCGGACTTGGCCAACAAGACGAATAGAAGTTGCACCGAAGTGGTGTTCAGTCGACCTTCGCGATGGAAATCAAGCTCTTATTGATCCAATGGATTCAACCCGCAAACTAGCGATGTTCAAGCTTCTAGTTGAGATGGGTTACAAAGAGATTGAAGTTGGTTTCCCAAGCGCATCGCAAACAGATTTCGACTTTGTTCGTAAAATTATTGAAGATGGTTTAATCCCGGATGATGTAATCATTCAAGTATTAACCCAAGCTCGCGAACCTTTGATTGCGCGTACCTTTGAATCAATTAAAGGCGCCAAGCAAGCAGTAGTTCATTTATATAACTCAACCTCAACTCTGCAACGTCGCGTGGTCTTCGGCCTTGATAAAGAGGGTATTAAGAAAATTGCAGTTGATGGTGCCAAGCTTTGTAAGGAATATGAAAAGACTGTACCCGGAACAATCGTTTCCTATGAATATTCCCCAGAGTCATACACCGGCACCGAATTAGAATTCGCGGTCGAAGTTTGCGATGCGGTAAACGATATTTGGAAGCCGACGCCGCAGCACAAGACCATTATCAACTTACCTGCAACTGTTGAAATGGCGACACCGAATGTTTATGCCGATTCAATCGAGTGGATGCACCGCAATTTAAAGTATCGCGATTCAATCGTGCTTTCACTTCACCCACATAATGATCGTGGAACCGGAGTTGCTGCTGCTGAACTTGGTTATATGGCTGGCGCAGATCGCATCGAAGGAACCTTATTTGGAAATGGTGAGCGCACTGGAAATGTTTGCCTAGTAACACTTGGCTTGAACTTATTTAGTTATGGCATCGATCCACATATTGATTTCTCGGATTTAGATGAAGTTCGACGCACCGTTGAATATTGCAATCAATTACGCGTTCCAGAACGCCATCCATATGGTGGGGATTTAGTATTCACCGCATTTTCTGGCTCACACCAAGATGCAATCAAGAAGGGCTTAGAGCATTTAGAGAAAGATGCAAAGACCGCTGGCAAGCATGTTCATGAAATTGCTTGGGCAGTTCCTTATCTTCCAATTGATCCAAAAGATATTGGTCGCTCATACGAAGCAGTTATTCGCGTTAATTCGCAATCAGGTAAGGGTGGAATTTCTTACTTAATGAAGAACGATTATCACCTTGATCTACCGCGGCGCTTACAAATTGAATTTAGCCAAGTAGTTCAAAACCATACTGATGAGCAAGGTGGCGAATTTAGCGCTGCTGATCTCTGGCGAATATTTGAAGATGAATACTTGCCCGCAGAGCAGAACAAGTGGGGTCGCTTCAAACTTAAGGCGCTTTCACAATCTTCAAACCTTGACGAGGATGCGCAATTAACTGTTCAACTTCTTGAGAAAGATCAAGTTAAAGAGTTAAGCGGTTCAGGTAATGGACCGATTGCAGCATTTGTAAATATTATGAATGCTTACTTGCCAGATATTAATGTTCGTGTTTTAGATTATTACGAGCATGCACTTTCTGCCGGTGGCGATGCTAAGGCCGCGGCATATTTAGAGTGTGAAGTTGCGGGAAGAATTTATTGGGGAGTCGGCATCGACCCAAGCACTACAACGGCATCACTTAAGGCCGTCGTGTCTGCCGTAAATCGAGGGTTTCGCTCCTAATTATCGCTACGGTATCGACCGTGGCCGTCTACCGTGATCAAGCAGTTGTTCTGCGTACCCAGAAACTTGGAGAAGCA
>JAPLAY010000070.1 GCA_026393035.1 Actinomycetota bacterium
AATGGATATCGCAGATAGTTCGTTAGAAGTGGTTGGGCGTCTCGTAGATGCATCCAACGCTTCGCTTCTATGTAGCTTGGAAGATGGAACTCAGGTCATTTACAAACCAATCGCAGGAGAACGACCATTATGGGATTTTCCCGATGGAAATCTGGCATCACGTGAAGTTGCCGCGTTTTATATTAGCGAACTGGGCGATTTTGCAATTGTTCCAAAGACAGTTCTTCGAGATGGGCCATTTGGAATGGGCGCAGTTCAAGCGTGGATAGATACTGATGAAAGTTTCGACGTCACTGATTTGGCTTCAAGTTCGAATCTACGAATCAGAGAGATGGCGCTATTTGATGCTCTCATAAATAATGCAGACCGCAAATTTGGCCATATTTTGTATATCGATGATTCAAATATTTTGGGTTGCGATCATGGCGTTTCATTTCACACTGAGAATAAATTGCGAACGGTTCTATGGCAATTTGCAGATACCCCGCTAAAACCGGAAGAAATCACGAAAGTTGGAAAAGTACTCGACGCTTTAGATGAGAAGTATCTTGAAACCCTTCTTACTCGATCTGAGATTGAAGCCTTCATTGATAGAGCGAGGTTTCTTCTGGAAACTGGAAAGTTTCCAATGCCTAATCCGAATTGGCCTCCAGTTCCATGGCCACCTTATTAAGAATTCGCAACACTTCTAAACTAATATAGGCAAGTGAAGATTTGGCCGCAAGTTTCAATTCCGCCAGTGGGTATCGCGTTTCCCAAGCTCGTCCTAAATTCGACGTCCGGTGTAACAACTTTTGATGGTTCTAGAAAAGCTTTCACAATGTATGTGTGTGGTATCACCCCTTACGACGCAACTCATTTAGGGCATGCCGCAACATATTTGACCTTTGATTTAATTAATCGTTATCTAAAACTTTCCGGGCAAGAAGTTGATTTTGTCGAGAACATTACCGATATTGATGATCCACTCTTTGAACGCGCACTTCGCGATAACCAGAGCTGGGAAGAGCTTGGAAGATCTCAAGTGGCGTTGTTTGCGGGTGACATGAGCGCGTTACGAGTAGTCCCACCTAAAGCCTATGTTGCTGTCACTGAAGCGATGGCTTCAATTATTTTGGCAATTGAAAAGCTGGCAGAAGATGGGCATACCTATGTATGCAACGGGAATGTGTATTTCAAGACGACTGCATTTCTCTCACAACTTCCTATCGAATTAGGCAAAGCAATCGAGATTTTTGCCGAACGAGGTGGCGACCCACTTACCGAAGGCAAGGAACACCCACTTGATCCGATTCTTTGGGTTGCTCATAAAGATGGGGAACCTGCTTGGGAATCGAAGTTGGGGTTAGGGCGACCTGGGTGGCATGTTGAGTGCACTGTTATTGCTTTAGAGAATCTAATTGGTGCTGATTATCTAAATGAAACCAGCGATACAGATACAAATAGTTTTGAAATTGATTTACAAGGTGGCGGAAGTGACTTGATTTTCCCGCATCACTTCATGACTGCGGCTATCGGTAAAGCACTGACCGGAAAAGATTTCGCCTCAAGTTATGTTCATGCGGGCATGGTTGGCCTTGATGGAGAGAAGATGAGTAAGAGCAAAGGAAACTTGGTTTTAGTTTCAAATTTGCTTAAGAATGGTATTGATCCGATGGTTATTAGATATGCCCTACTTACTTCACACTATGCCAAAGACCGGATGTGGAGTGATGAAGTATTGGAGTCCGCAGAACGTAGAGTTGAAGCGATTCGCAGCGCGCTTTCACGAAATGAAGTAGCACCAACGCAAGATGTACTGATTACAATTGCGAAGGCTATTTCAAATGATTTAGATACACCTCTTGCTCTCGATCTCATCGATTCTTGGGTAGCTAGTACATCGGCTGGTGTTACTGGAGGCAGCGTGGGGGAGTTATCTCGATTCTTGGATGCAACTCTTGGCCTAGCTCTCTAAGGTAGCCTTCTCCCAAATGAAAATTTCATCATCTCTTCGTGCCGAAATGGCCAAACGCGTCATTATTGCTGACGGCGCTATGGGAACGATGCTGCAAGAAGCTAATCCAACGCTCGAAGATTTTCAGGGGCATGAGGGTTGTAATGAAATCCTCAATGTTTCAAAACCAGAATTAGTTAAATCTGTTCATAGAAAGTATTTTGACGTCGGCGTAGATGCCATTGAAACAAATACCTTCGGAGCTAACTGGGCCAACCTTGCAGAATACGGAATTGAAGATCGTATCTACGAATTAGCTTTTGCTGGTGGAAAACTAGCGCGCGAAGTTGCTGCTGAATTTGCAACGACTGATAGACCACGTTGGGTTTTAGGTTCGCTGGGGCCAGGAACAAAGCTTCCGACTTTAGGACATACCGAATATGTGAAGTTGAAAGAGGCGTATCACATTGCATCTAAGGGTCTTGTTGATAGTGGAGTAGATGCGCTATTGATCGAAACTTCTCAAGATTTGTTACAAGCCAAGGCTGCAATCAATGGTGCACGCGAAGCGATTACTAATTGTGAACGCGATATTGTGTTGATTGCGCAAGTTACGGTGGAAGCAACCGGAACAATGTTGCTAGGTTCTGAAATAGGAGCGGCGTTAAACGCGCTCGAGCCACTTGGAATAGATTTGATAGGCCTCAACTGCGCCACCGGTCCAGCTGAAATGTCCGAACATCTTCGCGCTCTTTCAAAAAATAGTACCGTCGGAATTTCGGTTATGCCGAATGCCGGGCTGCCAGTACTGGGCGCTAATGGTGCGAGCTATCCACTTGGACCTGATGAGTTAGCAAAGTTCTTGTCAGAGTTCGTCGAATCTTATGGTCTAACTTTGGTTGGCGGATGTTGCGGAACCACGCCAGCACATCTTTCTGCAGTTGTTTCAAAATTACAGAACCATTCAATTGTTAAACGTCAAGTAGCTCGTGAAATCGGAGCTTCATCGCTCTACCAATTTGTGCCTTTTAAACAAGACCTAACATATATGGCTATCGGTGAGCGTGCCAATGCAAATGGTTCGAGAGCATTTAGAGATGCGTTACTCGAAGAAGATTGGCAGAGTTGTATCGAGATTGCGCGAGATCAAATTAGAGATGGCGCCCATATGTTGGATCTTTCAGTTGATTATGTCGGGCGAAATGGCGTCGCTGATATGAATGAGCTCGCCTCTAGATTAGCGACAAGTTCGACACTGCCAATTGTTTTAGACTCTACTGAGCCTGCTGTTCTGAAAGCTGGCTTAGAACATTTAGGTGGCCGCAGTGTCATCAATTCGGTTAACTACGAAGATGGCGACGGACCAACCTCTAGATTCGCGAAAATTATGCCGTTGGTGCAAGAACATGGTGCCGCGGTTGTTGCTCTTACAATTGATGAAGAAGGTCAAGCTAGAGACTCTGCTTGGAAGATCCGGGTCGCATCGCGCCTAATTGAAGATTTAACGAATAACTGGGGGATGAAGACAGAAGATATTTTGATTGACACGCTTACGTTCCCCATTGCTACGGGTCAAGAGGAGACAAGACGAGATGGCATTGAAACGCTTAATGCAATTGCTGAATTGAAAAATAGATACCCAACCGTACAAACAACTCTTGGGGTATCGAATGTGTCATTCGGGCTAAATCCTGCGGCCAGAATTGTTTTGAATTCAGTATTTCTAGCGGAAGCGGTGAAAGCTGGGTTGGATTCGGCCATTGTTCATCCCTCAAAAATTACACCGATGGCGAGAATCGATGCCGAAGCACTAAAAGTTGCACTTGATCTTGTTTACGATCGAAGAGTTTTCGATACTGAAGGAAATTGCACTTATGATCCACTCTCAACATTTCTCGAATTATTCGATGGGGTTGAAACGAAATCAACAAAGGTATCGCGAGCTGCAGAATTAGCAGCACTGCCGTTAATTGAACGGTTAGAGCGCAGAATTATTGATGGCGAAAAAGTTGGGCTAGAGGCAGACTTAAACGAAGCTATGGCCTCGGGAATCAAGCCACTTGTAATAATTAATGAGCATCTACTTGCTGGCATGAAAACGGTCGGTGAACTCTTTGGAAGTGGCCAAATGCAGCTTCCATTCGTTTTGCAGTCTGCTGAAGTTATGAAAACTGCTGTTGCGCTGCTGGAACCACATATGGAGAAAGTAGAAAACGCTGGTAAAGGAACGATGCTTCTGGCAACTGTGAAGGGCGATGTTCACGATATTGGAAAGAATCTCGTAGATATCATTCTTTCAAACAATGGTTATACCGTGGTGAATATCGGAATCAAACAAACTATCAATCAAATCATCGATTCGGCTACAGAATCTCAAGTCGATGTGATTGGCATGTCTGGATTACTGGTGAAGTCGACGGTAATTATGAAAGAGAATTTAGAAGATATTTCAAACCGTGGCCTATCTACTAAATGGCCGGTAATTCTTGGGGGAGCAGCACTGACAAGAAGCTTTGTCGAACAAGATCTTGCAGGTAATTTCGACGGAACGGTGCGTTACGCGAAGGATGCATTTGAAGGTCTTAGTTTGATGGATTCAATGATGGCAATTAAACGAGGCGATACCTCAGTTACCTTGCCACTGCTTCGCGAACGTAAAACTGTGAATACTCGAACAAATCGTGCCCCAAACTTGGATGTAACTAGATCTGATGTTTCCGGTACAAATGAATTACCAAAGGCACCGTTCTACGGTTCTAAAATTGTTAAGGGCATTCCTCTGGCTTCATATTTGAATTCGCTTGATGAACGCGCTCTATTTGTGGGGCAATGGGGGTTGCAAGGCAAACGTGGCGAGTACGAAGAGATGGTTGAGAATGAGGGACGACCAAGACTTCGCTCATTACTCAACGACGTAGCTTCTAACGGTTGGTTAAATGCCGCAGTCGTATACGGATATTTCCCTTGTTACAGTGAAAATAATGACCTTATTATATTGCATCACGAAGGTGTCAACGAAGGAAAAGAGCGCGTGCGTTTCACCTTCCCAAGACAGACCAGAGATCGACGATTGTGCTTGAGCGATTTTTTCAGAAGTAAAGCGAGCGGCGAGATCGATACCGTTGCTTTTCATGTTGTAACAATGGGACAGAGCGTTAGCGACGCCACGGCGAAGCTTTTTGCTGCCGATAAGTATCGCGAATATCTAGAACTCCATGGTTTATCAGTTCAACTAACTGAAGCGCTAGCCGAACACTGGCATGGCCGAATACGTGAAGAACTTGGATTCGCTACCGAAGATTCAAAGAATATTTCTGAAATTCTTGATCAGGGCTACCGCGGATCAAGATACTCATTCGGTTACCCAGCTTGTCCCAATTTAGAGGATCAGAAACAATTATGTGAATTACTTGAACCCGAGCGAATTGGCGTTGAGTTGAGTGAAGAATTCCAATTACATCCAGAACAATCAACCTCCGCAATTATTGTGCACCACCCCGAAGCTAAATATTTTAATGCGACTTGAGAGTAGGCGAGATGTCAGACCACATTTTTAAAGTAGGGGATCGAGTTCAACTTACCGATGCAAAAGGTAAAATGCACACAATTACTCTGCAATTGAATCAAGAATGGCATACTCACAATGGTTGGCTGGTTCATAACGATGTTGTTGGACAGTCTGAAGGCTGCGTTGTTGAAACTACCGGTGGCCTAAAATTCCTAGCCTTTAAGCCTCTGCTGGCGGATTATGTTCTTGCTATGCCTCGCGGGGCGACCATTGTTTACCCTAAAGACGCCGCAATGATTCTCGGAGTGGCAGATATCGCACCCGGTTTGAAAGTTTTAGAAGCAGGAGTTGGTTCTGGTGCACTCTCGATCTCTTTGCTACGAGCGGTAGGGCCTAACGGGGAAGTTGATTCATTTGAAAAACGTGAAGAATTCTCAACGATTGCTGAAAAAAATATCAGGCAATATTTTGGTGAGGTTCCAACAAACTGGAGCTTGCAATTAGGCGCGGTTCAGGAACACGAGCACACAAAGAAATATGATCGAGTGGTTTTGGATATGTTGGCACCGTGGGAATGCATCGAAATGGCCAGTAACGTACTTCTACCTGGTGGCGTTTTCATCGCTTACGTAGCAACCACAACACAACTTGCACAGACTGCGGAAACGATTAAGAGCAGTGGAAATTTCACGGAACCAGAGAGCAGTGAAACGATAGTTCGAGGTTGGCATCACGAAGGTTTAGCCGTTCGCCCGCAGCACAGAATGATTGCTCACACTGCGTTTCTAATCATGGCTAGACGTTTAGCCCCAGGAACAATTGCGCCAGCAAGACGCCGCAGACCTTCCAAAGGTGCTTACGGAATTAATGAGACAGAAGCTTAAGAAAATTTAGCTAACTGCCACAACGTCTACAACAAAAGCAAGTGTTTCGTTAGGTCCGATTGGCCCGGCACCATTTGCACCGTATGCGAGGTCAGGTGGAATAACTAGCAATCTGCGACCGCCAACTTTCATTCCGGGCATTCCTTGCTGCCAGCCTTGAATCACTCCACTAAGTGCGAATACTGCAGGTTGGCTAGCCCACGAAGATTGAATAACTTCGCCAGTTTTCCAAGAGATCAAAATATATTGCACTGTAAGAGTAGAAGTTGGTGTGACTTCGGCGCCAGTTCCAACAATGATGTCTTTAGTGATGAGTGTGGTTGGAGCTGCACCAATAGGTTTTCTTACAGTAGGTTCTGCACCAGCATTTGCTGAAACCGATAGATATTCTCGATTTGTCGCGCTGTTATCTGACATAGCGGTCTCCTTTGTGGCGCTGCCACCATCTAAAGTGCACGAAGTTAATAGGCTGGTTAATGCTAGAGAAGTTGCTAGTAATGCTTTCCCAGGTTTGGTCATGTCTCTCCAATTGATTCAAAATCTAAAAATGGGGTCTTGTTCAATGCACGAAGGCTACCAAACCACTAGGGTTTTCTTGTGTCAGATCGCAAAACCGAACGACTTATCAACTTAACTCTCGCCCTGCTCTCAACCAAGCGAT
>JAPLAY010000002.1 GCA_026393035.1 Actinomycetota bacterium
AGGAACATTCCACTCTTTCTGCAAGCGCTTACGTCGATCTGCTGGATTTTCTGGCAACTTTGCCCGAAGTTCTTCAACCCACTTTGCATCTGGAGTTACCGGAACTAAATCTGGTTCTGGGAAATAACGATAATCCTCAGCCTGTTCCTTCGAGCGACCTGGACGGGTAAGTCCACTCTCCTCTAAGAAGTGACGAGTCTCTTGAATAATTCGCATCCCTGCTTCAAGGCGGTTGGCTTGGCGTTCAATTTCACCAGTAAGTGCGCGTTCTACGGAGCGCAGCGAGTTAACGTTCTTAGTTTCACTTCGCGTACCAAGTTTTCCACTTCCAATTGGTGCAAGTGAAACGTTGGCATCGCAACGAAGTGAACCTTGTTCCATCTTTACATCGCTTACGCCAAGTGAACGAAGGATGTCGCGAAGTTGGGTTACATATGCGCGGGCAACTTGAGGTGCATATTTTCCGGTGCCCGGAATAATTCTGGTAACGATTTCAACTAATGGGATTCCAGCTCGGTTGTAATCAAGTAGCGAATATTCGGCGCCATGAATTCGACCAGTTGAACCACCAACGTGGAGTGACTTACCTGTGTCTTCCTCCATGTGAACACGTTCAATATCGACTCGGAAAACCTTTGGACCTTCATCAGTTTCGATCTCAACATCTAGATATCCATCAACGCAGATAGGTTCGTCATATTGCGAAGTTTGGAAATTCTTTGGCATATCTGGATAGAAATAATTCTTACGTGCAAAGCGGCTATATGGCGCGATCGAACAGTTAAGAGCAAGGCCAATCAAAATAGTGCTCTCAATAGCTTTGCCGTTAACAACTGGAAGTGCGCCAGGCAAGCCTAGGCAGACTGGGCAAGTTTGAGTATTTGGTTCGGCTCCGAATTCAGTTGCACATGAACAGAACATCTTGGAATTTGTATTTAACTCCACGTGCACTTCTAAGCCAAGTGTTGGCTCATACTTTGTCGTCGCTGCTGCGTAATCAAGTGTCATTATTTCACCGCTAAATCTGGTGCGTTAGAAAGTATTGGCTTTCCCCATTTAGATAGAAGCGCTGCTTCCAAAGTTCCGCCAACGCGATAGAAGCGATCATCTTGCATAACTGGCGCCATAATTTGAAGTCCGACAGGAAGTCCATCTTCATCAGCAAGACCAACCGGAAGACTCATGCCGCCAATACCAGCCATGTTTACTGGGATTGTCGCGATATCACTTAAGTACATCGCAACTGGATCGTTGCTCTTCTCGCCAATTTTAAATGCTGTAGTCGGGGTTACTGGTGAAACCAATACATCTGCTTTCGCAAATGCGTTATCAAAATCTTGCTTTACCAGGGTGCGAACTTTCTGCGCAGAACCGTAATAAGCATCGTAGTAACCAGATGAAAGTGCATAAGTTCCAAGGATGATTCGACGCTTAACTTCTTTACCGAATCCAGCTTCACGAGTTGCGCTCATAACTTCTTCAGCGCCCTTGCTTCCATCATCACCAACGCGTAAGCCATAACGCATGGAATCAAAGCGTGCCAAGTTGGATGATGCTTCTGATGGCGCAATTAAGTAATAAGCCGCAAGTGCATATTCAAAGTTAGGACATGAAACTTCAACTATTTCAGCGCCTGCTGCGACCAGAAGTTCAAGTGATTCGGCAATCCGCGCACTTACTCCTGCTTGAAAACCTGAACCGCTTAACTCTTTGATAACACCAATCTTCATTCCCTTAACATCAAGGCGTTTAGCAGCGGCAACAACTTGTGGGACAGGTGCGCTAATACTTGTTGAATCACGTTCGTCATGTCCGGCTATCGCTTCATGAAGAAGTGCGGTATCTAGAACTGTTCGAGCAAATGGTCCAACTTGATCAAGGCTTGATGAATATGCAATCACGCCATAACGAGAAACCCCACCGTAAGTTGGTTTCACTCCAACAATTCCAGTAAGCGCTGCAGGTTGGCGAATTGATCCACCAGTATCAGTTCCGATTGCAAGAGGTGCTTCGAATGCAGCGACTGCCGCCGCAGATCCACCACTTGAACCACCAGGAGTTCTGGTTAAGTCCCAAGGGTTTTGCGTAGTTCCGTAAGCAGAATTTTCCGTAGAAGAACCCATTGCGAATTCATCCATATTTGTCTTACCAAGAATTACCACACCAGCCGCTTTTAATTTTGCGACAACAGTTGAGTCATATGGTGGGCGCCAACCTTCGAGAATTTTTGATCCTGCAGTAGTTGGTATTCCTTTTTGCGCCAAAATATCTTTTACTGCAATTGGAACACCCGCTAGTGGTGAAAGTTTCTCGCCACTCGCACGTTTCTTATCAATTGCATCGGCTTGTGCCAGAGCGCCATCGCTATCAATGTGCAGAAAAGCATGGATCTTTCCATCGACAGAAGCGATGCGATCTAAATGTTGCTTTGTAAGTTCAACTGAAGAGATTTCTTTGGCTGCAAGAGCACTTGCCATTTCAGAAGCGGTCGAATGAATATTTGTCATTCTTCACCAAGAATTTGTGGCACCTTGAAGCGATCTTCTGCTTTAGCAGGTGCACCTGAAAGTGATTCTTCATTTGTAAGACTTGGTTTCACAACATCATCACGGAAAACATTTGACATCGAAAGTGGGTGTGAAGTCGGAGCAATATCTGAAGTTGCAACTTCTTGAACTCGTTTAACTGCGCCAAGAATCTGTTCTAACTCGGTAGCCATGTGATCTAGTTCAGCTGGCGTCATTTCAATGCGGGCCAGCTTTGCTAGGTGTGCGACATCATCGCGAGAAATTGCGGCCATATGCGAACCTTATCGCGAGCCAGTGCCTACTTATAAATTGAAACTATGCGCGAATTTGGCCAGAGCCAGTAACAATCCAAGTTGTGGTGGTCATTTGCTCTAATCCCATTGGGCCACGGGCATGGAGTTTTTGATTCGAGATCCCAATCTCTGCGCCAAAGCCCATCTGTTCGCCATCGGTAAATCTTGTTGAGGCATTTACCATCACAGCAGCGCAATCGCTAAGTGCAATAAATTTTGCAGCGTTCGCATCTGATTCAGTGACAATCGCTTCAGTATGTTTTGTGCCATATTTCGCAATATGGTCTGATGCTGCAAGCAGGCTTGGAACAACTGCAACATTCATTTCAAGCGCGTTATATTCGGTAGACCAGTTAGCTTCATTTGCAATACTGACGTCAATATTATTTGCCTGCGCAATTTTCGCAACGGCCGAGTCAACATTTAATTTAACTCTTGCTTCGCGCAGCGCTGAAAGTGCTTTCGGCAAAAAAGCTTCAGCAAGGCTCTGATGAACAAGAAGCGTTTCGGCTGCGTTACAAACACTTGGTCGATGCGTCTTTGAATTAATAATAATTGGTAGCGCCTTATTTAAGTCTGCATCTGAATCGATATAAACGTGGCAAACGCCAGCGCCAGTTTCAATTGTTGGGACTGTTGAATCATCAACTACCGTACGAATTAGCGCAGCACTTCCCCGTGGAATTACTAGATCCACTTTTCCACGAGCATGCAATAACGCCGTTACGGATGAGCGATCTTCGGATGGGACTAACTGCAGAACTTCTGGCGAAATATTTGTTTTAGCAAGTGCCCGGCGCATTACAGTCACAAGAACTTGGTTGCTATTTGCAGCGCTTGAAGAACCACGAAGGAGCGCGGCATTCCCAGACATCAACAAAATTACTGCAGCATCCACCGTGACATTTGGTCTGGCTTCATAAACCATTCCAACTACGCCAAATGGAACAGTAATCTGCTTTAGGTGTAAGCCATTTTCTAAAGTACTTTCACGCAAAGTTTTTCCAAGTGGGCTTGGCAATTTAGCAACAGATCTTGCGCCATCTGCCATCCCATGAACGCGAGCTGCTGTTAATAGAAGACGATCTTGCATGGACTCGGCCATGCCATCTTTAACTGCGTTCTCCATGTCCTTTGTATTTGCTGCCAAAATTTCAACTTCACTTGAACTTAATTCATCTGCAATTCGATTTAGTGCTTCCACTCGGTCGGCTTCACTTGCGGCGATAAGTGTGCGCGCAGCCAAGCGAGCCTTATCGGCTAATTCGGCAATCATCGCAGTGGCTTCCATGTTCCTAGCCTAGAGCCTTCTACCCTTCTCTCATGAGACGTTTATTGCGAGTGCTACGAAATACCTTAATTATTATTGTTGCTTTAGGTGTTGCCCTTACTGGATTCACGAAATTCATTCACTATCCGAATCCGATAGCAGCAATCAAACTCGGGTTGGCACCAGCATCAAAGACTCCGACGCTTATGCCTTGGCACACGATTCAACCATCAGCTTCTCCAATTGAATGGCCAACAAGTTTCGCACCAGCACCAGAGACGGTCATGTGGAAAGGTAAAGCCATAAAGTGGCAAGACTTCCTAGATCGCACAAATACAAATGCTTTTCTTGTAATTAGAAATGGCGTAATAACTTACGAGTATTACAAGAAGGGTTTTAGCGAATCTTCGCAACTTCCTTCTTACTCTGTTGCTAAAACTATGACTTCAATAATTGCTGGCCAGTTGATAGCTCAAGGCAAGTTGAAGGAGAGCGATACCTTTATTAAATACTTCCCAGAGCTAAAGACTGGAACGTCATTTGATCGCGTTACAGTGCAAACTCTTTTAGATATGCAGAGCGGTGTTGGGGTTTCAGATAATTATCCAACTGGTCCTCAAGGTTGGGGCGTTGCAATTGCGCAGATGTATGCCACAACGGATATCGGTTGGTTTATGAAGCACAATCGCAAAATGGCCTTCGATCCTGGCAGCAAATCAGAATATCGAAGCGTAGATACTCAAATGCTTGGAATGATCATTAAAGCCATAACTGGAACAACAGTTGCGGACTATTTCAGCAAGAACGTTTGGCAGCCAATCGGTGCGAAATACCCAGCAACTTGGAATGTTGATCGCGTAGGTGGGACTGAGAAAACATTCTGTTGCTTCAATGCAGCAGCTCGCGATTATGCACGTGTTGGACTAGCAATGTTAAATGGTGGCCAAGCTGGTTCGAAACAAATAATTGATCCAGTATGGTTAAAACGAATGACAACACCAGTAACAAAGTTAGATCACAACTGGGGTTATGGCGCTTTTGTTTGGCACCCATTCCCAGGAATTAGCCAAGCCGAAGGACTTCATGGGCAATACATTTTTGTGAACCCGAAGACGAGATCGCTAATTGTAAAACTTTCGGATAATCCAACTGGTTTAGATGAAACTGTTGCGACTGCGAAGGTCTTGCTTGAAGTAACGAAGAAACTTACTTAGAAGTAAAAATCGTTCCTACATCTTTACCAGATAGCGCATCAGCAAGATGGGCAAGATCTGTAAGCAGCATGCTTGCGCCACTAGCTGTTGCAATTTCCGCAGCCTGAATCTTTGTGACCATTCCCCCGCTACCAACACCGGATGAACCAGAGCCTCCGATTTGAATATCGTTTAGCTCTGCAAAATTAGTTACCTTTGCAATTCGATTGCTTCCGGCTTGTGATGGTGGGGCGTCGTAGAGCGCATCAATATCTGAAACCAAAACTAATAACTGTGCTCCTACAAGTTCTAGAACAAGTGCGGCAAGTCGGTCGTTATCGCCCAGTCGAATTTCTTCGGTTCCTACTGAATCGTTCTCATTGATAATTGGGACAACACCAAGTTCTAGAAGACGCATCAGAGTGCGCTTCGCATTTTCCTTGTGAGTATCACGCGCTAAATCATCGCCAGTTACTAATACCTGAGATGCAACAATATTGTGGCGTGAAAATTCTTCACTGTACTTTGCAATCAATAAACCCTGGCCAACTGAAGCTGAAGCCTGTTGGGTTGCAAGATCTGTTGGGCGCTCGGTTAAACCTAGTGGCGCCATACCGGCAGCAATTGCAGCCGAAGTTACAACAATTACCTCTTTGTTAGATTCTTTTAACCTAGCAACGACATCAACTAGCTGCGCAACTGCGGCGCTATTTAGTGAAGTTCCTGCGCTACCGGTAAGCGTGGAAGATCCAACTTTGATAACAATTCGCTTTGCATCCATCAGCTCTCCTCGCTTTTCGCTTCCACAACTACGCGTGGGTCGTTTGGATTAACAGTGTTGTATTCCCATTGCATTGCGATTTCATCATCGCTTAATTGGTCATCAACTAAATCTTCGATGTAGCGGCCAGCCCAAGGTGATTCAAGACGTAAGTCGCCACCACGTGGACCTGCAAGAAGTTCTGCACCAGCTTCGATCGAAGGTTCCCAATCGAATATAACGGCGTTATCGCCCTCACCAATTCGAACTTCATCTTTAGCTTTCGCACCCTTTTTAAATAGCTCTTTTTCAACACCAAGAGTTGCAAGACGATCTGCTAAATATCCAATTGCTTCGGTGTTACCAAAGTCAGTCTGCTTAACCCAACGCACTGGCTTATCACCAAGAACTGTGAAAGAACCATCTGCATTTGCAGTTACGGTGAAACCTGAATTTCCTACTGCAACCGGGCGTAGAACTATTCGAGCCTTTTCTACAAGTGCTTCGGCCTTACGAGCTTCTTGAATAATTCTTGCCATTGCATAATTAAGTTCAGTAAGACCAATATGCGACGCAGCTGAAATTTGATAGACCTGATAGCCGCGAGCTTCCAAAATTGGCTGGACCATATCGGCCATAGCTTTTCCATCAGGAAGATCTACCTTGTTTAGCGCAATCAAACGTGGGCGTTCGGAAAGTCCACCGTAATGTGAAAGTTCTTCTTCAATAATGTCGAAATCTTTCACCGGATCGCGATCAGTTTCTAGCGTTCCACAATCTAATACGTGAACTAGTGCAGCGCAGCGTTCAACGTGACGCAAGAATTCCAACCCCAAGCCTTTACCTTCAGATGCACCAGGAATCAGACCAGGAACATCTGCAACGGTGAAACGAGTATCACCGGCCTGAACCACGCCAAGGTTTGGCGCAAGAGTTGTGAATGGATAATCCGCAATCTTTGGTTTGGCAGATGAAATAGATGCAATCAAAGAAGATTTACCGGCAGATGGAAAACCAATTAGTCCAATATCTGCAACGCTCTTTAATTCAAGCATCAGTGTGCGCTCTTCGCCTGGCTCACCCTTTAACGCAAAGCCTGGTGCACGACGCTTAGATGATGACAGGCCGGCATTTCCTAAGCCACCTTTACCACCTTGGGCTGCAATAAATCGAGTACCGAATCCAACTAAATCTGCAAGAACAGTTCCCTTGTGATCTTTTACAACTGTTCCGTTTGGGACGTGAAGAATTAAATCTTTACCCTCTTTACCATTGCAATAATCGCCATAGCCCAGCGAACCATTTGTTCCGCGACGATGTGGTGAATGGTGAAAATCTAAAAGTGTTGTGGTGTCTTGATCAACGATAAGAATTACATCGCCACCACGACCGCCATTGCCACCATCAGGACCACCAAGTGGCTTAAATTTTTCGCGGTGAATTGAGACGCAACCATCGCCACCACTTCCGGCGAATGCATGGAGAGTTACGCGGTCAACGAATGTTGCCATTTCACTTCTCCTCTCATTTAAAAACTTCTCTAAAATAAAAATGCGGGCCCGCTAGTCGCGGGCCCGCAAAAAATTAACCGCGGGTTAGGCGACTACAGCTACGGGAACGATGTTTACAACTTTGCGGCCGCGAGCGCGACCGAATGCAACTTCGCCTGCAGATAGTGCAAATAGTGTGTCGTCCTTACCGATGCCAACATTTTGTCCTGGGTGGAAAACTGTTCCGCGTTGGCGAACCAAGATTTCCCCGCTCTTAACAATCTGTCCTGCGTAACGCTTGATTCCAAGGTACTGCGCATTTGAATCGCGACCGTTACGAGTTGAGGAGACTCCCTTTTTACTTGCCATTTGTTATTCGCCTGCCTTATTTCGTAATCGCGGTGATCTTCACGCGCGTAAGTTGGGAACGGAAACCTTGACGACGGCGATAGCCAGTCTTGTTCTTGTAACGAAGGATGTCGATCTTTGGACCTTTAAGTTCTTCAACAATTTCGCCAGTAACTTTTACGCCAGCAAGTGCTTTTGCATCAGAAGTGATGTTTGCACCTTCGACAACTAGTAGCGCTGGGAATGAAACAGCTGCACCGGCTTTTGCATCGATACGATCGACAATAACTGTGTCGCCAACGGCAACCTTCTCTTGACGGCCGCCTGCTTTTACAATCGCGTACACGGTGACACCCTTTCAAATACATTTAATGAAGCTTTTAAAAATTAGCCAGGAAACTGGCAGAGGGTAAGGATACGGAGCGCCCAGCCCTTAGGTCAAACCGGCTCAAACTGACTAGAACTGGCTAGAACTGGCCTATTCCGGAGTAATTACCCCAGTACTCACCGCACGGCGACGGCGCTTTTGGGCCGGTGCCTTAACTGGAGCCTCTTCTTGAATATCAGCTACTTCTGAATCCTTTGCAGATTCATCAGCTGGCTCAGATTCATCTTCATGAACCTGTGGCACATAACGTTGTTCCATATCTTTCTCGAGTGCAACCTTCGTTACAGGTTCTGAGTGAATATGAATTCCACGGCCGCCACAACTTTCGCAAGTTGTAGAGAATGCTTCGATAAGTCCTTGACCAACGCGCTTTCGTGTCATTTGAACTAAGCCAAGTGAAGTTACTTCAGCAACTTGATGCTTTGTGCGATCGCGCCCTAAGCATTCAATGAGTCTGCGTAGAACTAAATCTCTATTCGATTCCAAGGTCATATCGATGAAGTCGATTACAACAATTCCACCCATATCACGAAGACGAAGTTGGCGAGCGATCTCTTCTGCTGCTTCTAAGTTGTTCTTAGTTACAGTCTCTTCGAGGTTTCCGCCCTTACCAATAAATTTACCTGTATTGACGTCGATAACAATCATCGCTTCAGTACGGTCAATAACTAGCGAACCACCTGAAGGCAGATAAACCTTGCGATCAAATGCTTTAGCTAATTGCTCTTCAATTCTATTTTCAACAAATAGGTCTCGTGGGCTGCTCCACTTTTCAATCTTTGCAGTTAGTTCGGGAGCAATATGGCCAAGATAGTTATTAATATCGTCCCAAGCTTGGTCGCCCTGAACAATTAACTTATTGAAATCTTCATTGAAAATATCGCGAATTACGCGAACCGTTAAGTCTGGCTCAGAGTAAAGAAGGGCCGGCGCATTAGTGCCAGACTCCTTTGACTTTGCTTCGATATCTTCCCATTGCGCTTTTAGGCGAACTACATCGCGCTCTAGCTCTTCCTCAGATGCGCCTTCAGATGCGGTACGAACAATTACGCCAGCATCTTCTGGAATTAAATTCTTAAGAATGCTCTTCAAACGTGAACGCTCTTGATCTGGAAGGCGACGGCTGATTCCGCTCATTTCACCACTTGGAACATAAACCAAGTAGCGACCTGGAAGTGAAATTTGGCTTGTTAGGCGTGCGCCCTTCTGACCAATTGGATCTTTAGTTACTTGAACTAATACCGATTGCCCAGTCTTTAATACATGTTCAATTTTGCGAGGTGCGCCATCTGCGAGACCAGCGGTATCCCAGTTAACTTCACCCGCATAGAGAACTGCGTTTCTACCCTTACCAATATCTACGAATGCTGCTTCCATTGATGGCAGCACATTCTGAACTTTTCCTAGGTAAACGTTGCCAACATATGAGATGTTGCTATTTCTATTTACATAGTGTTCGACCATGATTTTGTCTTCGAGAACTGCGATTTGAGTACGATCGCCGGTTTGGCGAACCAACATCTGACGATCAACGTTCTCTCTACGAGCTAAGAATTCTGATTCGGTGATTACAGTTCCACGACGGCGAACAAAATCTCTTGGTTCGCGATCATTACGGCTGCGGCCACCACGATCATTACGGCTGCGATTGCGGCCACCACGATCATTACGGTCTGGTCTAGTTGGCTGATCTTCACGAGCTTTGCGTTCTCTCGGTTCTCTAACCTTAACTACAGTGATAACACCATCTTCTTCGATGGTCTCCCCTGGAGTTGCACCGTCACCTTTTGCACGACGTCGGCGACGGCGACGAGGTGTTGATGTTTGTGAATCTTCGCCCTCTTCGGAAATATCCCCGGCATCTAAAACTTCATCGGTATCGGTATCGCGCTCTTCGCTTGTTTCGCCAGCATCTCTTCCACCACGACGACGGCCACGTCCACCACGACGGCGACGACGTAAACCTGAATCAGAGTCTGAATCTTCATCTGCTGCTGCCTCAGGAGCTTCAACAACTTCTGCCTTTGCCTTAACTTTTTTAGGCGCAACGGCTTCCGGTGCTGCTTGGAACATCGGGACTGGAATGCTTGCAGCTGAAGTTTTTTTAGTAGTTTTTTTCTCTACCGTTTCAACTTCTACTACTTCTGGAGTTTCTGCTGCTTGATTTGCCGCAGCCTTGGCTGCAGATTTTTTGCTCGCGCGCTTACGCGCACCTTTTGGCACTATAGCCATAACACTAAATCCTCATCTAAAAACTAAATATTTGGTAAAACTTCCTTTTGAAAGCTTTTGCATCTGCTGCTACCTCGAGTAATTAAGGCCTTCAAATTTATTGAGGCCGCTCGGAGCGCGAAACGCTAGGATAAAGTATTGCCTAAAAGCGAGAGAAAGACCAACTTCACCCCCGCATAGAGGGCAAAAAATATTAATTATTTAACGCTCATTTACTGTTTATCTGGTCCGCAAATGGACATTTTGAATCAGGCCAAGCCCAATTAAATTAGCAAACATGCTCGATCCGCCATATGAGATAAATGGCAATGGCACACCAGTCATCGGCACCATGCCCATGGTCATACCAATATTTTCAAAGGCTTGAAATGCAAACCAGGCAATTACTCCAACACAAACAAGCCTTCCAAATAAATCATTAGTTCTTCGGGCAATTGCAAAAGCTCGTAAGAAAAATAACGTGTAACAGAGCAGAATAAATCCACTTCCAATAAAGCCCAGCTCTTCTCCGGCAACGGTGAAAATAAAGTCAGTTTGCTGTTCTGGAACGAAGCGGCCATTTGTCTGCGGCCCATTGAATAAACCTTTTCCAATGATTCCGCCAGAACCAATTGTGATTCTAGATTGTCTAAGTTGATATCCAGTTGCTTGCGGGTCGGCTGATGGATCTACGAATGATTGCAATCTGGCTACCTGGTATTTATCTACGACTCCAGTTTGGACGGCAGTAAATCCGCCAACAACTGCAAGAAGTAGAAGCCCAATAACCCATCTAGATGGCGCACCTGATGTTCCAATCATGGCAACGATTGCTGCGCTAATAATTACTACAGTTCCAAGGTCTGGTTGTAACAAAATTAAGATAATTGGTACGGCTGCGACTGCAAGGGCTTTTATAACATCTTGATCAGTTGGATTTGCATCACGATCACGTTTCTCGGCAAGAATCATTGAGATTCCAACAATGATTGCTATTTTTGCAAGTTCGGCTGGCTGAATCTGAAAACCACCAGGAAAAGAAATCCAAGCCTTTGCTCCATTAATTTCACTGCCGAGCCCAGGTATCAGAACGATAGTCAGGCCAAGAACTGCAAGTCCCCAAACAATTGGTGTGTAAGCACGTAATAATCGGTAATCAATCAGGGTGGTTCCATATGCAAGTAATCCACCAATTAAAATATTAACAACATGACGCTTTAAATAATATTGCGGATCTAAACCTTGTGAGGCAAACCAACTCTTCGTTGCGGCGTAGACGAGCAAGGTACCAATTATTAAAAGTGCAGCTACCGAGAAGGTTAAAAGGCGATCGAATTTCCCAAAGTTCTCTCGAATTCGATAGCGTCTTCTGCGATTCGTATAGATGCTCATTGAGTTACCAACTTAGCGTTCTTTGGATCAACTTTAGGCAACTTGGTTGGAAGGCCGTTTGGAAAAATCTGTTTTGCGGGATCTATTTTTCCGCCAACAACGCCATAAAGCGCTGCGTAAATATCTCTTACGCCAACTGCCGAAACGGATGCACCAAATCCACCTTGCGAAACAACCATTACAACTGCATATTGTGGATCTTCAACTGGTGCAAAAGATGAGAACCAAGAGGTGTCACCTTTCGCCGAACCATCTTTGTTATGACCTAAATCTTGACCGGTTCCAGTTTTTCCGGCAACGGTAACTGGGAAGCCGGAGAAAACTCCTGCTGCAGTTCCTTCAGTTACTACAGCTCGAAGTGCTTGATGTAAGAATTTTGATGCCTTCGTCGATAACACATCGGTGGCCATAACTTGAGGCAAAAATTCTTTTACGATTACACCATTTGGCTTCACAACTGCACGCGCAACTTCTGGCTTATAAATAGTTCCACCATTAGCAATCGCCGCATACAGCTGAACCATTTGAATTGGTGTCAGCAAGGTATCGCCTTGTCCGATTGAGAAGTTCACGGCGTCACCAGCTCGCAACACATTTCCATCAATGCAATTCTCTCTAGCGATTTCAATTAGGTATGGTGTTAAATCTGATTTCTTTGCACGGCTCTTGAAGTTGCAATAGAAATCCTTGTTCTGTTGATAGTAACGCTCTTTCCATTGGCGATCTGGAAGGCGACCAGAAGCTTCGCTAGGAAGATCAATTCCAGTAATTTTCCCAAGTCCAAACCCTCTGGCCGCGGTAAAGAAATAATCATGAAGGCCAGAATGAGGTGAAAGTCCACCATCTCTAACCCATTCGTCATAGGCAATTTGATACCAAATCGTGTCACAAGAAATCGCTATTGCGCGCTTCATGTTAATCGTTCCTTGAGATTTGACTTCAAAGTTTGCGAACTCGCGATTACCAATTTGGACCTTTGCTGGACACTTATATGAAGCGTTCATGTCATAACCAGCATTAATTGCTGCAGTTACCGAAACTGCTTTGAAAGTTGATGCTGGTGCATACATTCCCTGCATCGGACGATTTAGTGCAGGAACACCTGCCGCTTCACTGAAGAGATTCTTTGCTTGCTTCTGAGTTAAACCAACTTGCCAAATATTTGGATCATAAGTGGGATACGAAGCAAGAGCGAGAATTTTTCCGCTCTTAACATCCATCACGATCGCCGAACCACCATCGGCACGATTTCCCAATGAACGCGCTCTTCGCACCGAAGTCTCTAACGCCTTCTCGGTTGCGGCCTGCAATCTGGCATCAAGATTTGTAACTAAGTTAAAACCCGCAATGGGCTGAGTGCTGATTGACTGCTTAGTGATCGACTCTTTGCGATCAACAATTACAGTTTTAATTCCGGCGCGACCTCGCAGATAATTATCGTATTGCAGCTCTAAGCCATCTTTACCAATCGTCTCTTCTCGGAAATAATTCTTTGAAGTATCCAATAAATCCTGTTCATTAACCGAACCAACATATCCGAGAACATGAGCGCCATTTTCGCCAGCCATTGACGGATAACTTCTAACCGGAACCGACATTGCTGTAATTCCAGGAAATAGATCCGAGTTCTCTAAAACTTTTAGCGCTTCTTCTTTTGTAGCAGTTCTTGTTACTGGGATCGGCTGGAACCGAGTTCCTTTCCAACATCCGGCATTCACGGATGCCGGCAATTCACCACAAAGTCTGGTGACTACAAAAACATTCTCCGGAGTTTTACCCACTAATTTCGCAACCCGAGCTAATACTGCGCTGCCCTTATCTGGCAACTTATCAATCTTGCTTCGGTCTACTGAAATAACCATTCCCGGACGATCCATAACCAACGGGATACCTGAACTATCAACAATTGCACCGCGAATAGCAGGATTAACCACATCTCTACTTTGAATACTTAGGGCGGCATCTCGATACTTAATTCCGGCAGCAACCTGTAAATAAAAGAGACGCCCGGTTAGTGCCAACATCAAGGAAATGATTAAAGCTTGAACAATTACTAAATTAAGCCTAGAACGAAGACTCATATTCGCTCTCTAGAAGTGAGAGTGAATTGTCGTAACTTAACTAAGCCTGGAAGAAGAATTGACGAGAAAAGTAGAGTCCAAATTCCATTTCCGACAACAGTCTGTAAATTATTTAAAATAGCGCCGTTATTCTCACCCAAGATTATGCCGAAGATTAGAAAGATGAGCAGAGTCGAAGTTGCACCAGCCGAGACAAAGAGAATAAAAGCCACTGGACGTTCGGTGAAGTCACCAATGCTTTCACGATTTCGAGAGAACAAGTAGCCAACTAGGGTAAGAATAAGTGACCATTTTCCAAATGGTGAATCAGATGACGGCGACAGATCAAGAATTATGCCGCCGATAAATCCAAGAGCAATTGCACCAAATTGATCTTCTAGCGCCATTAGCCCAAGTAAGACACAGAGGTAGAGTGAAAATCCAGAAATCGGAAAATTAATCTTTGAGATTGCCGCTTCCTGAATCACAAAGAAAAACAGAAGCAGGATCGCACTAAAACTAGCTCGTGCCCAACTCAATTCTTGGCCTTACTAGATTGCGCAGGTGAAGCTTCTGGCGTTGGAGATTGTGTTACATAAATAGTTGTTGTTGGAGTTGGTGTGGGGCGCGGGACAAGAGCATCCTTTGGGCCACCATTTGTACTTTTAACAATTACCGAAACAACTCCGATGCTGCCCAAATTTGAATAACTTCGAACACTCGCCTCTTGAGTAAGTGTGGCACTTGTGTTCTTAACATCTTTTACATAACCAACAGGTAGACCTGGAACGAATGGTCTGTTGTTATCGCTTCCAAGCGAGAGCAGCACATCGTCTTTCTCTATACTTCCCGAAGGATCTAAGAGTTGAAGGGTGTAATTATTATCGCCTTCGCCCATTAAAACGCCGACGCTTTGGCTTCTGGCTATGCGAACTCCGATTCGAAATGTTGGATCGCTCATAAGCAAGACAATTGCGGATGTTGCGGTGGTGCTTTTAACAACACCTACAAGCCCAAGCTCGCCCATGACCGTCATATCTTTTTTGACACCATCATTTGATCCGGCATCGATAGTTATGGTCTGGCTAAATGTGGAAGAACTTCCCTTGCCAATAACTCGAGCTGAAACCACTTTATAACTTCCACGCCCCGCAAGGTCTAACACGTTCTTTAATTTCTTTAACTGACCGGTCGTATCCTTATTCAGAATTACCTTTTTGCGAAGCTTGGCATTCTCTCGCTTTAGATCTCTCAGTTCTGCCTTGGTCTTGCCAAAATTCTTGACATCAGAGAAGAAATTTCCGACAGGCGAAAAGAGATCAGAAACGCCGCGTTGAATAGGGGCCAGGAAAGATTGCGTAGCGTTTCTTGAATTTTTAGTAATACTGACGCCACGAAGATCTAAAGTAATTAGAAATAGTGAGGTAACAAGAAGGATGACAAGCAAAAGCCGAGAGCGATTGTTGCCACCACCTGCCACTTTATTTCTCCTTAACGGCGAGGTTCAGAAATCAAAACCTTTTCTAAGGCTTCGAACTCTTCAACACATTTACCTGAACCTTCAGCCACTGCCTGCAGTGGTCGCTCGCTGATGTGAACTGGCATTCCAGTTTCATGGCGAAGTCTTTCATCAAGGCCACGAAGAAGTGCGCCGCCACCAGTAAGAACAATTCCACGATCCATGAGATCGCTAGCTAGTTCCGGTGGAGTCTTATCAAGTGTGCTCTTTACTGCGTTAACAATCTGATTTACTGGATCTTCAAGTGCCTTGCGAATATCTTCGGCAGAAACTCGAATAGTTTTTGGAAGCCCGGTAGCAAGATCGCGGCCACGGATTTCAGCATCTGGTTCACCTGGAAGTTGGTAAGCAGAACCAATCGCCATCTTAATTTCTTCAGCAGTGCGCTCTCCCAATAGAAGTGAATATTCGCGCTTAACCCAATCAATAATTGCTTGATCTAATTCGTCGCCACCAACACGGATTGAAAGCGCAGTAACAATTCCACCAAGTGAAATCACAGCAACTTCAGTAGTTCCGCCACCAATATCTACAACCATATTTCCAGTTGGTTCATGAATTGGAAGTCCCGCACCGATAGCTGCGGCCATTGGCTCTTCAATGATGTAAACCTTACGAGCCCCTGCCGCATAACCGGCATCTTTAACTGCTCGTTGTTCAACACCTGTAATTCCAGATGGAACGCAGACAACAATTCTTGGCTTTGCTAAATAACGACGACGGTGAACCTTTTGAATAAAGTAGCGGAGCATGCGCTCGGTCGTATCAAAGTCAGCGATAACACCATCTTTAAGTGGACGGATCGCAACAATGTTTCCTGGTGTGCGACCAATCATGCGCTTTGCTTCAAGTCCAACAGCGAGAATTCCACCGGTGTCTTGGTTTACTGCAACAACGCTTGGCTCATTTAGAACAATTCCGCGGCCGCGAACATAAACCAATGTGTTTGCGGTTCCTAAGTCGACTGCCATATCTCTTCCGATAAATGACATGCGATTTGGATTCTTTTTGCTCATTTGAGACCTTTCACTTAACTTAACTCGGGGAAGAAAATTGCAATTTCACGTGCTGCAGATTCTGGTGAATCTGAACCATGAACAATATTTTGAACAACCTTTGTACCTTGATCGCGAGCTAAATCTCCACGAATAGTTCCCGGCTCTGCAGTTGTTGGATCTGTGGTTCCAGCTAACTTACGGAAGCCTTCAATAACACGGTTACCTTCGGCAATCATTGCAACGATTGGACCTGACAACATAAATTCAAGTAACGGTTCGTAAAATGGTTTGCCGGCATGTTCTGCATAATGCTTTTCAAGAATTTCACGAGTTGGTGTAATCATTTTCAAACCAACAACAACATAACCTTTAGTTTCAATGCGACTAACAACTTCGCCGACTAATGAGCGACGTACGCCATCTGGTTTGACCAGGACGAGGGTGCGTTCTATTTTCTGTGAATTCACGGGCGTCAGTCTAATGCGGCCGTGGCAAAGTTCTTAATCCGAGAATTTCCCAGTTACTGAGCTAGTTATTCTGAGTTATTTAAGGGGTTTCTGCCTTAGAAGTTCGGCCCGGATGGCCTCACCCTTGCGGCCAACTAGAAAGGCTGCGATCCACAAGGCGGCAAAGAGTGCGCCCATGAAATACATCGGAGTGACAACGTAGCCATATCCAATCATCGCAAGTTGCAGAACTGAACCAAGAACCCAGCCGACTTTCTTTTTCATTAACCCGGCATTTAAGAGAAGTGCGATTGCAAGTGCGCCACCAAGCGCCAACACACCACCCGTATGTTCACCCATTGCCAAAAGAACTGCGAAGCCCATAACAAAAGCCTCCATCGACAACACAGCTGCACTTAAGACTCTCATTTTTCCTCTGCTCTCCCGATCTTTCGCAAGATTACTCGAGCGCTTCCGGCGGTCACAACCGAACCTGTAACAACGACTGCGCTAACTCCATCGCTTACCTGATTAATTAAAGTTACTTGTTCCATCGCATAGGTAATAGCAGATGCCAAGTCTGCTTCTTTGAAAGTTCGTTCCGCACCAAATACCTCTAGCGCAAGATCAAAAAGGTCATCAACCGGTAGCGCTCTTGGTGAATCGGATTTAGTGACAACTAGGCGATCAACTACTGGTTCTAATGCTTTTAGAACTCCCCTGGCATCCTTCTCGCCAAGAATTCCCAGAACGCAGAAAACTGATTCGAAATCAAATTCGGTGCTTAAGGTTTGAGCAAGAGCCTTAGCGCCATGTGGATTATGTGCGGCATCAACTATGACCGTTGGATCTCGATGCAGAATTTCGAGCCGCCCAGGTGATGAAACATTTGCAAATGCAACACGGACTAGCTCTTCATCCAACTTAACTCCGACAAATGCTTCGACTGTTGCAATTGCGATAGCAGCATTTGCGGCTTGATGTGCACCATGGAGCGGTAGATAAATATCGGTGTAATCACCATGTACGCCTTTAACGCTAATCATTTGTCCACCAACTGCAATATCTCTGCGGATAAGTGAGAATTCGATTCCTTCACGATATGGGATTGCAGATTTTTCAACTACTTTTTCTAAAAGGATTCTTGCAACTTCGGGTTCCTGAGCGGCAAGAACTACGTGTGATTCTGGCTTAATAATTCCAGCTTTTGTTCGTGCAATTTCTTCGATGGTTTCACCCAAATATTCGGTGTGGTCAAGCCCGATTGGCATTAAGACCGAGACCGCGCTTTGTACAACATTTGTTGCATCCCAATCACCGCCCATTCCAACTTCAATGATTCCAATATCAACTGGGTGTTCTGCAAATGCCACAAAAGCCATTGCAGTTAACGCTTCAAAATAAGAGATTGGGAATTGTGATCGACTATCAATTAAATCCAAGTAAAGCGCGATGTCGTTATAAGTTGAAATCAGTTCTGAAGCGCTAATAGGTGCACCCTTGATTGAGATGCGCTCTAAGAAACTCTCAAGATGTGGGCTAGTGAAACGACCCGTGCGATATTCAAGTTCAGAGAGAAGTGCATCGACCATGCGCGAAGTACTGGTCTTTCCATTAGTTCCACCAATATGAATTGTTGGAAACGAAAGTTGGGGCGAACCAAGTGCATCAACAAGTGCGGAAATTCGATCGAGTGAAGGTTCGATTTTGCTTTCAGGCCAACGCTTCATAAGCGCGGCTTCGATTACCTTTAAAACCTCTAAATCTTCTGGGCTTGTCATCACGCTTTAGGAAGTGCCGCAAGCTGGGCAGTGATACTTTCAATATCAGCTGTAGTTTGCGCAAGACGCTCTCTAATCTCCTGAACAACTTCGATTGGTGCCTTAGCCATGAAGCCTTCATTTTCCAATTTAATTTTCGCTGTTGCGCGATCTTTCTCAGCGGTTGCCAAATCTTTTGTAAGTCTTGCGCGCTCGGCTACAACATCGATTGCGCCAGTTAAGTCGAATTCAACTTTAACCTTGCCAACTTCGATTGCCGCACTAGCACTACCAGTTATTGGTTCAATTCTGCAGACCTGGCGAATCGCCGCTTCGTAAATCGAAAGCGAATCTAAACCTTGGAAATTTGCCCCGACCTTCGCTGAAGTTTTAATACCCTGGTCATTTCTAAATCTACGAATTTCAGTAATTAAATCTTGAAGCTGACTTACGATCACTTTAGATTCTTCGCTACGTAAATCTTGTGAAGACTTAGGCCAAGCTGCAGTAACAAGAGTTTCGCCGCCAGTAAATGAACACCAGAGTTCCTCAGTTATAAATGGCATTGTTGGGTGCATTAATCGAAGAAGTTGATCCAAAACATGACCAAGCACGCGTCTTGATTTATCTGCTTCGCTACCGCCAGCAGCAAAAGTTGCCTTTGAAAGTTCGAGATACCAGTCGCATAAATCATCCCAAGCAAAGTGATAAATAATTTCGCAAGCCTTTGCAAACTCAAATTTCTCAAATAGCTGATCGACCTCTTCAACGGTCTCATCTAAACGAGTAAGAATCCATTGATCGATGGCATTTAGCGAATTAAATGCTGGAACTTCGCCATCAATATTCGCGCCATTCATTATTGCAAAGCGCGATGCATTCCAAAGTTTCGTAGCGAAGTTACGAGATCCGCCAATCCACTCTTCGGCAATTGCTTGATCAGTTCCTGGATTAGCTCCGCGGGCGAGGGTAAAGCGCAGCGCATCTGAACCATATTTATCCATGAACTCGATTGGATCAACAGTATTTCCGCGCGACTTACTCATCTTCTTACCAAAGCGATCTCGAACTAAACCATGTAGCGCAATTGTGTGGAACGGTGCGACGCCATCAGTTACAAATAATCCAAGCAGAACCATTCGTGCTACCCAGAAAAAGAGAATGTCATAACCGGTAACTAAAACACTTGTTGGGAAGAACTTAGCTAAGTCATCTGTTTTATCGGGCCAGCCAAGTGTTGAAAATGGCCATAACCCAGATGAGAACCAGGTATCTAAAACATCTGGATCTTGAACATATCCAGCAGGTGGAACTTCATCTGGCCCGCAAACAACAACTTCACCATTTGGTCCATAGAAAACTGGAATCTGATGTCCCCACCAAAGTTGGCGAGAGATGCACCAGTCGTGCATGTTGTCGATCCAATCAAAATATCTTGGCGCTAACTCTTCTGGTTCAATTTTAATTCTGCCATCACGAACCGCATCACCTGCAGCCTTTGCAAGTGGTGCAACTTTCACAAACCATTGCTTTGAAAGTCTTGGCTCTACAGTGGTGTCACAACGTTGGCAGTGCCCAACAGCATGAATATATGGGCGCTTTTCCGCAACAATTCTTCCCAGCTTGCGAAGTTCTTCAACAACTTCTTTTCGCGCTTCGAATCTATCCATGCCATCAAAGCGAGTTCCAGAGTTAGCCATAACTCCGTGTTCGTTCATAATTATTGGCATTTCAATTCCATGGCGCATAGCCATTTCAAAATCATTTGGATCGTGTGCGCCAGTTACCTTTACTGCGCCAGTACCAAAATCTGGATCCACAAGTTCGTCCGCAATAATTGGAATCATTCGATTAACCAAAGGAAGCAATACTTTCTTGCCAATCATGTCCTTATATCGTGGGTCATCAGGGTGAACTGCAACCGCGCCATCGCCCATCATTGTTTCCGCACGTGTTGTTGCTACGGTGATCGAGGTTTCATCATCACCATATCTAACCTGAACAAATTCACCAGAATCATCGCTGTGCTCAACTTCAATATCTGAAAGGGCTGTTAAGCAACGTGGGCACCAGTTAATGATTCGTTCTGCACGATAAATTAATTCGGCATCGTATAAGCGCTTAAATATTTCTAATACTGCTTTGGATAGGCCGGCATCCATTGTGAAACGCTCGCGTGACCAATCAACTGAATCACCAAGTCGCTTCATTTGGTCGAGAATTAGACCACCAGATTCTTCTTTCCATTCCCAAACTTTTGCAACGAAAGCTTCGCGTCCAAGATCATGACGAGATTTACCTTGGGTTGCTAATTGTTTTTCAACAACATTTTGAGTTGCGATTCCAGCATGGTCCATTCCTGGAAGCCAGAGCGCTTCGAAACCTTTCATACGTTTCATGCGAATCAGAACATCTTGAAGTGTGTGATCAAGCGCGTGACCAATGTGCAAACTTCCAGTCACATTTGGTGGTGGGATAACTATTGTGAAAGGTGGTTTAGAAGATTTTGCATCCGCTTTAAAGTAATCAGCTAATAACCATTTTTGATAGAGCGGTGCTTCGATGTCGGCAGGAGTAAAAGTTGCCGCCAACTCTTTCTTATTCGATTTATTGCCCTCGCTCATAGGAGTTGAGTCTAGATTAAGCGCTCTTCTCTTCTGAACTCTTATCGGCTTTCTCGGCCTTACTCTGACGCTTTGGACCACCAGCAGGGCGATTAACCAATGTTGGAGCCGCTTCTTTCGCAACAACTTGTGGCGTAATTATCACCTTTGCCACTTCTGGCTTCGATGGAATTTCATACATAACGCCGAGCAAAGTTTCTTCCATAATCGCACGAAGTCCGCGTGCGCCGGTTCCACGTTTGATCGCAAGATCGGCAACAACTTCAAGGGCATCTGGCGAGAATTCCAATTCGACATCATCTAATTCAAATAGCTTCTGATATTGCTTAACCAGAGCGTTCTTCGGTTCAGTAAGAATTTCCATTAAGGCTGGGCGATCTAGATTTTCAACGCTTGTAAGAATTGGAAGACGACCAATAAATTCTGGAATCATTCCAAACTTCAAAAGATCTTCTGGCATTACATCTGCAAAGAAATCATTTACTTCTTCGTCATCTGAACTCTTTAGCGTTGCATTAAATCCAACTCCTGCTTTTCCTTTACGTCCTTCAATAATTTTCTCAAGACCAGCAAATGCGCCGCCCACGATAAAGAGAATGTTTGTTGTATCAATCTGTAGAAATTCTTGATGTGGGTGCTTGCGACCACCTTGTGGTGGTACCGCTGCTGTAGTTCCTTCAAGAATCTTTAGAAGTGCTTGTTGAACACCTTCACCTGAAACATCTCGAGTGATTGAAGGATTCTCACTCTTACGTGCGACCTTATCAATCTCGTCGATATAAATAATTCCGGTTTCGGCTTTCTTAACATCGTAATCCGCGGCTTGAATCAGCTTTAGAAGAATGTTCTCAACATCTTCACCAACATAGCCAGCTTCAGTTAAGGCAGTTGCATCGGCAATTGCGAATGGAACATTTAGCATTCTCGCCAAAGTTTGTGCAAGCAGAGTTTTTCCGCAACCAGTTGGTCCAAGAATTAAAATATTTGACTTAGAAAGTTCGATTGATTCTTCACGCTTTGATTCGCCAGATTGCACGCGCTTGTAATGGTTATAGACCGCAACAGATAGCGACTTCTTTGCACGATCTTGACCAACAACATATTGATCTAGAAATTCATAAATCTCTTGTGGCTTAGGGAGTTCAGCAAGTCCAAGTGAACTTGTCTCTTCAAGTTCCTCGATAATAATTTCGTTACAGAGTTCGATACATTCATCGCAGATATAAACACCTGGGCCAGCAATTAATTTCTTAACCTGCTTCTGAGTCTTTCCGCAGAAAGAACATTTCAGGAGGTCGCCCGATTCACCAATGCGCGTATTCATAAGAGAAGGCTAGGACTTCGCCCCGATTCTTGCGGGCAAATCCCAGCCTAACTCTGTTCGCTTATAGGCGAATTATTTAAGTGATGCCTTACGGCTGACCATTACTTGGTCAATCAATCCATACTCGACAGCTTCCGCAGCGGTAAGAATCTTGTCGCGTTCAATATCTTTTGTGATCTCATCCGCGCTCTTAACTGTGTGCTTGACCAACATCTCTTCAAGCAAGGTTCGCATACGCATAATTTCGCGGGCCTGGATTTCAATATCAGAACCCTGTCCGCCACCTTCGCTATATGGTTGGTGAATCAAGATGCGTGCATGTTCAAGCGCATAACGCTTTCCCTTAGCGCCACCAGCAAGAAGAATCGCAGCAGCCGATGCAGCTTGGCCTAAACAGACTGTCATTACATCTGGGCGAACGAATTGCATAGTGTCATAAATTGCAGTCAGTGCAGTGAATGAACCACCTGGTGAATTTATATACATCATGATGTCGCGGTCTGGATCCATTGATTCCAGTGTTAAAAGCTGGGCCATGACATCGTTTGCAACGGTGTCATCAATTGCCTGACCAAGAAAAATAATGCGCTCTTCAAAGAGTTTTGTATATGGATCTAAACGCTTGTATCCATATGAAGTTTTCTCTTCAATTGTTGGAAGTACGTAACGGTTATTTATCATTTCGCTGTTCCTCCGCTTCCAGAAACCTGTCCGGCTGAGCGAACTACGTGATCAACAAAGCCATATTCCTTTGCATCTTCTGCAGTAAACCAGCGATCGCGATCTGAATCCGCTTCGATAGTTTCTGGCTTCTGGCCAGTATGGAATGAGATTAATTCCGCCATTTTCTTCTTAGTAAATGACATTTGTTCTGCTTGAATCTTGATATCTGAAGCAGTTCCACCGATGCCACCTGAAGGTTGGTGCATCATGATTCTTGCGTGTGGAAGTGCGTAACGCTTTCCAGCGGCGCCTGCGCAAAGTAAGAACTGGCCCATTGATGCCGCAAGTCCCATTGCAACAGTTGCAACATCATTGTTGATGTATTGCATCGTGTCATAAATCGCCATACCGGCAGAGATTGAACCGCCAGGTGAATTTATGTAAAGGAAAATATCTTTATCTGGATCTTCTGCTGCAAGCAGAAGTAGCTGCGCAGAGATCGCGTTCGCCATTGAGTCTTCAACAACGGAACCTAGAAAGATGATGCGTTCTTTTAGAAGCCGGTTATAAACCTGGTCATCTAAACCACCACTTGGTGCTGAACCCGCTAGACGCGGTGTAATGAGATCCACAACTTCCTCCAGATTGTTTGATTCTTATTTAAATCCTAGTAATGACACTAACAATGTTTTGGGCTAAATGCTTCCGCAAATTGGCAAAAACTTGGCTTGGGCTGTTCGCTCTGCGAGAAAGTGCCAGATGTTCTAGCTGTCCAAGTTAGTTAAGAGATTATTCAGCAGCTGGAGCAGCTTGCTTTGGTGCCAACTCTTCTAGGTTTACTTCTTTTCCAGAAGTTGTAACAACCTTTACGCGAGATAAGACGCCAGCAAGTGCCTTGGCACGAGAAACTTCAGCGACCATTGTTGTGATCTGGCCAGCATCTGAAACTTCCTTCATAAATTGATCTGGCGACATTCCATATCTCTGGGATGCGCGGATTAGATATTCAGTTAGTTCGTTCTCGTTTACTGAAACGCTTTCAGCTGCAACAATATTGTCGAAGAGGATTTCTTGAGTCAGCGACTTAGTCACTTCTTCAGTTACTTCCTTGCGATGCTCGGCATCCTCAAGGCGACCTTCCTTATCTAGGTGCTCGTTTACTTCATCTTCAATAATGTTTGCTGGCAGTGGGATTTCAACGTCGGCAATCAACTTCTCGACTAGAAGGTCGCGGGCATGGGCGCCTTGTTCCAGGTGCTTCACGCGCTCTAGGCGAGTTTGGATATCTGTGCGAAGTTGCGCAAGAGTTTCAAATTCTGATGCAAGCTTTGCGAATTCATCATTTAGTTCAGGCAGGTCACGATGCTTAACTGCCTTAACTGTTGCATCAACCGCACCTTTCTCGTCATCTTTCTGACCAACTAATTGCGTATCAAAGCGCTTTGATTCGCCAGCCTTTAAACCGATAAGTGCTTCATCCAGACCATCAACCATGCGGTTTGTGCCAACTTCATACGAGAGATCATTTGCAGTTCCACCATCGACTGCTTCGCCGTTAATAGTTGCAACTAGATCAAGGGATACAAAGTCACCATTCGCTACCGCTTTTTCAACTGTAGTAAGAGTTCCAAAACGGGCGCGAAGAACATCAACTTGTTCTGCAACTTCGGTATCTGAAACAACTACATCTTCAACAGTAAGAGTTATCTTTGAGAAGTCTGGAAGCTTTAACTCTGGGCGAACATCTACCTCAGCTGTGAATGAAAACTTTTCGCGATCAACCAATTCAGTAACTTCAATATTTGGGCGGCCGATTACATAAATATTCTGCTCTTTTAGCGCTGCGCCGTAGAACGGGGTAATTGATGAGTTAATTGCCTCATCCAAAATAGCTGGGCGGCCAACGCGTTGCTCAATCATCGCTTGTGGAACTTTGCCCTTACGGAAACCAGGAATATTGATGCGCTCGCCTAGAGCTTTGTATGCATTTGAAATGTGTGGCGCTAATTCTTCAAATGTAACTTCGATTGAAAGTTTTACACGAGTTGGGGAGAGAGTTTCGACTGCGCTTTTCACATTGCTCCTAGTTTTATTTTTTAAAGATTAATTGTTCTGGTCGGGGCGAGAGGATTCGAACCTCCGGTCTCCTGCTCCCAAAGCAGGCGCGCTAGCCACTACGCTACGCCCCGCGGCGTAAGTCCGAATTCTAAGCCCTAATTTCCCATCTCAAAACCAACGGCAATTTGCTGCAACCATGCGAAAAGGGCCCGAGGTTTCCCCCGAGCCCTTTGCTTTTACTTATCTATTACTTAGTTAGCCGATCCAAGCATTAATTGGAGAGCTTAAGAAGTAGACCATGAAGAGTCCTGAAACCAAGAGAAGCAGCGGATGAACTTCGCTACGACGACCTTGGACCCAACGGATTACAACATGTGAAACGAATCCGGCGCCGATACCTACAGAAATATTGTAAGTAAATGGCATCAAGATAATTGTTAGGAATGCAGGAATCGCAATTCCATAGTCAGCCCAATCCAAGCCCTTGATCTGTGTCATCATCAAGAATCCGACGACTACAAGTGCAGGAGTTGCTGCTTCGTAAGGAATAACTGCAACAAGTGGTGCAAGGAATGTGGTCAACAGGAATAGCACACCAGTTACTACTGATGACAAACCTGTACGCGCACCTTCACCAACACCTGCTGCTGATTCGATGTAGCTGGTATTTGAAGAGATGCTTCCAGCGCCACCGGCCATTGCGGCCACTGAGTCAACAAAGAGAATCTTGTTGTTATTTGGAACGTTTCCTTGTGAATCGATCAATCCTGATTCGTGGCCGATTGCTGTAACTGTTCCGACAGTGTCGAAGAAGTCAGATAGCAAAAGGGTGAATACGAAGAGAATTCCAGCAACAAGTGAGATGCGACCAAATGAGCCGAAGAGGCTGAAGTGGCCAAGGATTCCAAAGTCAGGTGAAGCAACTACATCTGAAGGAAGCTTAGGAACGTTTAGTCCCCAACCCTTTGGATTTACCTTGCCTGTGGCACCATCAAAGTTTGGACCAATTTTGAATGCAGATTCAATTGCAATTGCTGCTGCTGTCGCAACGATGATTGCAATAAGGATTGCACCCTTTACCTTCTTAACCATTAAACCAATCATTAAGAAGAGACCGAATGCGAATACCAGGATTGGCCAACCAACAAGTGTTCCGCCATCGCCAAGTGTTACTGGTACTGGACCAGAACCTGTACGACGAACGAAGCCTGCATCGACCAGACCGATAAGAGCAATAAATAGACCGATACCAACTGAGATTGCGATCTTGAGTTGTGCAGGAACTGCACGGAATACCGCTCCTCTAAAACCAGTTAGAACGAGAACGGTGATGATGATTCCTTCAAGAACAACAAGTCCCATTGCATCAGCCCATGACATCTTCGATGCAATTCCTACTGCAACGAAAGTGTTTAGGCCAAGACCAGTTGCGAGCGCTAGTGGAAAGTTTCCAACTAAGCCCATCATGATTGTAAGTACACCTGCGATTAACGCAGTTGTTGCAGCAATTGCTGCGAGGTTTGGAGCGTCGCCACCTCCGAGGAACTTTCCGTCAGCATCTTTTGATAGACCGATGATCAACGGGTTAAGTGCCACGATGTAAGCCATTGTGAAGAACGTGACGAAACCACCACGTACTTCGCGACCTACGGTTGAGCCACGTTCAGATATTTTGAAATAACTATCTAGCATGGGTGAACCTTTCTGATTTTGGTATCGGGGGTGTTTGCGACCCCGTGGGCAATCACGGCGCACAAGCCGGAGGAAGATGTCACCGAGGCTAGTACTTACCTATTGTTAGAGCCCCAAACCACGCACCTAATTCTCAGGAAAATTCATGCGTGTTTAGGGTGAATTCGGACCAAGGGCATTTCCCATCACCCGAGCGGTGTAACATAACCGCTGGTTCACGCTCAATTCATGCGTATCGCACGAAATCTGCGGGTGTAGCTCAATGGTAGAGCCCCAGCCTTCCAAGCTGGCCATGCCGGTTCGATCCCGGTCACCCGCTCCACAGATTTACTTGGAATAAACTTCTTATTAGGCGACTTGGATATATGCCTTTCCAGTTATCACAAATCCAGCAGCAGTGGAATCGGCGGACCAACCATCTCCATCAATAATTGAAACATTTAAATTGGATTCGATATCGCCAACTGAAATGATGCCTTCGTGTAAGAACGAAAAGTTATAAGTCTTCGAATAGTCAGAAGCAGAAACTATTCCAACTCCATAATGACTTGAATATTTAAGAACAGATCCTGTTCCAATTGCGGAAACGACTGACCCAACAGCAAAAGTTGAAAATCCAAATCTATTTTCAGTCCCAGTTAGAACAATTGAAAACCGATATGTGGTATTTGGTTTAAGGTTTCCAAACGAATTGCTTAAAGTTTGCGCCGGAGCTCCTGAAGACAAACTCCAATTTTCTCCACCCTCTACTCCAGTCAAAGTAAAGCTCGTAACCGTATTTGATCCTGCGGGGCCAGCAGGTCCTGTGTTACCAGTCGAACCTGTTGCACCGCGCTCGCCAGGTGTTCCAGTTCCTGTAGATCCTGTTGCACCTTGCAAACCCGTTGCTCCTGGAGTTCCATTTGGTCCTGCAGGACCGGTTGCACCAGTTGGTCCCGTTGCACCTTGGGCACCGGCTGGTCCGGAACTTCCTGCACCAGAAGATCCTGCCGCGCCTGTTGCGCCTGCAATTCCGGGTGCACCATCTGCTCCAGTTGTAGAACTTCCTTTTGCCCCAGTTGCACCTGTTGCACCAGCAACACCATTAGTGCCGTTAGTTCCAGCTAAACCTTTCATCGAAACGGATACTGGCCATTTACCTTTTGTTTTTGGACCATAAATATTCATTGTGTTTATATCAATGTAAAAATCGCCATCTATTCCTAAGGTTGATTTAGGTGCACCTTTGCCGTTTAAAATTGTGTTAATTCCTGGCGTTATTACTCGCCCTGCTTTAGTAAATGTTGATTTCTTTAAGGTATTCGCACTGGCTTGGTAATAAGAGAAATTTGAGAAGATTAAAAGTGTTGCTAATGCGCTCGCCATGAAACTTTTTGATTTTAGGGAATACATTCCGGGCCGCTTTTCTGGGCCTATTTGCCCCATGTATAGGGGCGATGTATTAATACAGGATGCTCCTACTTGAGGTGCGCTTCAAGGAAATTAGGAGGGGCGACCTCTCATCCCCCGCATAATTTGAGCGTCACGTTCAAATATTCTCAGTTCAAATTAAGGTTTATTGATTACTCTCCCCAGTCTAAGGATGTTATCTACGGGTATCTAGAAGTAATCGCTTCTGGGGCTGGGACAGATCGAGAATTACGAAAGTAATAATCGAGATTAAGGAGCAAAGAAATTATGAATAAGAAAATTGCAGCTGCTGCACTTGCAACAGCACTTTCATTTGGAACACTTGCAACAATTACAACAGCTAACGCGGATACTGGACATGCATTCGGTGTTCCACCACAATTTACAAGCGTTCTATCAGGTTTAGTAACAAAGGGAACAATTACACAGGCACAAGCGGATGCAATAACTGCAGCGTTAACTGCAGCTGCACCCGCTAAACCATTGAAGCCAATGGCTGGTGGAATGGGTATTGGAGGAATGCATTCTGCTGCACATGAAGCAGTAATCACTTCAACTCTAGGTATCACCGCTGCTGATCTAAAGGCCGCTCGCGTTGCTGGTAAATCACTTGCAACTCTTGCTGGCGATAAGAAAGCTGCACTAGTCACTGCGCTTG
>JAPLAY010000030.1 GCA_026393035.1 Actinomycetota bacterium
AGAATTCTCCTCCTGACAAACACACTCGGCGCAAGTGCTGAAGTGCTACCAAGTCTTGCCCTGCTTCAACATCAAGTTCGCATCCTTCCGGCCGAAGCATCAATCCTTGTTGATGTTCCCGAAGTTGATTGCATTTTGCTAGATGCCCGTCGTGATCTACCAAGTGCAAAAGCGTTAAATAAATTATTGCAATCCACTGGTGTTAACTGCCCAATAATTACGATTGCAACTGAAGGTTCACTCTCTGCAATGAATGCAGATTGGGGATTTGACGATGTAATTCTTGATACCGCTGGCCCTGCAGAAATCGAAGCTCGCGTTCGAATCGCAGTTGGTCGCATCGAAGCAGATAACTTTGCAAATGATCCATCATCTCGCGAGATTCGTACCGGTGAAATAGTTATCGATGAAAATTCTTACACCGCAAAGATAAAAGGTCGCTCACTAGATTTAACATTTAAAGAGTTCGAATTAATTAAATTCCTTGCCCAACATCCTGGCCGCGTATTTACTCGCGCCCAACTTCTACAAGAAATTTGGGGATACGACTACTTCGGTGGAACTCGTACCGTCGATGTTCATATCCGCCGTCTTCGTTCAAAGCTTGGCCCAGAACATGAAGCCATTGTTGGCACA
The DNA here is from genome assembly GCA_026393035.1 of Actinomycetota bacterium. Classification (GTDB taxonomy): domain Bacteria; phylum Actinomycetota; class Actinomycetes; order Nanopelagicales; family Nanopelagicaceae; genus AAA044-D11. Next base: position 637 of record JAPLAY010000030.1, read on the forward strand.
GTTCGAAATGTGGGATACCGCTTTACTCTTCCAAGTGCTGGCAAAGAGGCGCCTGTTAACGAACGCATCTAAGTAAATGCGCCATATTCTTAAATTACACCGATCACTTTTAGATCCACTTCCACCAATTGCAAACGGTTTTGAAATTTCAACTTTTGTGCCATCACTTCAAAAAGATGAATGGCTTGCGTTAAATAATAAAATCTTTGAAAAGCATCCAGATCAAGGCAATTGGGTAATGGCCGATTTAGAGAACCGAATGAATGAGCCCTGGTTTGATCTCGATGGGTTTTTTATCGCAATGCAGAATCGAAAAATAGTTGGTTTTTGTTGGACCAAAATTCATCATGACTTTGTAAACCAAGATCCAGTCGGAGAAATTTACGTAATCGGAGTCGACCCAGATAAGAAGAAAAGCGGCCTAGGCAAAGCCCTTGCCCTTACCGGCCTTGATTACATGGTTAAGAAATCGCTAAAACAAGCGATGCTTTATGTCGATGCCGATAACGGCCCGGCACTTGCGATGTATCAAGGTTTAGGCTTTAACTAGGCTTTAACTAGCTCCGCGCACATCGTTCTAAACGCAACAGTATGCGCATCAACATCGGCATCCGAGGTTTCGGGTGACATCAAAGCCATATTGTGAAATGGCGTAATTAAGAAGCCATCGTTCAACATGCGAAGGTGAATGTATTGCTCTAATTCAAAGTCGCCCGCATCGCCCGCTTCTTTACCTGTCTTCGGCGGCGTTGCTTGGAATAAATATTCACCGCGAGCCCCAAGTCTTGAGCAGTACCAAGGAAGATCAAACTCTTTAATTGCGGCATCAACACCATCTGACCATTTACTTCCAAGTGCAACCATTTTTTCAAATGCTTGTGGTGTTAAAACTTTAGTCAAAGTCGCGCGCATTGCAGCAAGGCTCATTGAATTTCCGGCCAAGGTAGAACCAATTCCACCGGTATCAATTATTTCGCGCGATGTTTTATCTTTAATTCGCGCAGCAACTTCGGTGGTCATACCAAATGTTCCAGTTGGAATTCCGCCGGCAATTGCTTTTCCAATCGTCAAAATATCTGGCTTCAAACCATAAAGCGAAGTCATTCCACCAGCACCAACAGAAATAGTGTGGGTCTCATCGATAATCCAGATCGCACCATATTTCTTCGCTAAATCGCCAACCGCTTTTAAATAGCCATCATCTGGCAGAACAATTCCGATATTTGTCATCGCTGGTTCCATCAAAATTGCGGCGACATCGCCCTTTGCAAGCGCTGCTTCCATTCCTGCTAAATCATTAAATTCAACTACTCGTGTTGTTTGATCTAATTCAACTGGCGCTCCCAAATTACCTTCGCGCTTTATCGTGTTTCCATTTGCATCCAAAGTCGCAAATGTTTCATCAACACTTCCGTGATAACACTTATCAATAACAATTATCTTTGACTTGCCCGTAATCAATCTGCAGTATCTAATTGAATGTCGGTTCGCATCAGTGGCCGTAACCGTGAATTGCCAAAGCGGTAAACCAAAGCGATTGGCAAGTTCTTGCGAAACTATTACGGCATCTTCGGTTGGAAGCATCGAAGTGAAACCGTGTTTCATCTGTTCGGTAATCGCTGCAACAGTTGCGGCCGGTGAATGTCCGGTCATCGAACCGGTATCACCTAAACAAAAATCAATATATTTATTGCCATCAACATCGGTGAAGTGTGAACCCGCCGCACTTTCAACGAAGATCGGATAAGCCCCTGGCCACTTTGCCATCCACGAC
>JAPLAY010000036.1 GCA_026393035.1 Actinomycetota bacterium
AACGAGGCAAAATCTACAAAGCGAATGGCTAGCTTTATGGAAACAAAGACGGTCTGGCACACAGTCGGTATTTAAGAACTACTTGAGTACCGAGATTTTCTTGGCCAAAATTGCACCTTTTGCAGTTGCGACCGCTGAGATTGAAGTTTGATTTGCAGCTGTAGCCCGTAATTCAACACCGTTATTAGCAAGAACATAATTTCTTCCAAAGACGTAGTTCTTCGAATCTACAATATCTGTAATTGATTGCCCAGATACTGCCGCGGCAAAGAGATCACTAACTGCCAAATCAAAGCGCTGGTTTACATAACCAATCAAAGCCTTATTAGCAGCCTTGCTTGATAAATAATATTGTTCTGGCTTAACTCCAATTAACTTCATTGGCTTCTTAGAGTTATTGATTGCGCTAATGATTGTTCCGTTTCTAGACCAGGTTGAGAAAAGAACATCTACGCCCTGTGAGCTCAGCGCTTTAATTTCAGCGTTCGAAGTTGCACCAGAACTTGTGTTGAATACCTTAATTTTTGCAACTGCGTGCTTTGCGCCAGCAGTAAAGTTTCGAGACATCGCACCATTAGCGGTATTTTCAGAATCTCCAAGATATCCGATCTTCTTACTCTTCGAATTAAGTGCCGCCATGACTCCTGCAAGATATGCACTCTGCTCGCCTCGGAAATACATGCAACTTACATTTATAGATTCCACGCCTGCGCTGCCAACAATCGCAAATTGAGATTCGGGATATTTATCAGACATATACGTCATTGGGTCATTGAAAGAAGTTCCAACGCCAATTATCAAGTCATAATTTGCTTTAACTAAGAATTCAATTCGGTTTTCACGATCAAAGGTAGTTCCTGAGGTAACTAATTCGCGGACATCTAGATCGGAGAGACCAAATTTCTTCTTAGCCGAGGTTACTCCAATTGCAGTTGCATCATTTATTGAACCATCACCACGCCCGCCAACATCATAAATAATTCCGATTTTTACTTTGCCAGATGCCGCATCTGCTGGGTTAATCGCGATTGGAAGCAAAGCCAGAATTACTAGTGCAATTAAAGTTTTTTTACCCACGAGGTATTAAGCCCATCGCGTTATAAGTATCTTTCAAAGTCTTTGAAGCTACTGCTTCAGCTTTTTCGGCACCTAGCTTTAACAGGCTATTTAGATGGGTTTCATCCTTAAGTAATTCATTAGCCTTCTCGCGTACTGGTTTTAAGTATTCAACTACTACTTCTGCAACAACACCTTTGAAATCGCCATAGCCCTTACCGGCAAAATCACCTTCTGCTTGGGAAATGCTCTTCCCAGTTAGCGCACTATAAATAGTTAGCAGATTTGCAATTCCTGGCTTTGCTTTCTCGTCGAAAGTAACTTCTCTACCAGTATCAGTAACCGCGCTCTTAATTTTCTTAGTATTAATTTCAGGTGTATCCATTAGCTCGATAACTCCCGAACCAGATGCACTTGATTTGCTCATCTTTGAAGTTGGATCCTGTAAATCATTGATCTTGGCACCGGCTTTAAGAATGTATCCCTCTGGGATTGTAAAAGTTTCACCGAATCTTGAATTAAACCTCTGCCCAAGGTCTCGAGTGAGTTCAATGTGTTGACGCTGATCTTCACCAACTGGAACCTTGTTTGCTTGATAAAGAAGTATGTCTGCTGCCTGCAAAATTGGATAGGTAAATAATCCAACAACTGTGCGATCTGATCCGGCCTTGGAAGACTTATCTTTGAATTGCGTCATGCGACTTGCTTCACCAAAACCAGTTAAGCATTCGAGAACCCAAGCCAATTGATTATGCGCAGGAACATGCGACTGAATAAATAGCGTGCATTTCTCTGGGTCTAAACCAAGTGCGATTAGTTGTGCGACAGAAGCTAGATTACGGCGTTTAAAATCTTCAGGTTTGGTTTCAATCGTGAGTGCATGTAAATCAACCACGCAATAAAAAGCATCGTTGGTGTTCTGTAGGTCAACCCATTGCTTAATTGCACCCAAATAATTTCCTAAATGGAAAGATTCATGGGTCGGCTGAATTCCAGAGAGAACC
>JAPLAY010000024.1 GCA_026393035.1 Actinomycetota bacterium
AAAGTTGCTGCGCAAGTAACAATTACGAAGAACCCGATAATTCCAGTCAATAGTGAGCCAGTCCAAACATCTACTCGAAGAAGTTTTAGATCATCACGAGTAAGGCGCTTATCGACGGCATAAGATTGAATGAATGCCAGACCCCATGGTGCAAGCGTTGTTCCGAAAGTTGCGGTAGCAATGAATACAGCATCGCGCGTGAACGGCATAGTTGGAACTACAACACCATGAAGTGCACTGCCCCAATCTGGATGAGCCATAAATCCGGCAATTATGTATGCAATGAATACTCCGGAGATAAGGAAGAACACTTTTTCAACTTTGGCAAATGAATTACGTAACACTAAGAATGAAACAGCAATCGCTGCGATAGGAACTGTTAAATAACGACTAAGTCCAAAGAGTTGGCCAGCCGCTGCAATTCCAGCAAACTCTGCAGTCATTGTTCCGATGTTGGCAAGGATTAACGCTCCAGCGCTAAGGGTCCCAGATCTCGCGCCATACTTCTGTCGGATCAAACCAATCATTCCCTGTCTTGTTACTACGCCAATTCGTGCACCAAGATCTTGGAAAATAATTAAGGCAGCTGTTGATGCAACTAATACCCAGAGAAGTTGATATCCATACTTAGCGCCAAGAACAGAGTAAGTCGTAATACCTGCTGGATCATCATCAGAAAGTCCGGCAATTACTCCAGGTCCCATGACTGCAAGCAGCGCAGCAATACGGATTTTCTTCGGTGAAAGATTTGTTTTGGTTGCCATTAGAGCGCACCACTTCCTTGCGCAAAACCAGTTGAATCTGAGATCGAGGCAAGTGCGTCAACCAAGTCATCAGCAAGAATTCTTCCGACCGGCTTATTCTTTTCATCAACGACAATAATTGAAGAGCCACGGTTATTTGCAAACTCATCAATAACTTGATTGAGTCTGGTGTTGATATTTACTGACGTTGGATATGGCGGACCAATCAAGGTAGAAAGCGCAGCACCTGGTTTTGCCGCTATAAGTTCAATAATTTGAATGTGGTCAAGAAGTTTTCCCTTAGCGTCAACAACAACAACGCCATCTGAAATATCGCGTTCTCTATGCTCAACCAATAGCGCAAGAGCCGAAGCCACGGTATCTACTTCATGTGTAATCAACATATGCGAAGTCATAATTCCGCCGGCAAGAGTTTCATCAAACTCAACAAGTTTACGAAGTTGTTTTGCGACTGAGGTATCCATCTCAAGAAAAATGCTCTCGCGGTGACCATCATCTAGGTCACGCAAAACTTCAGCACCTTCATCTGGTTCCATACGTGAAATCAATTCTGCAGAACGCTCTGCTGAAAGACCTCTAAGCAAACCTTGTAGCTCGTCATCTTCCATTTCTTCTAGCGCATCTGCTGCGAGATCTGGATCAAGCATTTCAATAAGTGCGTTACGTTCGCGTCCTGCTAAATCTTCAATTAAATCTGCAAGGTCTGCTGGTCGCAATTGACCAAGTGCCGCGCGAGATTCTGTCGAACGAACTACGCCAGTTCCATGTGCCAGCGAGGCAACGTTTGCCCAATCAATAACATGTTCTGGAATTGGTCCACGCCCGAGTGCTCCTGGGAAGATTCGACGAATAAATGCTTTGAATGAAATATCTACACCAACCACGCGAATCTCACGATCAAGTGGCGCTAGATATAAATCTGAAGATCTAACAACTCGAAGCCCATTAACATCAACGATTTGGTGATCTAGAACATCAGCATCCAAAAGAGATTCGCCTTCACGACGGATAAATTCAGTCAAGTCAACTTTTGAAGTTGATAATTGAATTTCACTCTGAGTCAACTTGGCAATTCTTGCACCATCAATAAAAGATTTGCTCTGTCCAACTTTTACAATTAAACCGGAAACTGGTGGATAAGAATCTTCGCCATGTCGAACAACAACATCAACAAGTCGCCCAATTTCATTTCCACCTTGATATTTAACGGGACGGCCAATTAAACCAGCGACAGAAACTAGAGATTCTCTAATATTTTTCCGCTGAAGAACCATTTCACTTCGGCCTACAAGACGTTTAGCCACGGTGTTGATGCTCTTTACTGGTGGCTTTTTCATAGCCCAATCTTAGGCGATGTTAGGAGATTGAAAGCCTTACCCCTACGAGGGACTTCGGGCGAAGAGTTATTTTTTCCACGATAGCAGCGAAAGCTTCACTTGCTGGACATGTTGGATCGCTAATAACAATGGGTTGGCCAATATCTCCACCTTCGCGCAGCGCTGGTGCGAATGGGATCTGCCCAATAAGTGCAACATCTGCTCCTACCAAACTCGAAAGATGTTTTGCAGTTTCAGCGCCACCACCAGTTCCAAATATTGCAATTGGCTCGCCACATTTTAAACATGAAGTATCAGACATATTTTCGATAACACCAATTATGTGTTGCTTCAATTGATGAGCAATTCGACCGGCGCGCTCTGAAACTTCAGCAGCTGCAATTTGTGGCGTGGTAACAACAACAATTTCAGATGCTGGCAATAGTTGGCCAAGTGAAATTGCAATATCACCAGTTCCAGGTGGTAAATCTAAAAGAAGTAAATCTAAGTCGCCCCAGTATGCATCGCTTAATAACTGTTCAAGAACTTTATGCAGCATTGGCCCACGAAAAGCAACGGCATCAGAGCGTTCTGGTTTAAACATCTCCATTGAAACAACTTTTACGCCAAATGCTTCAACCGGGATAAATGTCTGATCAATTGCAGTTGGTCGTTGCCCAACAATTCCCATAAGTCTTGGAATCGAGTGGCCATAAACATCCGCATCAAGAATTCCAACCTTTAGCCCTTTTTGCGCCGCCGCTACTGCAAGGTTTACCGTAACTGAAGACTTTCCGACGCCACCTTTTCCAGAAGCGATACCAATAACGCGGGTTAGTGAATCTGGTTGAGCAAAAGGAATGAATTTTTCTTTACCGCCATGCAATAACTTCTTAACCGCATTGCGTTGCTCTTCATTCATTACACCGAAGGTTAAATCTAGCGAGTTAACTTCAGTTATTGGTTCGAGAGAATCTGAAATATCCTTCTGCAAGCGATCGCGCATTGGGCAACCAGAAATTGTTAGCAAAATTGTTATTGATGCAACTCCCCCAGCAAATTCAACGCTCTGCACCATTCCAAGTTCGGGCAATGGGCGATGGAGTTCTGGATCTGAAACTCCGGCAAGCGCAGTATGTATTTTTGCTATTACTTCGGCGCTCATAGTAAATCCGGATCTATTTTTGCTGATTTCTTTAGCTCTGCAATCTCAGCGGCAGGTTCTGCGAGTACTTTATTGATGTGCTTGGTTAGGAATTTTTTAGGATGTAAATCTGTAACCTTTAGATCTTCATAACCAGGTCCAAGATTTTCACGTAAATCTTTAGTTGCACCTTGGGCAAGGTCTCGGACCTTACGGATGAATCTTGCAGAGTCGACTGAAAATTGTGGCAACTTATCTGGGCCAATTAGTAGCAAGGCAAGGAGAATCAAGGCTACAAATTCGCCACCACCGATTCCGAACATTTTCAAATCCTATATCTACTGTGGTTACTTTGCCGCAACGAGTTTTAGCGTTACCTCTTTAGTTATATTTCCACGTTGATATTTAACTTTAACTACATCGCCAACGCTGTGCGAACGAACACTCACAATGGCTTCGTCAGCAGAAGCAATCGACTTGCCATCAATTTCAACAATTACATCGCCTGGAGCAATGCCGGCGCGATCAGCAGGACCGTCAGGTGAAACTGAACCTGGAGTGTTTGGAATTTTTGCTCCAGTTCCTGCAAAGCGAGTATCGAGTGAGACTCCCATAATTGGATAGGTAGAACTTCCAAATTTAATTAACTGATCAGCTGTCTTCTTAGCTTGGTTAATTGGAATTGCAAAACCTAATCCAATCGAACCGCTTTGACCGCCGAAACTTGAACCAGTAGTTGCGATCGCAGAATTAATTCCAATAACTGCGCCAGTTAGATCAACTAATGGCCCCCCAGAGTTTCCTGGATTAATAGCTGCATCTGTTTGTAGCGCATTTATAAATGAACTTTCACTTGTTCCGCCACCAGAAGTTACGGGGCGATTCTTGGCACTAATAATTCCCGTAGTCACCGTTCCAGTTAGACCAAGTGGCGAACCGATAGCAATCACGCCGTCACCAACTTGTATTTCATCACTATTTCCAAGTTGTAACGCAGGAGCATCTGTTACTGCAATCTTAATAACTGCTAAATCGTAGGCGACATCGCGGCCAATTAACTTTGCGCCATAATTCTTACCATTTGCTAATTTCACAGTTATATCTGCGCCATTTGTGGCAGCAGCCGAAATCACATGATTATTAGTCAAAATATGGCCAGAGCTATCTAAGAAGAATCCAGATCCAGTGCCACCGCTATTTCCATTGCGAACTTCGATTGATACAACTGATGGCGAGACTCGTGCCGCAATTCCAGCAACTGAATCAGGTTTGCGTTCAATAACGCTCTTGGTTGTAACTAAATTAGTTTTGGAATCTAAGTTTGCCGAAGTTCTCCCAACAATACTTCCGACTACTCCTGCAATAAGAGCCATTGCAATAGCAATTCCAAATCCAACGGTTCGAGTGTTAGTTTTTTTTACTTCTGCAGTTGTGACAGCAGGATAGTTGGAGACCCACCACGGGGTATCTGGATTATTTTGGGAAGGCGTCATGCTTAAATTTTACGTGCAACTAGCGCGCCGCCGCCAATTGGAAGAAGTGTTGAACTCCATCTGGAATCTTCTTTTATCGCCTTGATTGAATCTCTGCGTGCGATAGTTTCGAAATCTCGTTGCGTTGGATCTACAACCTTTCCACCATCTAAAGCGTTATCAATAAGTAGGACGCCACCATCTTTTAATAATCTAAAGCTCTCTTGGACTACATCAACCATATCCTTTGGAGACCTCACAATCATTAAGTCATAATTTGAATCAGCCAACTTTCCAACAACTTCTATAATATTTCCAGTAATTAACCTGAATCTCTGCGGCGAAATTCCAGCCTCTTCGAATATCTCTTTCGCGCTAGCGGAATGTTCGCGCTCTGAATCTATTGAGGTAAGAGTTGCATCCTTTGGGGCACCGTTAAATGCCCAAAGTCCGCTTACGCCTGAACCAGTTCCAATTTCAACAATTGATTTTGCGCCGATTAAACCGACTAAAAAATTAATTAAGCCACCGATTCCCATTGTTGGATCAGGTGCACTTATCTCTGCGCCATTCTTCCGCGCTTGTTGCATAAAGAAATCTTCGTGTGGAAAATTTTCGGAGAAGGCAGACATATCTCCGCGGTTAATTGTGGTCATAGCGAAGTCAACCACTCTGTCAGCAATCTGACACCGAAACCTGTGCCACCTTTTGGATTTTCTCCGGAATCACTCTCGGATCTTGCTGGGCCCGCGATATCTAAGTGAACCCAAGTTCTCTTCCCTGCAAAATGTTCCAGGAAGAGAGCTGCGGTTATCGAACCGCCATTGAAATCTGGTTTCTCTGCAGTGTGATTGAAATCTGCAACTTCACTAGCAAGTGCAATCTTGTAATCATCGATTAGTGGCATATGCCAAACCCGTTCACCGCAACTCTGTCCAGCATCATAAAAACTTTGTGCCAACGAAAGATCGCGCGTATACATCGCGGCATATTGCCGACCAAGTCCTAACGTGGCCGATCCAGTTAACGTTGCAATATCTACTAAGTAATCTGGGTTCAATTTCGCATCTGCATAGGCCAGACCATCAGCAAGAACTAAGCGGCCTTCGGCATCAGTATTAATAACTTCAACTGTAGTTCCACCAAAATGCGTGATTACATCTGAAGGTCGTTGGGAAGTTGAAGAGAGTGCATTTTCGGCACACATCAATAATCCGGTAATTCTAACTTTTGGTGCACTTGAACCCATTTCGGCAATTGCAACAACGGTTGCGAGAACTGCTGCCGCACCTGACATATCGCTCTTCATTCCAACCATCGTGTCATAAGGTCGCTTCAGTGAAACTCCACCAGTATCAAAAGTGATTCCCTTGCCAACTAAAACTACATGTGGCCAATTCTTAGAACCCTTTGGGGCGTAGGAAATTTGGATAAGCCGTGGGCCAGGTTTAGGTGATGAGTTTCCAACCGCTAAGAGGCCACCGAATTTCGTAAGTGCAGCACCACTCTTAATCTCTAGCTTCAAGGCTGGAGATTTAACTTTCGCAACTAGTGATTTAGCTTGGTTCGCGATCCATTGCGGATTTTTAATATTTGAAGGGGTGTGAATTAAATCGCGAGCTCGCCAGACTCCGGTTGCGAATATCTGCGCACTTGCGAGTTCTTTCGCAAAATTACCAACTAAATCAAAGCTAGCAGCCTTCAACTCTTTTGCTGGTGCGCTCTTTAACCCCCAGGAATAACCTGCAAGCACAAGTGCGACTAGATGGCTACGTGCACCTTCTTTTGTAGTGACAATAGCGTTCAAAACTTTGGCTCCAGAATTCTTAACCTTACGTGAAAGTGCAACGCCCGCTTTACGTAACTCTTCTGGTGTGGCTGTTCCAACTCCAACGAAATAGATTCTGCTTAATTTAGTACCTTCAGCATCTGCCGGAACTTCTAAGAGTTCGCCAGCTTTACCAGTTGCTTCCGGCCATTTTTTAAGTAACTCGGTTAGGTTCAATCCGAAATATTTCTCAACCGCTTTTACAAATTTTGGGTTTTCAATTTCAAGTTCGATCTCGCCTTTTGCAAATGAAATAGCAATTGCATCATAATTTGAGAGTTCAATTTCAGATTGTAATAAACAATCAATTTTTGGAGCTAGCGCCACGGTCGTTGGTTAATCCATCAAACGCAAGAAGGAATTACTTCTTAACGAGAGAAACCGCTGCCTGTAGGGCATTGCCAAGATTTGTTGCTTCTTCAACATTGAGTTCAACTACAAGACGTCCGCCACCTTCTAGTGGAATCCGCATTACAAAGCTGCGGGCTTCCTTGGTAACTTCCATGGGTCCATCACCAGTACGAGGTTTCATGGCTGCCATGTTTTTACTCCTTCATAATTCAAGCGGGGAACAAAATTTTTGAAATCTGTACGGCATCCGAAAATGCAGTGGCTAAGTATCTCGTAAATACTGCTTTGAATGGAAATTGAAAAAGTCGGCCTATTGGCCAGGATTTAACGCGGAAAGTAGACGAGATTTGCCACTCGTGATAACGCTTTGAACTGCGCGTTCGGGGACCCCTAAGGTCTCTGAAATCTCTTTTGCTGACATTGATCGGATGTAATGCATTGTGAGAATAAAGCGCTCTTCCTCCGGCAAGCTTGCCAGAAGTTCAGAGAGTCCGCCCATGGGTAAAGGTTACCTGTCTTATTTAGACTTTTTAAGTTCTTTAATTACTTCTAAAGCGTGCATGCACGGATTGCGCTTGGAATATCTGGGCACCAGGCCACTAATTCATTAGAAGTCGTACCGATAAATTCTTCATTGCTTAAGAAATCTAGTGAGCTTTTGAGTTGTGCAAATGTTCCGAAGGGATCGCATACAACAACTGGCTTAGCGTGATATCCCAGTTTACGGCCAACCCATATTTCAAAGAACTCTTCGAGGGTTCCAATCCCACCTGGCAACATAATAAAAGCATCTGAGATTTCTTCAATTTTTGCTTTGCGAGTTCTCATATTTGAAGTGATAAACATTTCAGTCGCATCTGGGTCTTCAAATTCGACAGTTACAAGTTTCTCTGGAATTACACCGAAAGTTTTTGCACCACGTTCGCGCGCACCCTTTGCTGCCGCACCCATCATTGAAATCTGGCCACCGCCCCAAACTAAATCGGCGCCACTTGTGGCAATGGCAACGCCAATGTCGAAGGCTAGATCGATATATTTTTGGTCGATACTTGGTGAAGCTGAGCAATAAACGGCTATTCGCATAATAAAAGAAGTCTAGTAGTGAATTGCTTTTGGTAGCGTTATCTCATGAGAAGTGCCTTTGGATTTGGAATAGCTAGCACCGTGGCCAATGGTGAAGTTCTAGATGTTTGGTATGACTCGATTGGTCTTGGCAAGCTTGCCGAAAATAATGGTCCAGATTTATCTGCGTTCATCGGTACGGATCCAATTCGTGGCGTAATAAAATCAAAGGTAGCAATTGAAATTGATCTTGATTCTGCCCCCAAAGATGTTGCCGATGCTTTTCTGCGCCTGCACTTACTTTCACACCGCATCGTTAAACCGCACGGGCAATCGCTAGATGGAATTTTTGGAATATTAAATAACGTTGTTTGGACATCTGCCGGGCCTTGTTCAGTTTCAACTTTTAGTTCTGTTGGTCCAGCGCTGCGCGCAAAGTTTGGAACGCTGACAGTTTTTGCGGTTGATAAATTCCCAAGAATGGTTGATTACGTAGTTCCAGAGGGCGTGCGAATTGCGGATGCAGATCGAGTACGTCTCGGTGCACACCTTGCAAGTGGCACAACCGTTATGCATGAAGGTTTTGTTAACTTCAATGCCGGCACTCTCGGCAAATCAATGGTTGAAGGGCGAATTAGCGCAGGCGTTGTTGTTGGAGATGGAAGTGATATCGGTGGTGGTGCATCCATCATGGGAACGCTTAGTGGTGGTGGCAAGCAGGTAATTTCAATTGGTGAACGCTGCTTACTCGGTGCAAATGCTGGGCTTGGAATCTCGCTTGGCAATGATTGTGTTGTTGAATCGGGAACATATATAACTTCAGGTTCAAAGATAACTTTGCCAGATGGCGCAGTTGTTAAAGCGAGCGAGCTTTCAGGTGCAAACAATTTACTTTTCCGCAGAAATTCAAAGACTGGTGCGCTAGAAGCACTTCCAAAAACCGGTAGCTGGGGTGGCTTGAACTCAGTACTGCACGCAAATTAATTTAATAAATCAAACCAAGATGATGGCAATTTAACTGCCGTTTTAAATATCCCAACTGGAATTGTCTTTGTTTGCCCAGCAGTAGAAAAGCCAGTGATGGTTAATACGCTGTTAGTTGCGCTTCTCGAAGCTATTTCATAGCGCGCAACATCTGAAAGCCCAAAGGCTTTTGCCATGACCTTCTGTGAAACCTTCTTAGTCCAACTTGCATAATTCTTATTTATTGTGGGGTCGATGCTCCATGGATCCGGCACATTTACTAAGTGCGGAATATCAGTTCCCCATACATCAATCGCGCGTTGCGTCATACCCCCAGTTGAAGATGAGAAGAAAACGCTAATAGGTGCGCCATCAATCGTTACGGCAAGTCCGTGTTCGCTATCAACTGCTGTTGCATCAACTGCAGCTTTCCAGAATTGACCATATTTAACTTGACCCTCTTTTAAATATCCAACGAATGCTTGATCGTATTTAGAGTTATAAACATGGCAGTCGCAAGCCTTCTTAAGCGAATTCATTCGCATCATTGCGTAGGTTCGCGAAGCAATTACCTGGCTTTCAAGAGCGGCACTTGGCCATGATGAAGGTACCTCAGCTATCCCATATAAATATTCATCATGCAATCTAAGTAAATTAGTAGCTTCAATTCGATAACCAATTCCAGTGGCTTTTACTGCCCGCAATTGAATATAACCGTGGTTCAGCTTTATGGATTGGGTTCCAGATGTAAGCGTTAAGACTGAATTCGGATCGCTCCATTTAATAACCAGAACTTTTGCACTTCCACTTGGTCCAGTTATTAATTTATCCACGATTGCAAAGTTCAGCGGTGTGCCGGCAGCTAGCGGTGTTGAAACCAAAACCTCGTTGGTGATTGTTGCAAAATCAGGCACTGGTAGTTCGATTTTTAAGGAAGTTACTTGATGCGCAACATTCACGCTAACAGTTGCAGTGTCTACTACTGGAGCTACTTGGGCATCAGGAAAGTAATAATTAACGATTTCGGTTGCAGTTTTACCTTCAAGTGCTTGGCCTTTTGCACCATATTGACTTAGACCTACGCCATGACCGTATCCAGCTCCGACAAAGGTAAATGATTTCGGAACTTCGGCCTGAGCTTCTGAAGTTAAAAGGAAGGTAGAAATAGCTAGAAGTGCAAAAAACTTTTTCATTCTTCCTCTGCCATAAGCCCTTTTGGTGATGAGAGATATCCAGCGCCCCAGACCATATGCATCGTAAATAGAACTACTGGCAAAATTGCTTTTTCCGCAACGCTTTTACCAATCCAAATAGCTCCAAGAATTAGTGAACCTAAATAAATAGCAAGTGGTGCGAGAAAAATTGGAGAATAAGTAATTCCAAGAATGAATGAGAGGGTGTTAATTGTTAGCGCGGTTGGTGGCGCGAGGTATCTCAAATTCACACTTCCGCTGTGGCTTCTAGAAACGGCGCGACGCCAAGTTCCGTATTGAAAATATTGTTTAGCAAGCGCCTTTAAAGTTGATCGCGGACGATATTTAACAACTAGCGATGGGTCGAACCAGATAGTTCCACCGTTTTTTCGAAGTCTAAAATTTAACTCCCAATCCTGGGCGCGAGTAAATCGCTCGTCATATCCACCAACTGCTTGCAGCGCAGATTTTAGAAATGTACCAAGATAAACCGTATCGGCTGGTCCAGCGCTTCCACCTACGTGGAATGAAGCAGAGCCAACACCAAGTGGCGAGCGCATTGCAGTTGCAACCGCGCTTTCGAATTTTGTTTTGCCTTCTGCAGCCATGATGCCACCAACATTTACTGCTCCAGTTTTTTCGAGGACCGCAACTGCTTGTGCTAAATAAGTTGGAGAAATTTCTGCATGTCCATCAATGCGCGCTATCACTGGAAATTTAGATTTAGCAATCGCCGCATTTAATCCATTTGCAGTTCGGCCGGTTGGATTTTCGACTAAAACAACTCGTGCATCTTTAGCGGCTAGTTTTGCTGCAATTTCATTTGTGCGATCAGTGGATGGTCCAAGTGCGAGGATTACTTCGAACTCACCTGCATATTGCTGGGCCAAGATTGCGCCGATGCTTTCTTCCAGGTGGCGTTCCTCGTTGAGGATAGGCAGAACGACGGAAATACCCCTCAATCCGCCAGAAACCTGATTCATATCTCCAACGGTAGCGTTACCTCGCACTAGTATCGGGCAAATGAAGCTTAGAGTTTCCGTAATTGGTACTGGATATCTTGGTGCCACCCATGCGGCATGTATGTCGGCTATGGGATTTGATGTAATCGGCGTTGATATCGATGCCACCAAAATTGAACTACTAAGTCGGGGCAAAGTTCCATTTTACGAACCAGGGCTAGAAGAACTTCTGCAACAAGAAATTGCATCTGGTCGCCTAACTTTTAGTACTGACTTTCAAGCAATTAAAGAGGCAGATGTTCATTTCATCTGTGTTGGTACCCCACAGAGCGAGAATTCATTAGCCGCAGATATGAAATATGTTGATGCCGCATTAGATGCAATTGCGCCAATTTGTAAGCCAGGTTCACTCGTAGTTGGAAAATCAACGGTGCCGGTAGGAACCGCGGCAAGACTTCGTAGCAAATTACTTACAATAAATCCAAAGGTAGATCTTGCTTGGAATCCTGAGTTCTTACGCGAGGGCTTTGCAGTCGAAGACACGCTGCACCCAAATCGTTTAGTTGTTGGTGTTACAACCGATGAAGCAGAGAATAAGTTGAAAGCGATTTATGCAAAGAATTTATCTGAAAATACCCCTTGGGTTCGAGCTGATCTTCCGACTTCTGAGTTGGTAAAAGTTGCTGCAAATTCCTTTCTTGCTACCAAGATTTCTTTTATCAATGCAATGGCTGAAGTTTGCGAAGCTGCTGGCGGCGATGTCACGGTTTTGGCAAAGGCAATTGGATACGACCCAAGAATTGGAAGCAGATTCCTTCAAGCTGGAATTGGATTTGGTGGCGGCTGTCTTCCTAAAGACATTCGCGCATTCATGGCAAGAGCCGGTGAACTTGGTGCTGATCAAGCACTGGAATTCTTACGCGAAATTGATTCAATTAATTTACGTGCCCGGCAACGAGTTATTGAACTTGTCCGTAAAGATTTATCAGATAACTTAACTGGCAAGAAAATTACAGTGCTTGGTGCCGCATTTAAACCAGATAGTGATGATGTTCGCGACTCCCCGGCTTTAGATATTGCAGTACAAATTGCTGCCGCTGGCGCCCAGGTAACAATTCACGATCCCAAAGCTATTGCTCCTGCCAAGAAGAGATTCCCTGCACTTGGCTTTGCCGAGGATGTTGAAGTAGCTTTGAAAGGCGCAGATTTAGTTCTGCATTTAACTGAGTGGAAGCAATATCGTGAACTTGATCCAGTAAAAGTTAAAGCCCTGGTTGCATCACCAATAATTATCGATGGCCGTAACGCACTTGATCGTGAAGCCTGGATTGCTGCAGGTTGGAAATTTAGAGCGCTAGGTCGCAGCTAGAAGCCAGTTTTTTGATTGCGCTTGGTTGTTAGATTTGCGCCTTTTTCTTTCGCCTCAGTATTTATCTTTGCAAGTTCTGTGCTTACTTTCTTTGAAACATCTTCATCGCTAATACCAAGGATTCTTGCAGCGAGAAGTGCTGCATTCTTTGCGTTGCCAACACCAACTGTTGCTACTGGAATTCCCGCAGGCATCTGAACTATCGATAGCAGCGAATCCATTCCATCTAAATTCTTAAGTGGTACTGGTACTCCAATTACTGGAAGCGTTGTAAGCGAAGCAACCATTCCTGGTAAATGTGCCGCACCACCAGCGCCCGCAATAATTACTTTGTAACCCTTTGCTTTAGCGCTCTGTGCAAACTCAACCATTTCAAGTGGCATGCGGTGAGCTGAAACAACATCCGCAGAATAAGTAATTCCTAGTGAATCTAAAACTTTTGCCGCATCTTCCATTACCGGCCAATCAGAATCTGATCCCATGATTATCGCTACATCACTCATCAATTACTCCGTTCATGTAGTCGGTGGCATGGGCAATTTCTTGTTGTAATTGTAGAAGGTTTTTTCCACACATTGTTACGTGGCCAATCTTGCGACCAGGTTTAACTTCCTTGCCGTATTGGTGGAATTTAAGCCCAGGAGTTCTAGCCATCAAGTGCAGATATGGCCGATACATATCGCTCTTATCCCCGCCCAAGATATTTCCCATGACTACAAAGTCATCCCGCATCGCAGTACTACCGAGTGGCAAATCTAGAATTGCGCGGAGATGTTGTTCGAACTGGCTGGTGTGTGAACCTTCGATACTCCAGTGACCAGAATTATGTGGGCGAAGTGCTAACTCATTTATGTAAAAATCTTCGCCAACAATAAACATTTCTACTGCCATTACTCCGACAAGTGAAATACCCGACGCAATCTTTAACGCAGCAGCTTGAACTTTTTCCGCTAACAGATCTGACATTTCAGGTACAGGTGTGATGGTTGATGTGCAGATTCCATTACTCTGAATCGTTAGCGTTGCTGGCCAAGTTGCTGCTTGGTTATGTGGTGATCTTGCAACCATAACTGAAATTTCAAAATCAAAGTCCAATTTCTCTTCAAGTAAAAGCGTTCCAGTTTTCTTCTGCAAATCCTGTAACTCAGCCTCTGAAGAAATTACAAATACCCCACGCCCGTCGTATCCTCCGGATGGCAGCTTGGCAATAAGCGGGAAGTTGATTTCACTTATTCCGCCTTTATATTTCTGCCACTTAGGATTTGGTAATTCCAGTTCACTTATTTTCTTGCGCATCTCTAATTTATCCTGCGAGTAAGCAAAAGATTCTGATCGCGGATAAACCTTGATGCCAGCAGCTTCAACAGCCTTAATAACACCCTGTGGAACGAGTTCGTGCTCAAAGGTTAAAACGTCACAATCTTTAGCAAATTCTAAAACTTGATTTATGTTTGTGTAGTCGCCCAAAACAAAGTTAGCAACCTGTGCTGCAGAATCATTAGGAATTGCGGCAAAGACTTTGAAATCAATTCCGAGATCATTCGCTGGAACTGCCATCATTCGGGCAAGTTGGCCGGCTCCGATTACGCCGACTTTTGGAAAGCTCACTCGGAAAGTTTAGTCTCCAAGTGAATGACATCTCCAACTGTGATTACCGTTCCATCATCTAAGTGAAGAGCGCCGAACTCATCTATATCTAGCGCTTTCGCCTCATGGCTAATTCCTCCTGGTAGTTCTACTCGAACGGCTTGGCCAAGGGTCGCACTCAGCGCGCGATAACTAGGAGTTAAATCAGTTCCACTCTCCCAAGCTGCTAATTGCGAAGTTAGCTCCTGCAGGATTGAAACTAATAGCTTATTCCGATTCAAGAATTGATCGGTCTCCAAATAAATTGAGGTTGCGGTTTCTACTGGCAAATCTTGCTTTGAAGTTGAAACATTAATTCCAATTCCAATAATTACGCCATTGCCGCTTCGTTCCGCCAAAATTCCTGCAACTTTGCGGCCATTTATTAAAACATCATTCGGCCATTTACATTTAAATTTATTTGAATTAGTTATTTCATTTAAGACTTTTGTGACAGTTGAACCAGCTAGAAGCGTTATATATCCAAAATTTACTTCGCTTATCTTTGGTTCTAAGTAAATTGAAAAAAGTAGAGCAGTTGATTTTGCTGCAACAAAACTTCTATCAAGTCGGCCTTTGCCGGCACTTTGATACTCGGCAGTAATTAAATCGCCAGATTTTGGATTACTGGTGCGTAAATAATTTTGTGTTGAATCAATCTCATCTAAAACTGATACTCGCCAGTAGCCGTTAGCTAGTGCGCTTGTAATTGCATTCGCACTCAATAACTCTGGCTGCATGTAAGACTCTTTTCATCTCTAATACGAAATGTTTGTAGGAATATTCTGCCGGAACTAGTAACCTACGACCGTGACTGATGATATTCGTACAACAGCCGGAAAGATTGCTGATCTCCGCAGACGTCGTTTGCAAGCCGAAACGAACGGAACGCCAGAGGCAATCGAGAAGCGCCATGCCCAAGGGAAACTAACTGCGCGCGAACGTATTGCCCGCCTAGTTGATCCAGGCTCATTTGTAGAGATGGATGCATTCTCAAGACATCGCTCAAGTAATTTTGGAATGGATAAGAATCGTATTTATGGTGATGGTGTCGTAACTGGACATGCAACCGTAGATGGCCGACCAATCGCAATTTATTCGCAAGATTTCCTCACCTTCGGCGGAAGTTTGGGCGAAGTTGTTGGCGAAAAGATTGTAAAAGTTATGGAGTTCGCACTTAAGAGTGGAATTCCTATCGTCGGAATTAATGATTCTGGTGGCGCCCGAATTCAAGAAGGCGTTGCATCACTTAGCCAATATGGTGAAATCTTTAAGCGAAATGTTAGAGCTTCAGGTGTAATTCCACAGATCTCTTTGATCATGGGACCAACTGCTGGTGGCGCCGTTTACTCACCTGCAATTACCGACTTTGTAATTATGGTTAATGAAACTTCCCAGATGTTTATTACTGGACCTGATGTAATCAAGACGGTTACTGGTGAAGAAGTAGGTATGGAAGAACTGGGTGGTGCGCGTACGCACAACACTAAAACTGGAAATTCACATTACCTTGCAGATAGCGAAGATGATGCTATCGATTATGTAAAGGCGCTTCTCTCCTACTTACCAAGCAATAACATGGACGAGCCTCCAGTTTTGCCCGCAACTGAGAGCAGCGATGTTGCACCATCAGATCGCGCCCTTGATTCTTTAATTCCAGATAACCCAAACAAGCCATACGACATGAAGGTTTTAGTTGAAGCTATTTTGGATGAAGCAGATTTTCTTGAAGTTCACACGCTTTATGCACCAAATATCCTTGTTGGTTTTGGTCGCATCGAAGGACGTTCTGTCGGAATTATTGCGAACCAGCCACAAGCGCTAGCTGGAACACTTGATATTGCAGCGAGCGAGAAGGCGGCACGCTTTGTGCGAACATGTGATGCATTTGGTATTCCAGTTATAACGCTCGTAGACGTTCCAGGATTTCTACCTGGCACCGAACAAGAGTGGAACGGAATTATTCGTCGCGGCGCTAAATTGCTTTACGCATATGGCGAGGCCACAGTTCCACTTATTACAGTAATTACTCGCAAGGCATATGGCGGCGCTTATATTGTTATGGGATCAAAGCACTTAGGTGCAGATGTGAATCTTGCCTGGCCAACAGCGCAGATTGCCGTAATGGGCGCGCAAGGTGCGGTAAATATTCTGCACCGCAAAGAGATTTCTGATGCAAAGGACGTTGATAAGACTCGTAAAGAGCTAATTGATAATTATGAAGAGACCTTGCTAAACCCTTACATCGCAGCAGATCGCGGATTTATCGATGCAGTTATTGAACCTCAAGAAACTCGTCATCAAATTGTGAAGGCGCTTAATGCGCTGCGCAATAAGCGAGTTGCCCTTCCTCCTCGCAAGCATGGAAATATTCCGCTGTAATGAATACCAAATTCACAATTCTTAATGGAGCTCCAACTGCCAAAGAGTTAGCGGCTTTAGAGAAAGCGCTTCCAACTCCGGTAGTTAAGAAGATTGAGAGAGCAAGCCTCTGGCGTAAATCACAAATTCGCCAACCGCTGCCACGTAAGTGGGGTCAAACTTTCTAATGTCAGAATTGCGTAACGTAGTTTTAGCCTCAGCATCACCTTCCAGAAAACGCTTACTTGAAACTAGCGGAATTAGCGCTGAAGTAATTGTTAGTGGCGTTGATGAAGAAGATCCAAAGTTGACTTCACTTGCACCAAAAGAGATGGTCATTGCGCTGGCAATCCTAAAGGCCCACACCGTTGCAAAATTAGTTGGTAATGAACATTTAGTAATTGGCTGCGACTCAACATTTGAATTTAATGGAAAATCTTTCGGTAAACCGCTAACACCTGAGCTAGCAACTGCAAGGTGCAAAGAGCTTCGTGGGAACTTTGGCTATCTTCATACTGGACACTGCATTATCGATACCAAAGCTGGTATTGAAATTAGCGATGTATCAACCTCAAAAGTTTTCTTTGCCGATATGACTGATGGTGAAATTGCTGGCTATGTTGCATCAGGTGAACCGCTAAATGTTGCGGGTGGATTTACTTTGGATGGGCTAAGCGCACCATTCATCTCAAGAATTGAAGGCGATCCTTCGGGAATTATCGGTCTCTCGCTTCCACTTCTTCGCAGAGCGGTAAATTCTTTGGGACTTACTTGGAATTCAATTTCGAGAGCGGCGGTTAACGCATGAAAGCCGTTCTGATTGCCAACCGTGGCGAGATTGCAGTTCGCGTTGCGCGCGCAGCAAGAGACCATGGAATCAAATCCATTGCAATTTACTCTGATGAAGACCGTACTTCGCTGCACGTAGCCACAGCAGATGAGGCTTATGCCTTAAATGGTTTATCTGCTGCAGATACTTATTTAGATCAGAAAAAAATAATTGAAATTGCAAAGAAGTCTGGCGCTGACGCAGTTCATCCTGGTTATGGATTTCTTTCAGAGAATGCAGATTTTGCCGACAAAGTTATTGCAGCTGGCTTAATTTGGATTGGGCCACCACCAAGTGCAATTAGATTGCTTGGCGATAAAGTTTCTGCTCGCAAAATTGCAGCTGAAGTTGGTGCACCGCTAGTTGCCGGAACTATTGATCCTGTTGATACCCCAGAAGAAATCGTTGAATTTGCTAAGAAACATGGACTACCAGTCGCAATCAAAGCGGCACACGGTGGCGGTGGACGTGGCTTAAAGGTTGCTCACACCATTGAAGAGATTCCAGAACTTTTCGCATCAGCAGTTCGCGAAGCCATTACTGGCTTTGGTCGCGGTGAATGTTTTGTTGAACGTTATTTGGATAAGCCACGACATGTTGAAACTCAGGTTTTGATTGATGCAAAGGGAAATGCAATCGTTGTCAGCACACGTGATTGCTCGCTGCAACGTCGCCACCAGAAGTTAGTTGAAGAGGCTCCCGCACCATTTTTGAGCCAAGCACAAATTGATCAGCTTTACACATCAAGTAAAGCAATTATGAAGAAGGCTGGCTATATCGGAGCCGGTACCTGCGAATTTCTAATTGGCGCAGATGGAACTATCTCATTCTTAGAAGTTAATACTCGCCTTCAGGTCGAGCACCCAGTTAGCGAAGAGGTTACTGGCCTTGATCTAGTCCGCGAACAATTTCGAATTGCAGATGGTCAGAGCATTAACCCGGTTGATCCAATAATTCGAGGACACAGTATTGAATTTAGAATAAATGGCGAAGATCCAGGTAAAGGATTTCTTCCTTCACTTGGAACAATTACAAAGTGGGAAGTTCCATCTGGTCCCGGTGTTCGCATTGATGCTGGCTTCGACCATGGCCACACTATTGGTTCACACTTCGATTCCCTCCTTGCGAAATTAATTATTACCGCTGCAACTCGTGAAGAGGCAATTGAGCGGGCACGTAGAGCGCTAAAAGAATTTGATATTGGTGGGCTCGCAACTGCATTGCCTTTCCATCGCGCAATTGTTGAAGATCCAAACTTCATTAAAGATTTCAAGGTTTATACAAGCTATATTGAGAATGAATTTAAGAATGAAATTCCACCATTCTCATTTAAGCAAGGAATCGCAGATTCAAAAGCTGCATCTCAGAAGATAATTGCCGAAGTTGATGGCCACCGATTCGAAGTCCTTCTTCACACTCCAGAGCCAATTCAAAAGCGCCACCGAGTTAAGAGCAATGCAATTACCGCTCTTGCTGGTGACTCACTTGAAAGCCCAATGCAAGGAACCGTTGTGAAGATTCTTAAATCTAATGGCGACCGAGTTGAAGTTGGCGATCTAATAGTTGTACTAGAGGCCATGAAAATGGAGCAGCCATTAATCGCGCATAAAGCGGGAACAATTGCGAAGATGCATGTAAATGTTGGGCAAACTGTTGCCAGCGGTGCGACCTTATGTTTGATTGAAGATTAATTCTCAAGTGCTAGATTTGTGGCGTGAATTCAACGCTACTCGCAGATAAGAGCGAAGCATCTCTCAAGAGATTTCTAAGTACCCTCTCGCCGGTTGATCAAGTCGGTGCTACTTCACGCGTTGAAGCGCTTGCGACAAGGAGCATTAAAACTTCAAGTAAAAATTGGGCGATAGATCTTGCGATTCGAATGGTTGACTTAACAACACTTGAAGGCGCTGATACTCCAGAGAAAGTTAGAGCGCTCTGTGCAAAAGGTGTCTATCCTGATCCAACAGATTTAACGGTGCCATCCGTTGGTGCCATTTGTGTCTATAACGACATGGTAAAAATTGCTAGAACTGCACTTGATGCTGGTGGCGGAAAAGATATTCCGGTCGCTGCGGTTGCAACAGCATTCCCATCTGGTCGCGCAAGTATTGAAGTTAAAATTCAAGACACTAAAGATGCAATCGCAAATGGCGCCAGTGAGATTGATATGGTCATCGATCGTGGTGCATTTCTCTCTGGGAAACTTGGTTTGGTCTTTGAACAGATTGAAATTATTAAAGGGCTGTGTGGCGATAACGCACATTTGAAAGTTATTCTTGAAACTGGTGAACTTGTAACATTAGATAACGTGCGCAGAGCTTCTTATCTAGCAATGCTCGCTGGTGCCGACTTCATAAAAACTAGTACTGGCAAAGTTGCACCGGCTGCAACCGCTCCCGTGGTTTATGTAATGCTTGAAGCGGTAAGAGATTTCTACAAAATGACTGGAACTAAAATCGGCGTAAAACCTGCGGGCGGAATTCGGACCACAAAAGATGCAATCAAACAATTAGTTCTGGTAAATGAAGTTGCGGGGCCAGAATGGCTCGATCCGTCGCTATTTCGGATCGGTGCCAGTGCGTTGTTGAATGACTTGCTCATGCAGCGTATGAAGATGCGCGATGGGCATTACGCTAGCCCTAATTACGTGACGTTAGATTAAAGAGAGCGATTTCGATATGAATACTTTTGAATATGCCCCAGCTCCAGAATCTGCTGCGCTAGTTGATATTAAATCCCAATATGGCTTATTCATTAATGGAAAGTTTGTTGCACCTAAAGCAGGCAAGACTTTCACAACAATTAATCCAGCTAATGAAGAGGTTTTAGCCAAAATCGCATATGCCGAACTTGCTGATGTAAACCTAGCCGTAACTGCTGCCCGCAACGCTTTTACAAAAACCTGGTCGAAGATGCCAGGTGCAGAACGCGGAAAATATCTCTTTAGAATTGCACGAATTCTCCAAGAACGATCACGTGAGTTTGCGGTACTTGAAACGCTTGATAATGGAAAACCAATCCGTGAAACTAGAGATACCGATATTCCGCTTGCCGCAGCACATTTCTTTTATCACGCAGGCTGGGCTGACAAACTTTCATATGCTGGTCAAGGCGATAATCCAAAACCTTATGGCGTAGCCGCACAAATAATTCCTTGGAATTTTCCGATGCTGATGCTTGCTTGGAAAATTGCTCCAGCTCTTGCAACTGGAAATACCGTTGTTTTAAAACCTGCTGAGACAACGCCACTTACTGCGCTCTTATTTGCCGAAGTTTGCCAACAAGCTGGTCTTCCTGCCGGAGTCGTAAATATTGTTACCGGAGATGGCGCTACTGGTTCGCATCTCGTAAATCATCCTGGTGTCGATAAAGTTGCATTCACTGGATCAACAGGTGTTGGTAAGGCAATTGCGAAGGCAATCGCCGGAACCAAGAAGAGCGCGACTCTTGAATTAGGCGGCAAGGGTGCAAATATTGTTTATGACGATGCCCCTATTGATGAGGCAGTCGAAGGAATCGTAAGTGGAATCTTCTTCAATCAAGGCCAAGTCTGTTGTGCTGGATCACGGTTACTTGTTCAAGAAAATATTGAAGATGAGCTACTTGAAAAATTGAAGAAACGAATCAGTCTCATCCGTGTTGGAAATCCGATGGATAAGAACACTGATTTAGGTGCAATCAATAGCTCTGCACAACTAGCTCGTATTAAAGAGCTTGCAGATTCTGGAGACATTGAAGGTGCCCAGCGGTGGAGTCCAAATTGCGTACTACCGAGCAGTGGATTCTGGTATCCCCCAACAATATTTACTGGTGTTTCACAATCACACAGAATTGCACGTGAAGAAATCTTCGGACCAGTTCTCTCAGTCCTAACATTCCGTACCCCGGGCGAAGCCATTGAAAAGGCCAATAACTCACCATATGGCTTATCTGCCGGAATTTGGAGCGATAAAGGTTCACGAATTCTCTGGACTGCAAAGAAACTTCGCGCCGGAGTTATCTGGGCAAATACATTTAATAAATTTGATCCAGCAAGTCCATTTGGTGGATATAAAGAATCTGGATGGGGCCGTGAAGGTGGCCGTCATGGTCTTGCTGGTTACTTGAAGGGAGATAACTAAGATGCGAATTGATGTAATGAAGACTTATAAGTTATTTATCAACGGAAACTTCCCACGAAGTGAATCTGGTCGCGTCTATGAAATTCTCGATTCCAAAGGAAAGTTTCTGGCTAACCCATGTAATGGTTCTCGAAAAGATCTACGCGAATCTGTTGTTGCCGCGCGAAATGCACACAATGGTTGGTCTAGTGCAACGGCATTTAATCGCGGTCAAGTTCTATATCGAGTAGCTGAAATTATGCAGGGGCGAATTGACCAATTCGTCGCAGAGATAGTCGCGCAAGAAGGCGCTACTCCTGCTTCCGCAAAAATTCAAGTACAGAGCGCTATTGATACTTGGGTTTGGTATGCCGGATGGTGCGACAAGATTGATTCGATATCTGGTTCGACTAATCCAGTCTCAGGTCCGTTTTATAACTTTTCAATTCCAGAAAGTCTTGGCGTAGTAGCAATTTTTGCTGACTCTAAGCCTTCACTTTTGAATTTAGTTTCGGCTCTTGCGCCCGTAATTGCTACTGGGAATACTGCAATTTTAATTGCGAGTGAAAAACAGCCTCTATGTGCAATAACTCTTGCGGAATGCCTTGCCACAAGCGATGTCCCTGCTGGTGTTGTGAATGTTCTTACTGGAAGCATTGATCAATTCGTAACTTGGGTCGGCTCGCATATGGAGATTGATGGCGTAGATGCAACCGGGTTAAGTAAAAAGGATTTAGTTGAGATAAAAGAACTCGGATCCGAGAATTTAAAGCGAGTTCATTCCTTTAACGAGGCAAAATCTACAAAGCGAATGGCTAGCTTTATGGAAACAAAGACGGTCTGGCACACAGTCGGTATTTAAGAACTACTTGAGTACCGCGATTTTCTTAGCCAAAATTGCACCTTTTGCAGTTGAAACCGCCGCTATTGAAATTTGATTTGCAGCTGTAGCCCGTAATTCAACACCGTTATTAGTAAGACTGTAATTTCTTCCAAAGACGCCGTTCTTCGAATCTACAATATCTGTAATTGATTGCCCAGATACTGCCGCAGCAAAGAGATCGCTAACTGCCAAATCAAAGCGCTGATTTACATAACCAATCAAGGCCTTATTCGCAGCCTTACTTGATAAATAATATTGTTCTGGCTTAACTCCAATTAACTTCATTGGCTTCTTAGAGCTATTGATAGCGCTAATAATTGTTCCGTTTCGAGACCACGTTGAGAAAAGAACATCTACGCCCTGTGAGCTCAGCGCTTTAATTTCAGCGTTCGAAGTTGCACCAGAACTTGTGTTGA
>JAPLAY010000062.1 GCA_026393035.1 Actinomycetota bacterium
TGCACTATTGGCCTTTAAGTTCCTGCACGAAAGATTGCACCGGATTCAGTATCTAGGAATTTTCCTTGCAGTATCTGGCGTTTCACTTATTTCAATTGGCTAATTACGAATTAGTTTTAAGAAGGTATCGCTCCCGCTTTTTTCGCTAGATTCAATAGTGAAATTGCGGGTTAATGAGTTAAGGTCGTAAACACTCTCGCCACCAGATTTTTTACTGATTGTTAAATACAGTACGTCAATCGCATTCGCAAGTAGAAATTCTCTTAACAGATTTGCACCACCCTCAATCAAAATATTGTCACCGAACTCGCCTTGGGCTCTTTGTAAGGCGGCAATTGGATCAAGGTTCCAAATATGAACTTGAGGATTTGCGCGGACTTGATCTGGTATTTCACCACTCTTGGAAATTATTACTAAGGGAACCGGGGTTACCTGATAGGGCTCGGTTCGGGCGGTCGCCCCGCCAATCAAAATGGCTGAGGCCAGTGACCTAATTTCATGGAATCTACTCCGGTCCGCAGGCGTACTCAGCGCATTTGAGGTGCCACCGAAGCTGGTGCTTCCATCCTCACCCATAACGAAGTTAGCCATTGTTCCCATTGTTCCCATTGTTCCCATTGTCCCCACTTGCAAACCGTAGTGTCAGTGGCTGGAATTATCATTTTCGACATGATGATTGATTGCCAAACCTGCACTATGCGCGAGATCTCTTGTAGTGATTGCGTTGTGACTGTTCTTCTAAATATCACTAGCTCACCAGCAAGTGAAATCTCAAAAAACCAAATCAGTGCAATATCTGTTTTGTCTGAGAAGGGGTTAGTTCCACCACTTCGATATGCAAAATAAGCGTGAATCTGGCAGCTATTTGAACTGATAGACGGCCAGTGGTTACCCTTGGCCGATGAAGTTATTGAAGAGTGGTTCGCGGATAATCAGCGTTCTACTTGTTATTGCACTTCTTCCAATCACAAGTGCCAGTGCGGCGCCAAGCCTAAATGATGTTCGCACAAAGGTTCGCATACTCCAGGAACAAGCAGCAGCCGCAGGTGAGGCAGCGCAACAGGCAAAGGTTGAATATAAATCCCTCACTCGAAAGCTTGAGTCTGTACAACGTCAAGCGGCAGCAGATGCAGCGACGGTAGCAAAATTTAAGAATTCACTTGGCGCAATCGCCAGAGAACAATATAAAAATGGCGCAATGAGCCAGAGTCTTGAACTTCTTTTCTCTTCTGATCCTAAGTTATTTCTTGCAGCAGCTGGATCACTCGAATCTGTTACAAGAAAACAATCTTTACAACTTAAGCAGTACAGCGTTGCCAAGCAGCGACTAACCGCGACTTCACTAACGGTTAATGACAAGTTGGTTCTGGCTAAACGTGCGCAGGCAAGATTCATCGCACAGGAAAAAGCAGTTAAAGATAAATTGGATTCGGCGCAGAAGCTTCTGAACTCGCTTTCAAAGGCTGAACGCGAACGCCTTGCTCGATTAAATGACAGTGCAGAGAATGCAGATCAGAAAAAATCACTTGCACAGGCTGCAAAATCAAATTTAGGTTCTGGTCGCGGATCTATTGCGCTTCGCTTTTCAATTAAGCAAATAGGCGATCGATATGTTTATGGCGCTGCCGGTCCGACGCTTTGGGATTGCAGCGGATTGACGATGCGGGCATTTGGGACGGCAGGAGTATCGCTGCCACATTCTGCTGCTGCCCAAGCCAGATTTGGCAAGAAGGTTTCACTAAATCAGTTAAAACCGGGGGATCTAGTTTTCTTCGGCCGCAATCGATATATCTCACACGTTGGGATCTATATAAGTAAAGGATTAATGGTTAATGCACCACGTCCAGGTTCAAGAGTGAAAATTGCAAAATTCACTCAAAATTTTGGCTCACTAAGTTTTTATGGCGCCCGCCGAATTTAACAAACGCAAGATTCTTCTTGTAACAAATGACCTTGGTCCAAGGTCAGGTGGAATCGAAACATTTATACTTGGCTTACTCGCAAAATTAGATGGGTCAGAAGTTGTTATTTATACCTCCGCGCAAGATGGTTCAGCCGAATTCGATGCTGATTTAGTTAAAAGATTTGGCGTTGTTATCTGTCGGGATCGAACAAAAATACTTCTCCCAACTCCTCGTGTCACTAGACAAGTTAAAAGTGTTTTGCGCAGTTATGGTTGTGAAACTGTTTGGTTTGGCGCCGCTGCGCCCCTTGGCTTAATGGCACCAGCTCTTCGAAGAGCAGGTGCAAAACGAGTTGTTGGTTTAAGCCATGGCCACGAAGTTTGGTGGGCGAAGGTTCCATTTTTCAATTTAGCACTTCGGCGAATTGGAAATTCATCGGATGTCCTGACCTATTTAGGGGAATTTACAAAATCTGTAATCGCTAAAGCTGTGGGCAAGCGAGTTGAACTAACGCAGATAGCACCTGGTATCTCGACTGATTTTTTCACACCTGGTGCAAAATCAGAGGCGCTATTGAAGAAATATGAATTGAGTAGTGGGCCGACTTTGATTTGTGTTGGTCGATTGGTTCACCGTAAAGGTCAAGATAAATTGATTCTTGCGATGCCTGAAATATTGAAGTCGATTCCGAATGCGCAATTACTGATTGTTGGAAGTGGTCCACGAGAAGCACATCTGCGAAAGTTAATCGCTAACTTGAATCTAAGTTCAAGCGTTAAATTGTCAGGGCGCGTTACCTATAACGATCTGCCTGCACACATCCGCTTAGGTGATGTCTTTGCAATGCCATCAAGATCTAGATTCTTTGGGCTTGAGGTTGAAGGGCTAGGAATTGTTTATTTAGAGGCAAGCTCTTGTGGACTTCCGGTAATTGCTGGAAATTCTGGGGGAGCACCTGACGCAGTTTCGATTAATGAGACTGGATTGGTTGTAGATGGAACAAACACGGGCGAGATAGCAGAAGCTTGTATTAAATTATTAGCTGACCCAAAACTTTCTAAAGAACTTGGCGCCAATGGTCGCGGGTGGGCAGTTGCAAATTGGAATTGGGATTTATGGGGCTCACGTTTTGCGCAAGTATTAAAAGGTAATTAATTTATTCTCTAACGCAATAGCGATTGCTTGGGTTCGGTTCACAACTTCAAATTTTCGATATATAGATGCAAGGTGCGTCTTAATCGTGGCTTCAGTTAAATAGAGCTCAGATGCCATTGCTTTTGCCGTTGCCCCTTTCGGCAATAGGGCGAGAATTTCTTTCTCGCGTTTGGTCAAGACCGCAATTGGGGAACTCTTACCGCTAGTCGAGGCAAGAAATTGCTTGGGAAAGTCCATCAAGGTTTTCAACTCTGCTACTTCGTTAGTTATTTGGCACATCTGACTTAGATATTGATTTATGTCCGAGATCGCACTTCGTATTCGAATTGAGAAAATGCTTTGCGCTTTTTGCGAGGAACTTGGAATCTCTTCATTTAGAGCGCTCAAAAGTTCCGAAATCTTCTCATCAAGAACTCGTAATTCACTGCGAAATTGTGGCGCGATATCTAAGGTGCCTGCAGAAGCGCAGACTTGATTAGAGATTGAAGCTAGATCTGCGCTTAGTTCATCGTGTAATTCACGAACAGATCTCACGAAAAGAGCGCTTCAATATCCTCATGAAATTCTTGAGCAACAACATGTCGCTTAACGGATAGTTTGGCGGTCAAGTGCCCACCTGCAATCGTGAAGTCTGATGGCAAAATGGTGAATTTTCGAATTGATTCCGCCCGACTCACAGCCTTATTGGCTTCATCAACAGCGGTTTGAATTACCGCAATCAAATCTGGATCCTTGGCTAGCGTTGCAATAGTCGCACCATCTTTTTTGTTTGCAACTATCCATCCCTTTATTGCATCTGGGTCAATTGTTACCAAGGCTGCGATGAATGGCTTGTTATCACCAACGACCATGCATTGGCTTACTAGTGGATGTGCACGTACTCGATCTTCGAGAACAGCTGGCGCAACATTTTTGCCACCAGATGTAACAATCAGCTCCTTCTTACGTCCAACAATTGCCAAGAATCCTTGGTGATCAATTGTTCCTAAGTCGCCGCTTCGGAAATAGCCATCACTTGTAAAGGTTTCATTATTAGCGCTGTCATTCTGCCAATAGCCGTTCATAACAATTGCACCCTTGATTAGAACTTCGCCATCTTCCGCAATCTTTATCGTTGTTCCTGGAAGTGGTCGACCGACGGTTCCTACTTTTTGGGCAGTTGATAGATTCAAAGTAGCGCCGGCAGTAGTTTCGGTTAACCCGTAACCTTCAAGAATATTTATTCCGGCACCACGGTAGAAATGTCCAAGTCGCACACCAAGTGGCGCGCCACCGGAAATTGCAGCCTCAACTCGACCGCCCATTCCCGCTCTAATCTTTGAATACACAAGTTTGTCGAAGATTGCATGCTTGATCATCAACCCGATATTTAACTTCTTAGAATCCTGGGCTTCACTATATTGAATCGCAATATCAGCTGCCTTGCGGAAAATTGAACCTTTACCAGCAGCATCAGCCTTAGCTTCAGCGCCGTTGTATATCTTTTCAAAAATTCTTGGAACTGCAAGAACGAATGTTGGTTTAAATGTCCCAAGATCGGCTGCAAGTCTGGTGATGTCGCCGCAATGTGCGAGATGAAGACCAGCGGTGATTGCGCCAACTTCGACCATGCGGCCAAAGACGTGTGCGACAGGTAGGAAGAGGAGTGTTGATCCTCCAGGTTTTAGAAAGAGATCACTTGCTCCTTGAACTACATTTCCACATTCAGATAAGAAATTTTGGTGGGTGAGTTGAACGCCCTTAGGTTTTCCGGTTGTGCCTGATGTGTAGATAAGTGTTGCTAAGGACTCTGGTTTCGGTGCGCGGCGGCGTGTTTCGACATCTGCATCCGAGATGTTCTTGCCCAACTTTGTGATTTCATCAAGTGCGCCATCTGTAATAGTCCAAATAGATTTGCAAGCCGAAGTGATTACTGGATTTACAACTTCGCGATGTGCAGGGGTTTCAACAATTATTGCGACTGCGCCAGAATCAGAGAGAATCCATTCAACTTGCTCAGAACTAGAAGTTTCATAAATTGGAACTGAAACTGCACCGGCATACCAAATAGCGAAATCCAAGACGGTCCACTCATATCGAGTCTTAGCCATGATTGCTATGCGATCACCGACGCCGATATTTGCCGCCATTAAACCTTTAGCGACTTCACGAACTTGCGCATCAAACTCTTTTGCGGTGACACCTTGCCAGCCATCGCCGAGTGGACGAGATAGTGTGATGCGGCTTGGTTCATTTGCAGCGCGATCGGCTACTAAGTCAGAGAGATTGCCAGAAGTGGCAGGAGGCACGATTGCTGGGACTGTGTATTGATCCATAAGGCGAACGCTATCGTCGAGAAGCGCATTTTTGGTAGACCTCGCAGGGTAAAAATTATGAGTAATCTTTTCCCATGAGCGATATTTCTAAGAATTCAGTAACGATTGAGGCCCCCATAACTGAGGTAGCGGCGCTACTAAGTGATTTAGCTGGCTACCCAACCTGGTCTACCGCAATTAAGAGCGTTGAAGTGCAGGAAAAAGATTCTGCTGGCCGCGCTACCAAAGCGAAAATTTCAATCGATGCTGGAGTTATGAAAGATCGCGTAATTTTGGATTATGACTGGAGTGGAGCTCCCAATCTAATTACATTCGAACTTGATGATGCAGATTTATTAACTGAAATGACTGGCGCATATAAGTTGGAAGACAATGGTGATGACACCACCACAGTTGAGTATGAATTAACAGTTGCACTTTCAATTCCGGTACCTGCAATGATGCGCCAGAAGGCGGAACGTTCAACAATCGATCTTGCACTTAACCAATTAAAATCTAAGCTCGAAGGCTAATTTAACTTGGCAAATTCGCAATTAGCTATTGGCGTAGATGTCGGCGGCACAAAGGTTCTAGGCGGTGTTGTTGACACATCTGGAAAAATTCTTCGAACCTTTAGAGAAGAGACACCGTTAGATGGTGGCGATTCCCTAAATAGAACTATCGCAAAAGTGATTGTTGAACTTCAGAAAACCCATGACACAAGTGCAGTTGGCATTTCTGCTGCCGGATTAATTTCGTCAGATCGTGCGACAATGCTTGGCGCACCAAATATTAAAGATTGGGATGGCGTAAATATTTCACAAGCGCTTCGAGAAATTTGTCAGGTAAATGCCATCGTTGAGAATGATGCAAATAGCGCAGCTTGGGCGGAAAGAGTTTATGGCGCAGGTCGAGGCGCTGAAAATGTAATTATGGTGACAGTTGGTACTGGAATCGGTGGCGCAGCAGTCGTTGATGGAAAGCTACTTCGCGGTGCACATGGAACGGGTGCTGAATTTGGGCACATGCGCGTTGTTCCAGATGGCAATTTGTGTGGATGCGGAATCAAGGGATGTTTCGAAAGATATGCATCAGGAACTGCGCTTGTGATTCGAACCAAAGAGGCGATAACTAAAAACCCGAAAGCTGGTGAAGCACTTCTGGCTTTAGGAGATGGAACAGTTGCCGGTTTAATCGGAAATCACATAACGCAGGCAGCGCAGAGCGGTGATCCAATGGCTATTGAAGCGTTAGAAATTGCAGGAGATTGGTTAGGTGCAGGGATTGCAACACTTGCAATGCTCTTTGATCCAGCGATTGTTGTAATAGGCGGTGGCGTTGGTGATGCCGGTGAATTATTACTTGCACCCGCTAGACGTGCGATGGAACGTGAAATGCCATTCTCAGGAAAACATCCAGTTCCTGAAATAGTTTTAGCAAAACTTGGAAATGGCGCTGGCCTAGTTGGCGCCGCTGATTTAGCGCGAAATTAAAGTTCTACGCCATCTCCAAAGTCATCTTCAGCTCTAGCCGAACGCCAAATGTAAGTTGAAATTCCACCAATAAAACCTAGGACTCCGGGCCACGGCCCCATTCCGAGCACATCTATTCCAGTAAACATTTCAAAGAGCATGTAAGCCCCACCACCAACAATTCCCAACAGTGCAAGCCTTGAAACTTGGTCTGCTGCAGGAAGTTTCGGATTAGGTTGCGTAAAACCTTCAGGGTCATACCTAGGAGCATCTAATTCATCTAGATATGTAGTTGGTGCGGACTCATTTAGGGATAGCCCTGAAACTATTGATTCGAATTCAGCATCGATCAATTCGCGCTCATCGGATTCGAATACTGATTCACCACGGCTAAGTTCACCTGACATTACATCCAAAATAAATGCCATTGTCTCTTCATTTAATAGTTCTGCGTCATAATCAAGTGCAACGTTATGGAACGATCTTTCAAATACAACTTCCCGAATATCACTGGAATAAACGTTATCGATTATGGTTTCGCTACAAACCGGATGAACTACATGATCATTTAGCGAATATGCGACCATAAGTGGCAGATCGACAAGATATAAATCTCGCTCGACGATACTCCATAATTTCTTTACCTGATTCAATCCTCGTAATGGAATTCGCTCGTACCCATGTCTTATCTTTTCGGGTTTTGCAATATCGCCTAAGCCTCCAGTTATTGAAGGTAAGAAAAGCGATAGCGCCGGAACTAATCTAAATCTTTTGCGCTCATCATAAATTGAGGCATTTAAAAGAATTGTTCCTGCAATTTCACTTCCGCGAATTTGCGAAAGTCGAAGTGCAAGTGCGCCTCCAACAGAAAAACCCGCAATAAAAACTTGGTCACAATGTTTAGAGAGTTCTATAAATTCTTTCTCTACAGTTTCGTACCATTCTTCCCAAGTAACTTTATTTAAATCACTCCAATGTGTTCCATGTCCGGCTAATCTAGGAACGAAAACCGTTAGCCCTTTTTCATGCATCGAAGTTGCCCAAGGTTTTATTGATGCTGGTGATCCGGTAAATCCGTGAATCATCAAAATTCCAGTTTTCCCCGCCAAAAGGCGTAAAGGTTCACTTTCTGGGATATTACTCACGCTCAGATGGTGTCATAGGAAGCAGATAAGGCATAAATTATCCCCGTGGTTTACCAAGCGTTGAAGTCCTTCCTGATCCCAATCTTGACCTTACTCTTTCGACCTAAGGTGACTGGGCTGCGAAACGTTCCACAATCAGGTCCGGTAATCATCGCTTCGAACCATCTCTCGTTTAGTGATTCAATTTTCATGCCGCTTGTGGTTCCAAGAAAAGTTACCTTCCTAGCTAAGAGTGAATATTTCACCTCACCTGGCATAAAAGGTTTCATCAAGAAAATTACCTTCATCGCTCTCGGCCAAGTTCCGGTCGATCGTTCAGGTGGTCGCCGAAGCGAAGCAGCCTTATTGACTGGTTTAGACCTTTTGGCTGATGGTGCATGTATCGGAATTTATCCAGAAGGCACGAGATCTCCAGATGGCAAGTTATATAAAGGACGCACGGGGATTGCACGAATGGCAATTGAATCTGGCGCGGCAATCGTTCCAGTAGCGATGTTTAACACCGCAGAAATTCAGCCAACCGGCCAAGTTGTTCCAAAAGTGCAGCGAGTAGAAATGATTTTCGGAGAACCGCTTTATTACACCGGAGATACCTCTGACCTAAAAGTATTGCGCGAGATAACTGATGAAATCATGCAGAAGATTCAAGAAATTTCTGGGCAAGAGTATGTAGATATGTATGCCTCTGAAGCAAAGTTAATTTTGATGAAGAAGCGTCGTGAAGAAGCTAAAGAGAAGAAGCGTGAAGAGGAGAGTTAAACTCCCTTTAAAATCTCAACTCGGTTATCTATATATTTACATTGATCACAATTAGATTTGGCAGCAGGAACTGGCCCAGTAATCATTTTTATAAAGTCTGATAATCGAGCTGCAATTAGCTCTGGACTTCGGGCAGTTGGAAACCAGTTACACGAGAGCTCGAGTCCAAAATTGCCAGATGAATTACCCCGAACTTTTACCGGTGACCAGACGAGTAAGCCTGCGGTTGAAACCTTAATTGGTGCATCTTTAGCTGGGTTCTCTAAAGCAAAGGCATACGCTTCTAATTGCACAGCATAAAACTTGGATTTATCACTTGGGTTGGCTTGAAATTTACAATCGACAATCCCGAAAGTTCCATCTGGATGCTCCATTAGAAGGTCATATTTTCCACGAACCGCGAATGGGGTAACTACGCCATCGACTTCGATTGGTTTAGATACAACCCAACCTGCGTGCTTGAAAACTTTACCCTCAGGCATATCTGCATTTAGATCTGCTGCAGTTTTTCCGATGCAGGATTGTTCTTGCATCTCAGCTAGATCGCCAACAAGTGGCATGAACATCGGTGCCTTTACTTGGTGGTTGTAGTAAAGCCATAAACAGCGGTGACAGTTGTCCCAGCCAAAAGTTAAATCGCTTGGACTAATAAAAGCGCGGGCGCCTTCTCGTAAAGTTATAGGTTCCATATGAGTCCTTATTCTGCGCTACGGCACTGACATTGCATTCTTTATCGGCCGCGAATCGCTGAGCCAAGAGTGAATAGCCCCAAAATAATCATTACCGTGCCACCAGTAACGCGCATTTTTACTAGGCGACGCATTTCTGTGGCCAGCCAATTTCTAATCGTTCCTGCCAGAATTCCCCAGCCACCATCTGAGAAGAATGCAAGAACTGCGAAGATCGCACCCATCAGAATTAATTGCGAAGTGACTTTTCCAGCTTCGCGATCCACAAACTGCGGCAAGATCGCGGCGAAGAAGACAATTCCCTTTGGATTTAGCGCACCAACCCAGAAACCTTCGCGCATTGATTTCCACTTCGAAGGCCTGACATCGCCTTGATTAGTCATATCACTTGCATGAATCTGACTGTGCTTAATCGCTGTAATACCTAGGTAAACAAGGTAACAACCACCAAGTACTTGAACGCTTGTGAAAGCTAAATCTGAACGTTGGAGAATTGGTCCAAGCCCAATGGCAACTACTACTGATAGCGAGAAGGCGCCCATCACATTTCCAGCAACAGTGGCTACGGCAGTAGCGCGACCCCAAGCGATTGCCCGTGCAATAACAAAGAGAACCGATGGCCCGGGAGCCAAAATAATGATTATCGCGGCAATGCAGTATTCCCAGAGTCGAGTGGGAACAACGATTAACGAATTCATGTGGCGAAGCCTATCGAAAAAGAAAAACTAAAAGGCCCCGTTCTCTTTCGAGTTCGGGGCCTTTCCTCACGGAGAGATGAGGTCTCTGTTTGGCTATTTAGTGGTTACTAGATTATTGAATCTGTTTCAGCTCTACGTAAATGAGCAAAGCCAAGGAGTGAGAGAATCAAGAAAATCAAGCCACCAACAAATGTCACATAACTTGCGACCATTGCAATGTCACCGAGCATTCCAAATGCGTAGGCATTTAGAAGCATTCCGCGAAGTGCTTGTCCCTTGAATACAGTTTCTACTGTTCCTGAAGCTTGTTTAGCTTTCGCTTGTAGATCTGCATTTCCTGGATCTGCAGCTGCTGCCGCCGCCGCTGCACGATTTGCACCTGAAGCTGCTGCATAAGTTGGCATCGCTGATAAGTGGAAACCGATGTAGTGATCTGCATACATTTCGGCTTGCTTACCAGTTGTCATAACTTTGTCAGCGTTATCTGCAAAGAATTTCTTTACATCAGCTGTGACTTTTGGATCGCCATTATCGCCTGGGATCGTGATTGCTTGTGGTTTCAATTGCGCAGCTACTTGATCATGTGCAAAATTTCCACCGTACTGCAAAATTCCTCCGAGGATAATTAGGAAGCCTGCAAGAAGCAATCCGATTACGCTGGCGATTTTGTCAAAAGACTTTCTGTTCATTTTCGTATCTTTCTACTCTCCAGAAATTTAGATGTGGAACTTGGAGGGGCTTCACATCGCCATTAGTTTGGAGCATCGAAGATTTAGAAAAGCGAAAAAGACGAGTGCTAACACCAGTTGAAATGTTCCGAGTGCTAGCCCTTCAAATGAGATTTAATCGACGTGCTTATCGCAGTATCGATTACCATCTTCGCCGACTTTGCTATGCGAGCAATCGACATTTAACTTATCGAATGAGGCATCTCCAAAGTGAGTCCGATATGCCAATGCAAGTAGGACTCGAATATTTGTGTCGCCATCAGATGTAATGCCGAAGGCGCGGGCCATTCGGGAAACGGTATTTTCAATTACTTTTTCGCTATGGGCTGTTGCTCTTGCAATAGCGACATTTGAGAGTCCATCGCATAGGTGGTCGGCAACTAAGTGTTCGAATGGAGTTAAATCTCGCAACAAAATTCTGATTTCCATATTTGGATCACCGAAGTCCTCTCCGACTTTTGGTTTTGCCCTAGGATTTTTTCATTCTCCACCATAAACTCTGATAATGGCGGATATTACGACAAATATTTCTACTAATAAAGTGGGCCAAGTTCTCCATCTAACCTTGGATCGCCCCGAGAAGAAGAATGCGCTCACGCCAGCGATGTATTCCGACCTTTCAAAGGCTTTAACGCAAGCTAAGGGCGATTTCGACATCAGAGTAGTTGTTATATCAGGTGCAGGAAGCGCATTCACTGGCGGAAATGACATCTTAGATTTTTTAAATACCCCACCTACCGGTCCCGATTCACCTGTCATGCAGTTCTTAGCAATCCTTCATGATTTTCCAAAACCACTAATTGCAGCAGTTCATGGAAATGCTGTTGGAATCGGAACAACTATGTTGATGCACTGTGACTTGGTTTATGCGACCGCTGATGCAAAATTATCTATGCCATTCGTATCACTTGGGTTAGTTCCCGAGGCGGGTTCTTCACTTCTCTTTCCTAGACTAGTTGGACATGTAATTGCTTCTGAAATTTTCTTAACTGGAAGAACTTTCTCTGGAACCGAGGCACACGAGATGCGATTGGTTAATGAGATAGCCACTGATCCACTTTCACGTGCCATGGAAATTGCCGCAGTAATTGCCGACCAACCTCCAACCTCGGTTATCAATACCAAAGCCTTGCTTAAGAGTGGACATCACCAAGCGGTTGCAATGGTTATGGAAGCTGAAGGAGAACTCTTCCGCATCGCTTTAGAATCAGATGAAGCACAGATCGCGTTTATGAAATTCCTTGAGAAGAAAAATAAGGGGTAGGAATGTCACTGGCTGGAAAGAGAATATTTATAACTGGTGGTTCACGGGGTATCGGCTTAGCAATAGCGCTGCGTTCTGCACGTGATGGCGCAAGCATCGCAATTGCTGCCAAAACTACAGAAGCTAATCCAAAGTTACCAGGAACTATTTTCTCAGCAGCCAAAGAGATCGAAGCTGCTGGTGGCAAAGCGTTGCCAATCCAATGTGACATCAGAGATGAAGATGCGATTACTGCCGCTGTTGCAAAGGCCGCAGATCAATTCGGGGGATTAGATATTCTGATAAATAATGCCAGTGCAATTAATCTGACTCCGACCGAAAAAACTCCAGCAAAGCGCTTTGACTTAATGTTCGATGTAAATGTCCGTGGCACCTTCTTGACTTCACAGGCGGCTCTTCCTTATCTTCGTGAAAGTGCAAAGGCTGGAGGTAATCCGCACATACTTACCTTGTCACCACCACTTTCAATGAACCCTAAATGGTTTAAGAACCATGTTGCTTACACAATGTCCAAATACGGAATGAGTATGTGTGTGTTGGGAATGTCTGAAGAATTTAAACGCGATGGCATTGCGGTGAATGCACTTTGGCCACGAACTGCGATAGATACCGCAGCGCTTCAAATGATTCCAGGCGTTGATACTGATTTCTGCCGTAAACCAGAGATACTCGCTGATACTGCATACATAATTTTGAATCGTGATGCCAAAACTACGACTGGGAACTTCTTCGTAGATGATGAAGTTCTCGCAGCCGAGGGAATCACGGATTTAGAAAAGTACTCAGTAAAGCCTGGCACAACCGATTTCTTGCTCGATTTTTTTCTAGATTAAAATCTAGTGAATGGCTCCAGTTTCACTTTCAACAAGTGAATCTTTGCCCACATTTAGCGATACAAAACTTACGATTGCAGCTAACAATAAGAAGCCAGCGCCATATTTAAATGCCGTGCTGAATCCGTGAACTTGTGCAAACACTTGCACTTGATCGCCAAGTGCTGTGTGCCCCTTCGCGAAGGCTGCAGCAGATGAAATTGCAACTGTGTTTAGTAGAGCCGCACCGAGTGAACCACCGATTTGTTGGCTGGTATTGAGAACTGCACCTGCAACACCGGCATCATGTTCGCCAGCATTATGTAATCCAGTTGAAGCACTCGGAATGAAGAAGAGCGCCATTCCACTGGACATAATGATTAGCGCAGGCAGAATATCTTTGGCATAAGTTGAGGTAGGTGTGATCTGTGAAAGTAGAAGTAATCCACCTGCCGCTGCTACTAGACCAGTTGTCATAAGTGGTTTTGGACCAACTTTAGGAAGTAGCTGTGATGCAACGCCCGCGAAAATAATTACTCCTGTCGAGAATGGCAAGAACGCAAAGCCTGATCGAAGTGATGAGTAATGCAGGAAGCTTTGCAGATAAATACTTAAAAACAGGAACATTGCGAAGAGACCAGTTCCTACAAGTAGGGAAGCCAAATAAGAACCACCACGATTGCGTTCAGTCAATACTCGCAATGGAAGAAGGGGATTTGGAACCATCTTTTCAATTACGAAGAATGCAATTAAGAAGACCGCTGCAAAAATGAAGAATTTATAGGTTCCAAAGTTGCTCCAACCCTTTGTGGCGGCTTGGCTAAAACCATATACAAGTGAAACTAATCCAAGAGTTACAGTTGCGGCGCCAGGGATGTCATATTTGTTATCACCCTTTGCTTTTGATTCATGGATAAATGGAATAGCTAATAAGACTGCAATTATTGCGATGGGAACATTTACGCCAAGACACCAACGCCAGTTTGCATATTCAGTAAGCACGCCACCGAGAATTAATCCGATTGCTGCGCCACCACCTGAAATCGCACCGTAAACGCCAAATGCTCGAGCACGTTCCTTTGGTACGGTGAAAGTTACGTTAATTAGCGCAAGAGCTGCAGGCGCAAGTAGCGCGCCGAAAGCACCTTGAAGTGCACGAGCGCCGAAGAGAAGTCCTTGGCTAGATGCAATTCCGCCAAGACCTGATGCGGCAGCGAAGCCGATTAGCCCAATGATAAATATTTTCTTACGCCCAACGTAGTCAGAGATACGACCACCCAAGAGCAGCAAGCTTCCGAAGGCTAAGGAGTAGGCAGTTACAACCCATTGTCTATTTGCATCTGAGATATGAAGATCGATCTGCGCACTTGGCAGCGCGATATTAACGATTGAGGCATCTAGGACAACCATTAGAGAGGCAATTGCGATTACAAAAAGCGCACGCCATCTATTTGGGTCTAAGCCATTTTCATCTAATTCAACGCGTGCTTTAGCCATTTCAACTCCTTGGGATTTTTTAACAGGGTTAAGTATCTCGTAATGGGTCGGACTTGTCTTTGTGGAGCCCTTATTTTGAGTGTGATAAAACTTTCATGCCCCATGCCTGAATGAAGGGGCGCCAGGTAGCGGTTATTTCAGCGACCTTCGACTCATATTCGGGCAGCGCTGATGTTATGCCCGAAGTTTGAAAGGCGTGATCAGCATGTTCTTCCCATTTAGAAACTATCGCCAAGTCAGCTTCTGGATGGAATTGAACTCCATAAGAATTCTCGCCAACTCGGTAAATTTGATTCGCACATGCTGGGCTACTCGCAAGAGCGACTGCGCCACCTGGAAGCGTTGAAACTTCATCTTCATGCCATTGGGTTACGGGAAGTGAACCTTGGAAATTAAAAATAGAATCAGATGCTGCGGATTCGTTTGGGAAAATTTCTTTTGCACCAATTTCGACAATTGCTGATCGAGTCACTTTTCCGCCGAGAGCAGCTGCAAGTAATTGAGTTCCGAGACAGATTGCAAACACTGGAATTTTTCTCGCAATCGCATCTGCAAGAAGTGCACGTTCATTAGGAAGCCATGGTGCAACATGATCATCGAGTGCTCCCATATGGCCACCGAGTGGAATTACACCAGCGATATTTTCTGGAACAGTTGCAGGAACGCTTTCGCCGGCATATGCCCGCAATATTTTTATCTCAAATCCAATTTCCATTAACCATCGACCAACTAAATGTGGGGGATCAGTTTCATCATTTTGAATTGCTAAAATTATTTTTGAGGGGGTAGCGGACACCGGCTAATAATGGCCTAACTTTTTTCAAAAAACCTCGAATTATTGAAAATTCTTCAAAAATTGTCCAAAATATGCGAGGTTTTTCACGAAGCAACACGCATGAAGTCAGCCTATTAGTGCGTTTTTTGGCATTCTCTGCTACCTTCGCCTTTATAAGAAAACTACCAAGTTTTCTCACAAACAAAGGAGCTCGTACCCAAAAGGGATTCGCTGATTGCTAGCGAGCCATCCAACAAAAGGTACTTCTTTCCAAAATGACCTGAACTTTAGAACCACAGACTTTCCGCAAGACCCCAAACGCAGTAACTCCTTTCTCATCTGCAAAAATTAAAGAGATGATGGCCGATGAGTGGGCGTTATTTACAAAATCAACTTTCGCTTCAGGTGTTGAAAGCACCATTGCAAAAGACTCTTCGCCGCTCGGCGTGACCTCAAGTTTCCAATACTGGGATCCATATCCAATTAGCATCGTCTCAGCTAAAGGTGCCTGGATGACAGATGTTGATGGTCGACAATTGCTTGATCTCTCAATGGGCTTCGGTGCAATGCTTGCCGGTCACCTCAATGAAGATGTAATTGCAGAAACCAAAGCAGCTCTTGATGGCGGAACTTTATTTGTTACACCTTCGCCAATATCTCGAGATGGCGCAGAACGTTTGTGCAAGCGCTTTGGAATCGAGAAGGTTCGCTTTGCAAACTCAGGTACTGAAGCCACGATGTATGCGGTTCGTACTGCAAAAGCTTTCAACGGTAAGTCAGCAATTGTTAAGTTGGAGGGCGGCTATCACGGCAGCTACGACCCACTTACAGTTTCGGCCAAGCCATCTTTAGATCAGGCTGGTAATCCAGAAGAGCCAACTCCGGTAATCGGACATGGCGTTAACGCTGGTGTTGTTTTTGTAGTTCCCTTCAACAACCTTCCTGCGCTTGAAAAGATATTTGCTCGCGATCACGAATCAATTTCCTGCTTTATCTTGGAACCAGTTCTAGAAAACCTTGGAATTGTTCTTCCAGATGCGGGATATCTTGCTAGAGTTCGAGAACTTTGTACCAAGTACAACATTGTTTTAATTTTCGACGAAGTTAAAACTGGTCTAACTGCTGGCCCACAAGGCGCTGCACACCGAATTGGTGTACAACCAGATTTAATTTGTCTTGCTAAATCAATTGGTGGCGGACTTCCGCTTGCTGCATTTGGTGGCAAGGCTGAAATCATGGACACCATCACAACGGGTGCGATGGCACACTTCGGAACATTCAACGGTAATCCGCTAGCAATGGCTGGCTTACGTGCAATGGATCGGTTGTGCACCGAAGAAGCACTTGCTAAAGCTGAGGCTTTAAATAAGCAAGCGCTAGATCGCATAACTGAAATTATTGAAGAGTTCCAACTTCCAGCTCATACAGTTGGATTCGGAGTTAAGGGCTGTGTGACTTGGTCTAAAGATCCAGTTCGCAACTACCGTGATTACAAAGCAACAGACTTTGCAATCGCTGAACTCTCATGGCTCTGGTCAATGAACCGCGGAATTATTACGCCGCCG
Organism: Actinomycetota bacterium; assembly: GCA_026393035.1. Classification (GTDB taxonomy): domain Bacteria; phylum Actinomycetota; class Actinomycetes; order Nanopelagicales; family Nanopelagicaceae; genus AAA044-D11. The sequence continues at coordinate 16,758 of JAPLAY010000062.1, forward strand.
GGCTTAGACGAACAATGGTTAATTTCACTGGCACATGGCCAGAAGGAAATTGATTTACTCGTTGAAGATTTCCGCGCATTTGCAGTTGCACTTCGTTCATAAAATACAGTTATTCCAATTTATTCGAGGGCAATCAGTTCCAAATACTGGTTGCCCCATAAATCTTCATCACCATCTGGCAGCAATAGAACGCGCTCTGGTTTAAGGGCCTGTACTGCACCAACATCGTGGCTTACTAATACGACTGCGCCTTGATATTCACCTAGCGCGGCGAGAATCTCTTCGCGAGAAGCTGGATCTAAGTTGTTAGTGGGCTCATCCAATAAAAGAACATTTGCCGATCCAACGACCAAGGTGGCAAGAGCAAGCCTGGTTCGTTCGCCACCGCTTAGAACCTTTACTGGCTTTTGCACATCATCGCCAGAGAATAAGAATGATCCGAGAGTTTGACGTGCTTGTTGCTCGCTAATATTAGTTCCAGCCGAGAGCATGTTCTCGAGAACTGTTCGCTCGAAATCAAGAGATTCATGTTCCTGGGTGTAATAACCAATTTTCAAACCATGGCCCGGCAATATTTCGCCAGTATCTGATTCGTTTGTACCACCCAAGATACTTAGCAACGTTGTTTTACCGGCACCGTTTAACCCAAGAATTACAACACGAGAAGATCTATCAATTGCAAGATCAACATCGGTAAAGATTTCTAGCGATCCATATGACTTACTTAAGCCTGTTGCCATCAATGGCGTTTTGCCACAAGGTGCTGGGGTGGGGAAGCGAAGTTTTGCAACTTTGTCAGATTTGCGAACATCTTCAAGATTAGAAATAAGTGATTCGGCACGACGTAACATTCCTTGTGCAGCAGTTGCCTTCGAAGCTTTAGCTCGCATTTTCTCGCCCTGCTTCTGCAAGATCTCTGCCTTCTTCTCGGCGTTGGCGCGTTCCTTCTTACGACGATGTTCATCGGCTTCGCGCTGGAGCAAATATTTCTTCCAACCCATGTTGTAGACATCGATAACATTTCGATTAGCATCAATGTAGAAAACTTTGTTTACTACAGTTTCGATCAAGGCAACATCGTGAGAGATAACTACAAGACCACCAGAATATTTTGCTAAGTAATCTCGTAGCCAGTTAATTGATTCAGCATCCAAGTGGTTAGTCGGTTCGTCGAGCAGCAGAGTTTCAGCTCCGCTAAATAGAAGCCTGGCTAGTTCAACTCGACGGCGTTGACCACCAGATAGAACTTGGATTGGTTCTTCGAATAATCTCTCAGGTAAGCCTAAATTAGTTGCAATGGATTCGGCTTCGGCAGAAGCGCCATAACCACCAGCAGCATTGAATTCACTATCAACTCGGGAGTATCGCTCTAGCGCTACTTCTAACTCTTCAGGTGTTGCGGTTGCCATTGCCTCTTCAGCTTTGCGCATTCGTACAACTATTTGATCCAAGCCACGAGCTGAAAGAATTCGGTTAATAACGGTCTCTTCTTGATCACCAGTTCGAGGATCCTGGGGGAGATATCCAATTGTTCCAGTTCGAGTTATCTGGCCACCTGCCGGAAGTGTTTCACCGGCCAAACATTTAGCGAGCGTTGATTTACCTGCACCATTTCGACCGACGAATCCGATGCGGTCACCACTATTGATTCGGACTGCTACATCTTTAACCAAAAGTCTAGCGCCAGCTCTGAGTTCTACGCTTTGAGTGGCAATCACTAAGCGATACTCCCACAGCAGAGATAGATATAACTAATCGTCGATTTTAAAGCCGTCTTTGATTGCACCAAGTTCAATTCCAGCCGCAACATGGTCAGTATTTTCACCACGAGCTAGTTGTGAAGCATGTGCTTTATCGTGCCAGCGCTCTTCGATATTTCCATACTTCCAAATGATTAAGGCGATTGACCAGACAACCACAAAGCCCGCCACGATTATGTAACCCGCAGAATTCAAGTTGAAATCTTTAGCGTAATTCCAGAAGCTACCAGTTAGATTCAATTGGTTTGAGATAACTTGCAAGATCTCAAGGCCACCTACAAAGAGAGCGACGCCGACGGATAGACCCGTAATAATTATGTTGTAGTAAACCTTGCGCACTGGTTTTGAAAATGCCCAACCATATGCGAAGTTCATGAATGAACCATCAATGGTATCGAGCAGGCTCATGCCACCCGCAAAGAACAGTGGAAGTGAGAGAACTGCCCACCACGGAAGTCCAGCAATTACCGAGGTACCAGCTAAAACTAAGAGACCAACTTCAGTTGCAGTATCAAAACCCAGACCAAAGAGAATTCCAAGTGGATACATTTTCCAGCTCGCATCGATTCGTCTCGCAATAGGACCGAAGAAACGCATCAAGAGACCACGTGAATTTAAGTGCTTCTCTAACTCTTCCTCGTTATAAGCACCTTTACGCATCTGGGAAAATACTTTTACAATAGAAATCAAAACTACTAAGTTTAAAATTGCGATAAGCATCAAAAAAGTTCCAGAGACTGTAGTTCCAATTAATCCGGTGTAATGGTGCAACGATGAATTCTCATCTTTTAACTGTGAACCAAGCGCTTTAATTCCAAAATTCAGTAGCAGGGCAAGGACTGCAACAACAGAGGAGTGGCCAAGTGAGAAGAAGAAACCAACCGCTAATGGACGCTTTCCTTCGGACATTAATTTTCTAGTTGTGTTATCAATTGCGCTGATGTGATCGGCGTCGAAGGCATGTCGCATTCCGAGTGTGTAAGCCAGTGCGGCGGTGCCCCAACCAAAAAGTGTGCCATCGCTTAATTCATAATTTCCCGATACGGCAAGACCCATTAAGACAAAACCAGCAACATGTAGAAAAGCGATGAAACCAAACATCGCAGCCATCCGGCGCCATTCATCACGCGTTAGGCGATCCTTTAGGGGAATCCGGACCGGGGTAGTGGCAACCTGGTTCATGAATTCTCCTTTAGCTTGTTGCGAATGATTTGCAAGAAGCAAAGTTACCTGAACTAACAGGCTTGTGCCACTTGAAAATAAAGAAGCCCCCCAATTTCTTGGAGGGCTTCTTGTTAGAACTTCTTAGAGGTCGTAGTAAAGCTCGAACTCTGCTGGATGTGGACGCAAGCGGACGTAATCCACTTCTTCCTTACGCTTCCAGGTAATCCAAGTTTCAATTAGATCCTTGGTAAATACGCCGCCCTTGAGCAAGAACTCGTGATCGGCTTCTAAGTTATCTAGCACCGCGTCAAGTGATCCTGGAACTTGTTGAATAGCAGCAGCTTCTTCGCCATCAAGTTCGTACAAGTCCTTATCAACTGGCTTTGGTGGCTCAATCTTGTTTTGGATTCCATCAAGGCCAGCCATAAGCATTGCAGCGAATGCTAGGTATGGGTTTGATGACGGATCTGGACAGCGGAATTCAATTCGCTTTGCCTTTGGATTCGATCCGGTAATTGGAATACGAATACATGCAGAACGGTTACGCGCTGAGTAAACAAGGTTTACTGGTGCTTCGTATCCTGGAACTAAACGACGGTATGAGTTCACCGTTGGGTTAGTGAATGCAAGTAGCGAAGGTGCATGCTTTAGAAGTCCACCGATATACCAACGTGCCATATCTGAAAGATCGCCATAGCCATCACCAAAGAACAATGGCTTGCCATCTTTCCAAAGTGATTGGTGAACGTGCATTCCGGAACCGTTGTCACCGAATAGTGGCTTTGGCATGAATGTTGCAGTCTTGCCAGCTTCCCATGCAGTGTTTTTAATGATGTATTTAAACTTCATTACATCATCGCCTGCAGAAAGAATGTCTGAGAAGCGGTAGTTAATTTCCATCTGTCCTGCAGTACCAACTTCATGGTGTGAACGCTCTACAAGAAGTCCAGCTTCGCCAAGCTTCATAACCATCTGGTCGCGAAGGTCTGCAAATTGATCTGTTGGTGATACTGGGAAATATCCGCCCTTGATGCGAGTGCGGTATCCACGGTTTGGTGTTCCATCTGGATCATATTCAACGCCGGTATTCCATGCGCCTTCATATGAATCGATGTGATGGTATGACTCATTCATTCCGGTCTTGAAACGAATTGCATCAAAGACGTAGAACTCAGCTTCAGGTGCGAAGAATGCAGTATCTGCAATTCCAGTGCCCTTTAGATATTCAACAGCTTTTGCAACAACACCACGTGGGTCACGAGAATAAGGGGAGTTGTCTACTGGATTGTGTACTGAGAAAAGAATTACCAAAGTCTTAACATCACGGAATGGATCGATGAATGCTGATTCTGGAATTGGAAGCAACTTCATATCTGATTCGTGGATAGCTTGGAAACCACGAATTGAAGAACCATCGAACATTAGACCATCAGTAAAAACTGCTTCGTCAAATGATTCAACTGGAACGTTGAAGTGGTGCTGGATACCTGGAAGATCGATAAAGCGAACATCAATAAGCTTTACATCTTCTTTCTTAATGTAAGCAAAAATTTCTGCAGAATTCTTAAACATTTCTCTCCCGATTTAGGATTAGTCCTCCTGGCTAGGTGCTTCGCTGCGCCCGCCAATATGGTTGTTGATGGGTGAAAATATAGGGCGTTCTCGTAAAAAACGGTTAACCGACTTGTTACGTTTATGTTTCACCGTTTAGGCACATTAGGCGAGCGAAGCGGTTGCTATAGCCTTATCCAATGGCAAAAGCTGGCTTAGGACGACGATTTCTGGCGATCTTGATCGATTGGACCATGTGCTCGGTGATAGCAAGTTTTGCCGGCTTTGAATCCAAGGCATTTAGCACTCTCGCCATATTTTTCATTGAGGTCAGTATCTTGACCACGCTCCAACAGGCTTCAGCTGGCCAGCGAATTCTTAGATTGCGAGTAGTTGATTTCACAACTGGTGGAATTGTCCCACCTAAAAAGATTTTACTTAGAACACTATTAATCTGTTTAGTACTTCCAGCAATCTATACCCGTGAACAACGCGGACTTCATGACTGGGCAACGAATTCGATAGTCGTAAGGGTTTAACTCTTTATTAGCGTTTAGGAATTTTTGCATTGCGATTCATAGGCATTGGGCCTTTTGGAATCGGCATATTTAAACCACCAACAGCTTTTAGTCGATTGCGTACTTCACGGACCTGATCTTTGCTTAACTTCTTTGGTAACTTCTTAAGATGCTTCTGTAACTTACGAAGTGAAACTTGATCAGAACCTTCTCCGATAACAACTTGTGTCAGTGGCACGCCAGGTACAAAGCGTTCCATTTTGCGATATTCATCTTGTAAAAGTGAACGAACTGCTGGAGTTCCTTCGCCAACCAAAACAATTCCTGGCCGACCAACACTTCGGTGGACCATATCTTGATTGCGTGAAACATTTACCGCAGCTGTCGTAGTAAAGCCTTTACGTATCGCCATCAAGACTGATGCGCCGGCACCGAGTTGATCTTGGATCGAGAGAAAGGCAGCAGTATTCGCTTGACGAGTGAATAAGAAAAATGCCACGAGAACTGCGAGTGGAAGTGAAATAAGTGTGAAATAAACTGGATGATTCAATTTGGATCCGACAATAATTCCAGCACAGAGAACAACTACAAACCCAAGTGCCATCCACAGGAATGCAATTGGCTTATGTTTGCGAGTTAGGCGAAATGCATCTTTCAAAACCTGCATCTGTCCTTGCTTCTCGCCAGCCGCTTGTTCTACCTTAGCTTTGCGTTTGAAAATTGCCATTATTTGCTCTCCTCGTTACGTGCTTTTTCTTTTAAGTGCTCGGCCCATTCTATTTCAACTTGCTCGGGAGTAGGTGCCGTTCCACCTAATCTTGCGGGCGCCCAACGCTGGCCCACGTGCGAATCGGGATATTCATTCTGAACCTTGGTTAGCAAATCCTTCATCAATTTGCGCAGTTGCAATTCGGCGGCATCAACATCTTCACCCTTTTGCACGATGAAGGGTTCGCCGAAAGCTACGGTGATCGGGAATTTATTTCGCTTCCAATTGGCTTTAACTTTCTTAGTGATTATTCGCTGGGAGCCCCAGACAATCGTAGGGATTATTGGGGTATTTGATCCCATCGCTAAGCGAACCGCCCCAGTCTTTAACTCTTTAATTTCAAAGCTGCGACTGATTGTTGCTTCGGGAAATATTCCAACAATTTCTCCGGAACGAAGATAGCGGAGTGCGGCAACGAATGAACTTGAACCACTTGAACGGTCGACACAGATATGGTGCATTCCGCGCATCAATGGTCCAGCTAACTTATGATCGAAAATTTCTTTCTTCGCCATAAATCGCACATATCTTTTGCGGGGGAGCGCTGCGGTACCAGTGAGTGCGAAATCTAAATATCCGATGTGGTTAATTGCGAGGATTGCTCCGCCTGTTGTTGGAATGTTTTGCACGCCGCTGAAGTTAAATTTCAGTCCGAGGAATCTCCATAAACTTTTGATAGCAACGACAACTGGCGGATAAACAAAATCACGCATCAGATTTTGGCCCGCTTTTCTTGCGCCTGTTTAAAGAGTCGGCCAGCGCGATAACTAGATCTAACAAGTGGTCCACTCATAACTCCGGCAAAACCAATAGCTTCGGCTTCTGCGCTAAGTTCAACAAACTCATGTGGCTTTACCCAACGCTCAACTGGATGGTGTTTCGGAGTAGGGCGTAGATATTGCGTAATAGTAATTAAGTCGCACCCTGCAGCGTGAAGATCTACGAGTGCTTGCGTAATCTCTTCGCGAGTTTCGCCCATACCCAGAATCAAATTTGATTTTGTAATAAGGCCAAAAGCTCGAGCTTGCGAAATAACATCGAGTGAGCGGTCATAGCGAAACGCTGGACGAATACGCTTAAAAATGCGAGGTACGGTCTCAAGATTATGTGCAAAGACTTCTGGTCGAGTTTCAAAAACTTCATTTAGGAGATGAGGTTTTCCACTGAAATCTGGTGCCAACATTTCTACGCCAGTTCCTGGATTTAGTTCATGCACCTTGCGAATTGTTTCGGCATATAACCAGGCGCCTTCATCTTCAAGGTCATCTCTTGTAACGCCAGTGATGGTCGCATATTTAAGTTCCATGGCTCTAACAGATTCTGCGACTCGTCTGGGTTCATCGCGATCTAGCGGATCTGGTTTGCCAGTATCAATATTACAAAAATCGCATCGTCTAGTGCATCGCTCGCCACCGATTAAAAATGTAGCTTCACGATCTTCCCAGCATTCAAAGATATTCGGACAAGCAGCTTCCTGACAGACAGTATGAAGCCCCTCTTTCGCAACCAAAGAACGTAGCGCTGTGTATTCGGGTCCCATATTGGCCCGCGTCTTAATCCACTCTGGCTTACGTTCGATAGGAACTTCAGCATTTCGTGCTTCGATTCTAAGAAGTGGTCTACCTTCAGGCTGAATTTTCAAATTGCAATCCGATCTAGAGCGCTAAGTACGTGGCGTTCAATTATGGGTAGAACTTCGCTAACAGAAATATCTTTTCCTAATTCTCGTGACAGTGATGTAACTCCGGTATCAGTGAAACCACACGGGGAAATCCGATCGTAGGCTTTCATATCTGGATTAATATTTATCGCAAAGCCATGCATCGTTACACCTTTGGCAACACGGATTCCGATTGCGGCAATCTTGCGGTCGCCTTTTTCATCACGAATCCAAACACCACTTCGCTCGCAATATCTCTCGGTTGCAACTCCCAATTCCGCACAAGCTTCAATTAGCGCGCCTTCAACTTCACGAACAAAACCGACTACATCATTTCGGTTACGCAATTTGATAATTGGATAGCCAACAATTTGACCTTCACCGTGCCAAGTAATTTTTCCGCCACGATCAACATCGACTACTGGAGTTCCATCGAGTGGTCGTTCGTGATCTTGAGTTCTACGACCTGCGGTATAAACAGATGGGTGTTCTAATAAAATTAAAGTGTTCGGCTGTGAGCCTGCTGTGACCCCGGCTTGAATTTCACGTTGATGGGCCCAGGCTTTCTGATATTCAACAAGACCCAAATGTTCAACCAATATAGGGTCGGTCTTAACCCCAAGGCTCGAATACATAGGCATGAGCCTAAGGTAACCTTCGTGTCTAAACCAATTAGAGCGAAAAATATCGGAAGGGTACGGCATGTTCTCGGCAAAAACTTCAAAATTAAGAGGGCGTAAACCACTTTGGCTGGCAATCGTTGTAGCCATAATTTGGATGTCAATCTCAGGCGTAACCGGACCACTTTTCGGAAAACTCTCTACCGTTCAAGAGAATAATAATTCTTCATTCTTGCCGCCTGACTCGGAAGCGACTCGAGCAGCAACTGCCATCGCAAAATTTTCAGATAGCGCAAATGATCAAATCCCAGCCCTAGTCCTCTTCACCGGTGATGTAACTAGCGAAAAGATTGCGGCGACTCAAGCCTTCGCGCAAACTCTAGGTTCAAAGTTATTAGTACATACAGATGGCAAATTGATAACAGATGCCAAGGGCAAAGAACTTTCAATTCCAATTTCGGATTATTTTATTAAGGGCGCGGAGATTGTTGCCTTCCCATCGCAAGATGGCAAAGCAATTCTTGCAAGTTTCCCAATTAGCGTACAAATCGCAACTCAGTTACTTCCTGACGGCAAAGAGCCAGCACTTCCTGGTCTTGTAGATGCGATTCGCTATCACTCATCAGAGTTTGCAAAAACAAATAGCTTCGTAACGCACACAACTGGATTTGCTGGAATCTTGGCAGATTTGTTTGGCGCTTTCGGAAGCATTGACTCTGCTCTTCTCCTAACAACAGGTGGCGTTGTTGCGATAATTTTGATCTTTGTTTATCGCTCACCAGTTCTTTGGATTTTGCCACTTATGACGGCTGGACTCGCACTAACCCTTGCCGGTGGTGTGATTTATCTGCTCGCAAAGAACAATGTAATTACGCTTGATGGGCAATCGCAGGGAATTCTCTCGGTACTTGTATTAGGTGCTGCCACAGATTATGCGCTTCTCTTGATTGCGCGATACCGCGAAGAATTGCATCTGCATGAATCTCGTTATGACGCAATGAAGATTGCGTGGCGCGGTGTTGTAGAGCCAATCGTTGCATCTGGAAGTACCGTAACTATTGGTCTTCTGGTCTTACTTCTTAGCCAATTGAATAATAATCGCGGCCTTGGACCGGTTGGCGCAATCGGAATTGTTTGTTCAATGATTACCGTTCTCACACTTCTACCGGCGCTGCTCGTCATCTTTGGGCGTTGGATTTTCTGGCCAAAGGTTGCAAGATTTGGTGACGCGGATGAGAAGCTAAGTGGGGCTTGGGCAAAAGTAGCCGCAGCAACAGCACGTCATCCTCGTAAATATTGGGTTGGTGCAACAGCGGTGCTCATAATTCTTGCCGGCTTATCTTCAACGCTAAATGCAACTGGACTTTCAACAATTGATTCATTCACAAAGCGAACTGATTCGGTAATTGGTCAAGAGGAGTTGCTCAAGCATTTCCCTGGTGGTCAAGGTCAGCCAACGCAAGTAGTCCTAAAGCAAGAATTGGCGCAATCAGCGATCGCTAAGTTGAAGGCAAACCCTGGTGTTGATTCAGCTGTTCCAATGTTTGAAGGGCAATACGTTCAAGGCCAACCATTGCCACCAACAAAAGTTGTTGATGGAAATATGCTTTTGAATGTAACTCTTAAATTCGCACCGGATTCTAAAGAAGCGATTGCGCTGATTCCTGGTCTACGAGCTGATATGGAGAGTTTGGATCCAACTATTCTTGTTGGTGGATCTACTTCAGTTAGCTATGACATTAATCAGGCATCAAAGCACGATCGAAATCTCATAATCCCAGTAGTTCTATTTATTATTGCGATTATTCTGGGTCTGCTTCTGCGTTCTATTTACGCAGCAGTACTGCTCTTGGCGACCGTTGTGATCTCATTCTTTGCAACACTTGGCGCATGTGCAATTGTCTTCAACCATATCTTCCACTTTAAAGGTGCGGATCCTTCATTCCCACTCTTCGCTTTCATTTTCCTAGTTGCACTTGGAATTGATTACAACATCTTCTTGATGACTCGCGTTCGCGAAGAAACACAGAAAATGGGTACAAGAGCAGGTATGACCAAGGCGCTGACTGTTACCGGTGGCGTAATTACCTCTGCAGGCATTGTTCTTGCCGCTACCTTCGCGGTACTTGGAATTTTGCCGCTGGTATTTCTTGCCGAACTTGGATTCGCAGTTGGTTTCGGAGTTCTGTTAGACACAATGCTGGTCCGCTCAATCCTGGTGCCTGCTTTAGTTCACGAAATTGGACCAAAAGTTTGGTGGCCTTCAAAGCTTCAACACCACGGTAAGTGAGTAAGTCTGTTGTAGTAATTGGTGCAGGTTTAGCTGGTCTAACCTGCGCCATTTACCTACAGCGAAACGGATTACAAGTTACAGTTCTAGAAGCGAGTGATCGCGTAGGCGGTCGAGTAAAAACTGATGAGGTAAATGGATTTCGTTTCGATCATGGATTTCAAGTTATCAATCCTAATTATTCTGAAATCCAACGGCTAGATGCGCTCTCCGGGTTAGAGTTCAAAGAGATATTTACCAATCTACGGATCATTGAAGATGGTTCTGACTTAAAAATTGGTTTAAATCATTTAGGGAAAACTTTAAGTATCGGCTCGGTGCTAGAGAAAGCTGCGCTAATTAATTTCTTAACGTTGAAACCAAAATCTGGAACGCTAGGTGATGCTGGGACAAAATTTCCAACAATTTATCGGCGCTTGCTTTCACCATTTCTACGGGGAGTTTTCTTAACTGATCCAAGTTTGATTCGAGCAGATATTGCTCAAGAAATTATTCGTTCCTTTGTAATTGGGCGGCCAGGAGTTCCTGCCAATGGTGTTGGTGAGTTGAGCGAGGCGCTTGCCGACCAAGTTCTTGATGTGAAATTGGGTGCAATAGTTGATGGGATCGAGCAAGGGAGTGTTCATGGAAACTTTGGAACTCTCAACTGCGATGAGATTGTCGTAGCAACCGACTTAACAACGGCAGCTCAGATGCTTGATCTTGGAGAGATTCCTAAAACGATTAGCTCTACAACTTGGTATCACACGACTTCGGAAGCGCTCTGCGATGAAAATTACTTAGCTATAGATCCATCAACTCCATTAGTGAATTCACTTGTTATCTCAAATGTTTCAAAATCATATGCACCAGCCGGAACCAATTTGATTTCAAGCACATCACTTGCGCCTATTTCAGAGAGTGAAGTTCGAAAAGAGTTAGCAAAGTTATGGCGATGCGATACCCACGCTTGGGATCTAGCTGCGAGATATGAAATTAAGCAATCACTAACGCTAAGGAGCGATCTGCTTAAACTAGATCGTAATCCCAAAGTGAGTTCAGGAATATACGTTGCAGGAGATCATCGAAGCGTGCCATCACAAAATGGGGCTATGAGATCGGGTCGATTGGTTGCGTTAGAACTTATTTAACTGGTGCTACAAGCGCTTCAAGTGCTGTTGTTAAATGTGGATAATCAAAGTTAAAGCCATCGTTAACTAGAACATCTGGCAATATTTTCTTGGATCCCAAGATCTCGGTAGAGAATCCACCAAGTGCAAGCTTTAGTGCGAAACCAGGTGCCGGGAAGAGTGCTGGTCGGTGCATTGCTCGCGCAAGGGCCGCGGTGAATTCCTGATTTGTAGCTGGATTCGGCGCAGTTATATTAACTGGGCCCGAAACTTTTGACTCCATTAAATGGCAGATTGCGCGAACTTGATCATGCAAAGTTATCCATGACCACCACTGTTTGCCGCTCCCAAGTTTTCCGCCGAGTCCTAATCTAAATAATGGAATCATGCGGCCAAGTGCGCCACCAGTTGGATCTAAAACTAATCCGGTTCTAATTTTTACAGTGCGAACATCTCCGGCTAAATCTGCAGCGCCTTCCCATTCGCGACATACGGCTGCAAGAAAATCATCGCCACCACGGTCAGCTTCCGTTACTGCGCGATTGCCAGTCTCGCCATACCAACCGATTGCACTAGCCGAAATAAAGACTGATGGTTTCACAGTTGCAACTGCATTAGCAATCGCGGTTGTTCCAAGAAGTCTGGAATTTAATATTGTTGATTTATATTTCTTAGACCAACGCTTATCCCCAACGCCGGCGCCAGCCAAGTGAATAACGGCATCCACGCCTTCTAGTGCAGATAAATCAACGCTTCCAGATTGTGGATCCCAGGTAATTTCATCGCGTGCAATCGCCGGACGTCGAACAAACCTTTGAACGGTATGACCTTCGTTGCGAAGGTGGCCCACTAAGGCAGTTCCGATTAAACCGGAAGCGCCAGTTACCGCTACACGTTGTGGCGGAAGGCGAGTTGCCATCGTTACGAAAGACCCAAATCAGATTCGAAACGGCCACCTTCTAGGCGGTCCTTAAGTGTCACTAAGAAACGTGCGGCATCGGCGCCATCAACAATTCTGTGATCGTATGAAAGTCCGAGATAGACCATTGAACGAACTGCAATGGTTTCGCCGCCATCTGTTCCCTTCATAACCATTGGTCGCTTAACAACTGCGCCAAGGCCAAGTATTGCAACCTGTGGTTGGTTAATGATTGGAGTATCAAACAGTGCACCGCGACTTCCGGTATTTGTGATGGTAAATGTTCCGCCACCTAATTCATCTGGTGAAATCTTATTGTCGCGAGTTCTAGCTGCGACATCAGCGATCTTGCGTGCAACACCACCCATATTTAAATCACCGGCGTCACGAATAACTGGAACTAGTAGACCGCGTTCAGTATCAACGGCAATTCCAAGGTGTTCGGCGCCATGATAAGTAATTTGATCGCCTGTTACAGAGGCATTCAAGACTGGATGTTGCTTCAGTGCTTCGCAGACGGCGACAGCAAAGAATGGCAAGAACGAAAGCTTTGTGCCTTCGCGGGCTTCAAATGAAGCTTTCGCGCGATCACGCAACCTTGCAATTGCTGTGACATCTACTTCGATAACGGTTGTTAGTTGCGCGCTAACATGAAGTGATTCAAGCATGCGCTCTGCAATAACTTTGCGAAGTCGTGACATTGTCACAGTTGTTCCGCGAAGTGGAGATACTGAAACTGGAGCAGCGCTTTGCGTTGGAGCACTTGGTGCAACTGCAGCAGGTGCGCTTTGGAATGGCGCAGCAGCTTTAGGCGCAGCAGCCAATACATCTTCCTTGCGAATACGACCGCCGATTCCGGTTCCCTTAACTTTTGAAAGATCAACGTTATTTTCAGCTGCAAATTTACGAACAATAGGGGTTACATAAGCATCATCATTTGAAACTTGAGCAACCGGAGCTGCAACAACTGGCGCAGGTGGTGGTGTTACTGGCGCAGGTGGTGGTGTTACTGGCGCTGCAACAACTGGCGCTACTGGTGCAACCACAGCAGCAGGCGCACCTGAACCGCCGATGACAGCGAGTCTTGCGCCAACAGGTACGGTTGAATCAACTGCAACATCAATTGAAACTAAAGTTCCAGATGCTGGTGATGGGATTTCGGTATCAACTTTGTCGGTAGAAACTTCAAGAAGTGCTTCATCAACTGCAACTTGATCACCGACGTTCTTTAGCCAACGAGTAACTGTTCCTTCAGTAACTGATTCGCCAAGTGCTGGCATAGTCACAATGGTTCCACTTGAAGATGCAACCACAGCCGCAACCGCAGCCGCAACTACTGGTGCAACTGGTGCAGGTGGCGGAGTGACAACTGCAGCAGGAGCAGCCGGTGCCGCAACTACAGGTGCAGCGGCAGGTGTCGAAGGTGCAGCAGCGCCATCAGCAATAATTGCTAGCTCGGCCCCAACTGCGACGGTTGAATCAACAGCAACAACAATTTTTTGTAGAACACCAGCGACTGGTGAAGGGATTTCAGTATCAACTTTGTCGGTAGAAACTTCTAGTAATGGTTCATCAACGGCAACTACATCACCTTCATTTTTTAACCAACGCGTAACAGTTCCTTCAGTTACCGATTCGCCAAGTGCTGGCATCGTTACAGAAAAGGTCATTTTATTTTCTCCCGTTACCCGTGTGCATGTAGTGGTTTACCAGCAAGTGCTAGATGCGCTTCGCCAACTGCTTCGGAAAGAGTTGGATGAGCATGAATCAAAGCAGCAACATCAGATGCTTCTGCTTCCCAGTTGAATATTAATTGTGCCTCAGCCAATAGTTCGCCAACACGGGCACCGACCATATGAATTCCTAGAACTGGCCCATTCTTCGCTGCGACTAATTTGATCCCGCCAGCAGTTTTTAGAATTTGAGCTTTACCGTTTCCAGCTAAATCGTAATTTAGTTCAACCACATCATGGCCACGCTCTTTTGCTTGCGCAGTTGTTAAGCCAACTGAGGCAACTTCTGGTTCGGAATATGTAACTCGAGGAACACCGTCGTAATTAATTGGGCGTGGATTTAAGCCAGCGATTTCTTCTGCTACCAAAATGCCTTCACCAAAACCGACGTGTGCAAGCTGGAGGGTTGGGATTAGATCGCCAACTGCCCAAATGCCTGGAACGTTTGTGCGGCACTTGTTATCAACTAGAACATAGCCACGATCCATATTTAAGCCAGCTTCTTCATATCCAAGGTTTGCAGATACTGGGCCACGGCCTACAGCAACAAGTAATACTTCTGAGGTAAAGGTCTTGCCATCTTCAAGCGTGACAGTTACGCCCTTTTTATCCTTGCTTGCTGACTTGAATCGAACACCAAGTTCAAAATTAATTCCACGCTTTCTAAATGCGCGCTCTAATTGCTTACTTGAAGATTCATCCTCTAGCGCAATTAGGTGTGGCAGGCCTTCGATAATTGTTACTTCAGCGCCAAAAGATTTCCAAACTGATGCAAACTCGCAGCCGATTACACCGCCGCCAAGAACGATCACACTTGCCGGGACTCGGTCCATTGCAATTGCTTGTTCGCTGGTAATAATTTGGGTGCCATCGACATCAAGACCGGGAAGAGTTTTTGGATACGAACCTGTTGCCAGCACAATATTTTTACCAGTGTATTTAACACCGTTAACTTCAACTTCGTTCTTCGAAACTAGGCGACCATGGCCTTCGATGTATGTAACGTTTCGGGATTTAACAAGTCCTTGCAAACCTTTATGAAGCTTTGAAACTACGCCATCCTTATAAGCATTTACTGCCAACATATCTATTCCAATGAATTTGGTGTTGACTCCAAAGTCAGATGAATGTCTAGAACTATCTGCAACTTCGCCGGCATGTAGTAGCGCCTTTGTCGGAATACATCCTCTGTGTAAACAGGTTCCGCCAAGCTTTCCCTCTTCGATAAGAGCAACGCTTAATCCAAGTTGTGATGAACGTAGGGCGCAGGCATATCCGCCGCTGCCTCCACCAAGAATTACTACATCAAATTGCGACACAAAGCGCCTTTCTCTTCTCGAGCACCCAATCTTGCCACGAATTCCCGCTGAGCCTAATTGAGGGGCAAGAGGTTATTTCGAACTCCGTGGAACCCCAGGTAATTGTGATGAAGCCGACTCAACCAGAGTCACAAGTGAGCGAAGTGCGATTCCAGTGCCGCCAACAGGCGTGTATCCATGTGCAGTGGATTCGTTATATGACGGCCCCGCAATATCTAGATGTAGCCAAGGTAGATCGCCCTCGATGAACTCTTTTAGAAATAACCCAGCGACCAACATTCCACCCATGCGGTCTCCAATATTTGCAATATCTGCAACAGGGGAGTCGAGTGATGCACGAAGCTCTTCTGGAAGTGGCATTGGCCAGAATGCCTCACCTGCTTTTTCAGAAGCAGTTAAGAATTCGCCAGAAAATTCATAATTGTTTGTCATAACTGCGCTAGTACGAGTTCCAAGTGCAACTACTTGTGCCCCAGTCAAAGTGGCAACGTCGATGATTCCATCAAGTCCACCAGCTTTAGATCCGACTTCTTGCGCTCGCACGAGTGCATCAGCAAGAACTAATCTGCCTTCCGCATCTGGGTTTAAGACTTCTACACTCTTTCCACCATAAATATAAATAATGTCACTTGGTCTAGTTGCATTTTCACTGACCATATTTTCAGCAAGTGGCGCCCAGGCGTCGATTGCAATTGGCAATTTCAATTCGGCGATTGCGAAGACCGCGCCAATAACCGCAATGCATAACGTCGCTTTGCACTCTTTGGTGAATATGAAATACGCAGAAGTCTTGGTGGATTAGCTGAACCTTGTCCTACTCCAATTATTCCGCCGTAGCCCTGACTTTTTAGTGCACTCTCATTCAATATTTCGACTTTTAATCCAAGTGGAGTTGCAATCTTTTTCATTCGATTACAGAACGAGTCCGGAGTTAGATGGCTAGGAGGCGTATTAATAAGATCGCGAACTGTCGCAGTATGGCGCGCAATAATCTCGGCACGCACTAATGCTCGTTTTACAGCAGCATCTGAAGTTGATTTAATCGCGATGAGTATCTGCCCTAATGGCTCTTTGAAATCTCCCTTGGAACTCGCTCTAAATTCATTAAACGCATATGCGCCTAGTGCAGCGCCTTCTGCAACTGCAGAAACTTGAGCCAAATTTGTTGCAGGCAGGGCAAAGGTTGCGGAAGTTACGCCAGCAAGTTCACGTGCGGCTGCGCCAGCGCCACGGCGAAGAATTTCAGGGTCATAAGATTTCGCAGTTTCGCCAAGACCGGTGAAATAAATAGTTGTTGGTTTTGAAAATGGAACCTTAACAATCTCATCAACTTTGCCGGTTGCGCCTAGATTCTTCAATATTTCTAGCAACGCCTTTTCATTAAGTGAGATCGCGCCAGATTCAATCTGCAATTTGCCTTTTGAATTTGAGAGGCCAACAACTGCGTATGGTGTTGCAATACTCGATGCCAACTTTAACGCCTGCATGAAACCTCCGATTGTGAGCCACTGATGCGTGACAAGACTAGCGAACTATAAATCAATACCGAGGCTTAACCTAAGTTGAAGCGGGATTTGAGATAAGTTTGCCGCTATGAAATCTCCACTATTTGACTGGCACCTTGCAAATTCTGCGAAATTGGCAGATTTTGGCGGATGGGATATGCCAATTGAATATCCAAAAGGCGTCGGCGAATTTTCTGGTGGAACCCTCGCTGAACATGCTGCAGTCCGCGAACGCGTTGGAATTTTCGATGTCTCACACCTTGGCAAAATTAGCGTCAAAGGTAATGGCGCCAAGAGTTTTGTAAATCAGATGGTGACTAATGACCTTTATCGAATTGGCCCGGGCCAAGCGCAATACAACTTGTTCTGCAATGACGCGGGTGGCGTTATCGACGATCTAATAATTTATGAATTTTCTCCCGACGATATTTTTATTATCCCAAATGCAGCAAACTGTGCTCAGGTAGCTTCTGATTTATCAGCAGCAGCGCCATCGGGCATTGAAGTCAGAAACATTCACCAAGATTTTGCAGTTCTTGCAATCCAAGGCCCAGACAGCGCGAAGGTGATGGCCAATTTAGGTTTGCAATTAGAAATGGATTACATGTCATTTGTTAAAACGCTTATTCCTGGACACGAAGATTTGGGCGAAGTAATTATTTGCAGAACTGGCTATAGCGGGGAATTTGGTTACGAAATTCTTCCACGTTGGAAAAGTTCAGAGAAGGTCTGGGAAATACTTGTTACCGAGATTGCAAAACTCGATGGCAGAGTTTGTGGCCTGGGAGCCAGAGACACTCTTAGAACTGAGATGGGATACCCACTTCACGGCCACGAACTCTCACTAGAAATTACGCCAGTTCAAGCAAGTGCATCTTGGGCAGTTGTATTTTCTAAAGAGTCATTTCGGGGTAAAGCAGCGTTGGTTGCAGAGAAAGCAAATGGTCCGAAGCAAATTCTTCGCGCAATTAAGTGTGAAGATCGGGGAATCCCAAGAGCAGGTATGTTCGTTTTAAGTACTAAAGGTGAGCAGATTGGTCTGGTAACTAGCGGAACTTTCTCACCGACTCTAAAAATTGGTATCGGGCTGGCGCTTATAAAACCAGAAGCAAAAGTTGGAGATAGCGTTCAGATTGATATTCGGGGACGCATGAGCCAAGCCACCGTTGTTAAAGCGCCATTCGTTGAATCTAAGGTTCGCTAGCTCTTACTTTTCTTTCTTGGCAACGATTACTGGACGACCAGATTCAAGCGTGTAAACATTGATTCGGTTTTCGAAGGCGCTCTTTAATTCAGGTGAATGAATTACCTCATCAGATGAGCCATTAAGCAGAACGCGGCCTTCCTGCATAACAATTATTTTTTCGGCATACATGGCTGCAAGAGTTATGTCGTGCATAGTTGAAATAATCGTTACACCACGTTCTTTTAGTAATTCAATATTGTTTAGAACTGCGATTTGGTGATGGAGATCTAAGGCGCTTGTTGGTTCATCGAGCAGAATCAGAGTTGGTTCCTGGACTAGGGCGCGAGCAATTAGCGCACGTTGCATTTCACCGCCAGATAACTGCGTAACAAATTGGTTCTGCATTCCAAAGAGTCCGGTGAGTTTTAGAATTTCAGCAACAAGCTTTCGACTGCTGGTGCTTTCGTTACCCCAGCCATCACGCTTAGATCGGCCGAGCATTACATATTCGCTGACGCTCATCCCAATTGGAATTTGTGGATGTTGTGGGACGAAGGCAACGTTCCTGTCATGGTTCTTAAATACTTCAACACCACTATCCGTAATTGAACCTGAATAATTTTGCGAACCAAGCAGAGCCTTTAGAAATGTAGTTTTGCCAGCGCCGTTAGGGCCAACGAGGCAGGTCCACTTTCCATGTTCGATCTCGAGGCTGATACCCCTTAGGACTTCTCTTGAACCAAGACGAACTGTTAGATCCTCTACTTTAATAACTGATGTCATTTAGAAACCAATCTCTTCTTTCGTAGGACAACAAGGAAGAATGGCGCGCCAACAAAGGCGGTGATAACTCCAATTGGGAGTTCAGCAGGAGAGAGCAGAGTTCTTGCGCCTAAATCAGCGAGAACTAAGAAGCTTGCTCCAACTAAAGCAATGGTTAACAAACCTCTATTGGTTACGCGATGTGTTATGCCGCGAACTAAGTGCGGAACCACAATTCCAACGAAACCAATCAGCCCACTTGCCGATACCGCAGTTGCTGTTGCAAGCGTTGCGGCGACTACTGCAATAACACGTAACTTATTTGGATTAATTCCAAGTGAATAAGCCTCTTCATCGGTGAGCATCAAACCATCTAATTGTTTTGAAACTGTGATGAGGATGGTCAGTGCAATAAAGATATAGACCGATGACCAAGCAACTTTCTGCCAATTTGCAACTGTTAATTCGCCAAGTATCCAGGAGTAGACCGGACGAAGCGACGAGCTATTTCGTTGCTGGAGATAAGTTTGTACTGCGGTTGCAAAAGACCCAACTGCAATACCTGAAAGCAGAAGTGAGTTTGGTTCTGCGAAGAATTTTCCAGATATAAAGAAACTGACCAAAACAGCGAGTATCGCACCAAAGAATGAAAAAATTGGAAGCAGGCTATATAAATCAGCACCAGCGCTTGTGATTGCAATAGTGGCGCCTAAGCCGGCACCTGCCGCAGCACCAAGAAGATATGGATCGGCGAGCGGATTTCTAAATACTGTTTGATAAACCGCACCACTTGTTGCAAGAGCTGCACCGACTAGCGCTGCTAATAAGGCACGAGGTAATCGCAAATCAATTAAGAGTGTGCGCTCTTGCCCATTTAATCCGCCAGGCAAGCCAAAAAGTGTCTTTATAATTTTCATGAAATCTAGGGATACTGGGCCAAAACTAACTGCCAATATCCCAACGAAAAAAAGCAGGGCAAAAGAGAGCGCAGTTATCTTCCAATTCCAGATCGGAGAAAGCGTGCTCTCAGTGTTAGCAGTTTTCATGATTACTTCTTAGTTCCAATCTGAGAGATTGACTTAGCAATGAATTCATAGAAATCAGCAAGACGTGGACCCCATCTAGATGGAATATCTTCGGGCAGCGAGATTACATCCTTATTCTTAACTGCAGCTATCCCGTTCCAACCTGGTCGCTTAATTAAGGTAGAAATCGATTCGCCATACTGAGCATCAGATAAAAATATAATTCCTGGATTAGCCTTTATTAGATATTCCGATTGCAGTTGCGGATATCCAGCTGAATCTGCGCTAGCTGCTGGGTCTGCAACATTTGAAAGATTGAAATCCTTATAAACCTTGCCGATGAAAGTATCGGAAGTGGCCGAATATAAAGTGTTATCTAATTCGTGAAAGAAGGTGATCTTCTTGCTCTTGCGGGCACTTTTAATAGCTGTACTGATTCGTGATTTCATATTTGAAATCGTGTTCTGTGCGCCAGTTAAATTTCCAGTTACACGCCCAAGTGCGGTCACCTCGGAATAAGCTTGTTTCAAATTTTCGGGGGCTCTCTCCAGAAACACTGCAATCTTTAACTTCTCAAGGGCAGCCTTTATTTCAAGGGCCTTGGTTGCATCAGCATTCAAAATTATTAAATCTGGTTTGTAATTTAAGAGCGCTTCAACATTAGGACTAAATGCAGAGAGCTTGGTAATTGGTGCCGCACTTGGATAATTCGATAAATCATCAACCGCAATTACTTGTTTGCCGGCGCCAATTGCAAATAGCGATTCCGTGGCACTTGGTGACAGCGAGATGATGCGCTTTGGAATTGGATTTGCTGCAGAAGCTGGAAGTATTGGATTCACTATGGCTGCTATTGCTGCAACCGATACAAGTAACCCAAAATTTTTGGACTTAAACATAAAAATCTCCCTCAAGAGTTTTTGAGGGAGGAAGCTTGGGCAAAAAAAGAAAGTTAAATTTCTCTTGAGGCCCGACCTTCCTCCGAGGTCGGATACATCAATAATGAGTTAGGCGACCTGGCTCGGATTTGGAATCTAGAAGATTCAAATCTCTACAGTTGCGGGACAGCGCCGGGTTTTCACCGGACTTCGCTAAACGCATTACTACTGATCAAATTAGCTTTCGCTAAATCTTTCAGGGGGGAAAACTAGCACTACTTCAATCCTTTTTGCGAGAACGACGACCAATCATAAAGGCGAGTCCAAGTGCTACTACCAATCCCGAGCCTGCTGCTAACAACTCGCCGCCATCGAGGCCTTCATGAGCATCGGTAATTGAATGTTCGGGTTCATTCTTTTCATCTCCCTCAGCTAGTGCTGTGGTTGGAAGAAAAACTAGCCCGAGTGTTAGTAGGCCAGAAAAGAGTTTTCGTTTCATGACAGACAGACTACGCTTTTCTTTATGAATTATCGTCGCCTCGGCTCATCAGGAATGTATGTCTCAGAAATTTCCTATGGAAATTGGATAACTCACGGGTCGCAGGTCGAAGCTGACGCTGCAATCAAATGTGTTCATGCAGCGCTTGATGCGGGGATTACAACTTTCGATACCGCTGACGTGTATGCCGGAACCAAGGCTGAGAGCGTTCTAGGTAAGGCGCTTAAAGGTGTTAAGCGCGAGAGCTATGAGCTCTTCACTAAAGTTTATTGGCCAACGGGACCCGGGAAAAATGATCGCGGACTTTCACGCAAGCACATTATGGAATCTGTTCACGCTTCGTTAAAGCGTTTGAATACCGACCATATTGATCTTTATCAAATGCATCGTTTCGATTATGAAACGCCGATTGAGGAATCACTTCGCGCCTTTGACGACTTAATCCGTCAAGGAAAAGTTCACTACATTGGGTTTTCAGAGTGGAGCGCGGAACAAATAAGTCAGGCGCTAAAGGTTCAAAAAGATAGCGGGTTTGATCGCTTCGTTTCTAGCCAGCCACAATATTCAATGCTCTGGCGAGTAATTGAATCGAAGGTAGTACCACTCTGCGAGCGCGAAGGTATTGGGCAAATAGTTTGGTCACCAGTTGCACAAGGAGTTCTAACTGGAAAGTACTTACCTGGAAAGAAGCCACCTTCAGGTTCTAGAGCAACAGATAAGAAGAGCGGTGCCGAGATGATCTCGCGTTGGATGCGCGATGAAGTTTTAACTGCTGTTGCAAAGCTCAAGCCAATTGCAGATTCAATTGATCTAACAATGTCGCAATTAGCACTGGCCTGGGCGCTATCAAATCCAAATGTCTCTTCGGTAATTATGGGTGCTTCTAAGCCTTCTCAGGTTAAGGAAAATGTAAAGGCCTCAGGCGTAACTTTGAGCGCGGAAATATTGCGCGAAATAGATAAGGCCCTCGGTTCTATTCCAGAAACTAATCCAGATAAAACTGAGAGCCCTAATCCAAGAGCTTGATTAGACGGTATCGCCAAGTTTTTTCTGTGGAGCTGGAGCACGCAGACGTCGCATTTGAGTAGAACGTAACCAGCCATAAATTCCAAGGCCCTTAGTAGGTTCGTCTGGGAATCGCTCACTAACCAATTTCTTAACTCGCGAAGTTGTAATAAAACCAAATACAACTGAATATGCCATTGCAGAGTACATAAGGATTATTGCAAAGAAACGAATTTCAACTGATGGAACTAGCGTCAGCATTAGAACGATAACCATAAGCGGTAGAAAGTATTCGCCGAGTGAACGCTTTGAATCGATGTAATCGCGCACTAACTTCTTAACTGGCCCACGATCTCTGGCCGGAAGTGCGTTCTGGTCCCCGCGCATATATGCCGCTCTAGCTTCTGCTCGTGCTGCCTTAAGTGCTTCACGGTTCTTAGCGCGATCGGCTTTAGAAACTGGAGAGGTAATGGAATTTATCTTTGTCTTCGCAACAGCGTCTTTCCGCTTGGGTGTTGCCTTGCCCTTTTTTTCAGGGTTGGTTTCGGAGTTGTTCTCAGATTTGCTCATGTCGCTACGGTAGAGCGAGCATTCGCTCCAGCGCAACTTTTGCGTACTTCGCAACCTCGGTGTCGACGGAGATTTGATTGACTAGTCGGCCCTCGACTAGGGATTCCATCGCCCAGACCAGGTGCGGTAGGTCAATTCGGTTCATTGTCGAGCAGTAACAAACTGTCTTATCTAGAAAGTGGATTTCGCGGTCTGGGAATCGATTCGCCAAGCGGGATACCAAATTCAATTCGGTACCAATTGCCCATTTGCTTCCGATTGGGGAGTTCTCGATGGTCTTGATAATCATCTCGGTGCTGCCGACCACATCTGCATTTGAAACTACTTCATGTTGGCATTCTGGATGAACAAGAATAGAAACTCCTGGAAGTTTGGTGCGCATCGCGTTGATATTGTCGAGCGAGAAGCGGCCATGAACCGAGCAGTGGCCGCGCCACAAAATAACTTTTGCCTTCGCAATTTCTGCATCACTTAAGCCGCCATTGGCTTTCCATGGATTCCAAATTACGCAATCTTCTAACGAGAGACCTAAATTTAAAACTGCAGTATTACGTCCGAGATGTTGATCGGGAAGAAAAAGAATCTTCTCGCCCTTCTCAAAGGCCCATTTCATGGCTCGGGCAGCATTCGAAGATGTGCAAACTGCGCCACCATTTTTTCCCGTAAAAGATTTAATTGCGGCCGAAGAGTTCATGTAGGTAATCGGAATTGTTTTATTTGCAACCCCAGCTTTTTCAAGCGCGCTCCAACAATCATCGACTTGCTTTGCACTTGCCATATCTGCCATCGAACATCCAGCGGCGAGATCGGGGAGTATTACTTTCTGATCTTTCGTTGTGAGGATGTCGGCGCTCTCGGCCATAAAGTGCACGCCGCAGAAAAATATAAATTCAGCGCTGGAATTTGCTTCCGCGGCTTGGGCTAATTTAAATGAATCACCAGTGATATCGGCGAAGGCAATGACTTCATTACGCTGGTAATGATGACCCAGGACCATCGCTCTATCTCCGAGGGCGGCCCGAGCGGCAATGGCTCGTTCAACTAATTTCGGGTCACTGGCTTCTGGCATTTCGCCGGTACAAGAAACTCCGCGTTCGCTCTGCAGGTCTGAACCCTGCCCGAGCAAAAGTAATTCGGAAAGTCTTGTTCCACTCATAGGGACATTATGGAGTAGCCTTGGGGCATTCACGAATCAAACTAATAGTTTTTGCTTAAAGATTGGGAGAGCGATGAGCACAGAAACTTCACAAGAGGTAACAATTACTAGTGCCCCTGCTACTGGAATTGTCTTGACCGATGTTGCCGCTGCCAAGGTTGCTGCGCTACTGACTCAAGAAGGCCGCGATGATTTGAGTTTGCGCGTCGCCGTACAACCTGGTGGATGTTCTGGACTTCGCTACCAACTTTATTTTGATGATCGCGCTCTTGACGGTGACACAATTACCGATTTCGGTGGCGTAAAGGTAGTAACAGACAAGATGAGCACACCATATTTAACTGGTGCCTCAATTGATTTCGTTGACACCATCGAGAAGCAAGGCTTCACGATTGATAATCCAAATGCCCAAGGCTCATGTGCCTGCGGCGATTCATTCAACTAATTAGATATCTGATTAGCTCGGCCATAATTACGCCATGAAAATTGCCTGCGCGGGTTCAGTTGGTCGCGATCATTTAATGACATTTCCGGGCAAGTTCACCGACTCACTTGTTGCAGAATCTCTAGATAAAGTTTCGCTCTCCTTTTTGGTTGATGGCCTTGATGTTCGTCGCGGTGGTACTGCAGCCAATATTGCTTTTGGAATTGGCGCACTGGGTTTAAATCCTTATCTAATTGCTGCGGTCGGAACTGATTGGGCAGATTACGATTCTTGGTTAACAAGACATGGCGTAGATACCGCACATGTAAAGATTTCAAAAGAGTTATTGACAGCATCTTTTATGGTTACGACAGATCAAGAACTTAATCAGATTGCCTCGTTCTTTCCCGGTGCCATGAGTGAAGCGCGCGAAATTGAACTTGCGCCAATTGTTGAAAAGGCTGGAAAGTTTGATTTATTAATAATTTCACCCGACGATCCGGATGCAATGATTAGCCACAGCCAAAGCGCCAGAGATATGGGAATTGCTTTTGCGGCAGATCCATCTCAACAACTTGCGCGCATGGATGGCGAGGCAATCAAGTTATTAATTGAGGGCGCGAAATATCTATTTTTAAATGAGTACGAACTCGCATTAACTATGCAAAAAACTGGTTGGAGCGATGCTGAAATATTTAGCAAAGTAGAAATTCGGGTAATAACTCTTGGTTCTGCTGGAGCCCGAGTTGAAGAACATGGCAAAGAGCCAATTACGGTTGGCGTTCCACAAGAGCGAAGCAAGATTGATCCAACTGGTGTTGGCGATTGTTTTAGAGCTGGATTCGTTGCTGGACTCGCTTGGGGATTTGGACATGAACGTTGTGCGCAGATTGGTTCAATGCTTGCAACATTTTGCATTGAAACCAAGGGAACCCAGGAGTATCGCTTTACTAAGGCCGAGTTTATTGAACGTTTTTCTGCGGCATATGGCGAAGGTGCAGCGGCCGAAGTTAACGAGAAACTAGCACCGCGTTTAGTTGGCTGATTTAGTTATTTCGAAAGTTTTTTGATCAATAACTTCTACGCTATTTCCAGTCATTCGGGCCCAGGCGACTAAATCAGGTGCGCTTGCTGGGTCATCACTTAAAAGCAGTACTTTAAAGCCAGGATCCTGATCTGCGATTTTTTTAGCGACTTCGATAATTGGAAGTGGACATCGTTTGCCCAAACAATCAAGGGTCTCCATTATTTGCGCAACTCTTCAACGGTAGCTTTCAATACTTCTAGGAAGGTTTTTACCTCATCAAAAGTTGTTGCATGATGAATAGTTAGGCGGATATTGCCTTGCGTTAGAACGCCTAGTGCGGCAAGAACATGGCTTGGCTGCATATTTGTTGCGCTGCAAGCAGATCCAGAATCTACGGCGAAGCCTTTATCCGCAAGAGTTGTAACCAGTTGTTCCGCATTCACGTATAAGAAAGATGCGCTTATTAGGTGGTCAGCCCCATGCGGCGCTAAATCAGAATCTGGAATGTTATTTGTAATGTAATTTCTAATGTCAAGATTGATTGCAGCAATCTTCGCTGAAAGATTTTTCTCATCTGCGGCCCAACTATCAATTGCGAGCGCACTTGCCACGATTAACGGAAGAGATGTTGGACCCGGATTAATCCGGCTATCGAGGTGGGGAAGTGGATTCTTCCAATTTGCCTTTTTTGATACGGCAAGAATTCCCAATCCACTTGGCCCGGCCCAAGAGGTGGATTCCCAAAGTGCGGTACTCCAATTTTGCGGAAGTGGGATTCGGATTCCAGAAGCTGTTGCATCCACGAAAACCGATTCGCAATTCAATTCTCGCTGACTTTGAATAGTGCCAGTTTCACGATTGCAAAGTTGAAGGGTAGCTAAATTTTTTGGCGCGAGACCCGCAAAATCAATCTGCCCAGTTTTTGAAGCCTTCAGTTGAAGGGGCGAAGAGTTTGGGCCTAGAGAATCGGCAATGGCAAAAATCTCCATCCGATCGATATTGCTATAAACCAGGCGGGAATCTGTTGAAAGCAGGCCAGCGATCCCAAGATAAAAACCTAGATTAGGTTCGCCAAGAAAATTGATCTCATCACTTCGCACCTTGAGGTGGCCAGCAAAGGTTTCCTTCGATTCATTTAGTAAGACGGCGGCTGACTTTGAATCGACTCCCAGTTTTGTCGGGTCTGGCCAACTAGCTTCGAAAATATGGGGCAGAGCCATCCGGGCCGCCTCGTGCAACCGAGGGTCGGATTGAAAATTTAGGGTGATGGAAACCACGCGCAGAACGCTACTCCCACCTGGTTAGAAGAGTGAAACCGAAGGATATTCTTGCCCAATGAAATTGAAGCCCTGGGGAGATATGAAGAAATCGATAATTAGAACAGTGCTTCTTCTGATCTCAGGTGGCTCATTAGCTCTTCTTACATCGTGTTCAACTGAAAATATTTCAGGCTTGGGCTTTCCAAAGAACGTTTCGAGCGTTAACGACACTGCGCTTCCGCTCTGGCAAGGAGCTTGGATTGCAGCCGGAGTAGTTGGAGTCTTCACTGCTATTTTAATTTTGTGGCCAGTTTTCCGTCACCGTCGCAAGGGTGATGAAGTGCCGAAGCAGACTCAGTACAACGTCCCAGTTGAAATTGCTTACACGATAATTCCATTCATAATTGTTGCGGTACTTTTCTATTTCACTGCAGTTAAAGAGTCAGCAATTACTAAAGTTTCAGCTGATGACAAGATAAGCCACATAATTGATGTAAACGGTATGCAATGGTCATGGCAATTTACTTACAAAGATAATCCCGATGCTCCTACTGTTACTGGTACTACAGCCCAACCGCCAACGTTGGTGCTTCCACAAGGTGAGCGCGTCAAATTCAATATAACTTCTACCGATGTTGTCCACGGATTTTGGATTCCAGCTTTCATGATTCAAATTCAAAATTTGCCTGGCGTGAAAAATCATATTGAATTTACCGCCAACAAGATTGGCAGCTATCCCGGCCGATGCAATATTTTATGTGGCCGCGCGCATTCTCAAATGTTGTTTACCGTAAAAGTAGTTTCACCAAGTGATTATCAAACGTATATCTCGAATTTAAAGGTGGCTTAACATGACAACTTTTGCTAATCGCACTGCGGCTGATTCTTCGACCAAAGCGCCTCGGGAAACGACTAAGGGCCAGCTTTTTGTAAAGATAATCACTTCAACTGATCACAAGATGATCGGCTATATGTATTTAGTTACAACCTTCGCCTGGTTCCTAATAGCTGGCGTATTGGCTCTTGTATTGCGTGCCGAACTAGCTCGTCCCGGTCTGCAATTCGTATCGAACGAGCAGTACAACCAAGTTTTCACAATGCATGGAACAATTATGTTGTTGATGTTCGCAACGCCGCTCTTTGTAGGTTTCGCAAATGTAATCATGCCACTGCAAATTGGGGCAGCAGATGTGGCTTTCCCAAGAATGAACATGTTGTCCTATTGGCTATTTCTTTTCGGTGGCCTAATGGCATTCGCAGGTTTCTTAACTCCAGGAGGCGCAGCCTCATTTGGTTGGACCGCATATGCGCCACTAGCTAATTCACAATATTCACCTGGCATCGGTGGCGATCTCTGGGTAATTGGTCTTGCGATCAGCGGTATCGGAACAATTCTCGGTGGCGTCAACTTCATCACAACAATTTTCACAATGCGCGCACCAGGTATGACGATGTTCCGTATGTCTATCTTTAGTTGGAACGTACTTCTAACTTCAATTCTTGTTCTACTCGCATTCCCACCACTTGCTGCAGCATTTCTGGCGTTGGAATCTGACAGGCTATTCGGTTCGCATATTTTCGATCCGGCAAATGGTGGCGCGATGTTATGGCAGCACCTCTTCTGGTTCTTCGGCCATCCAGAGGTTTATATCTTGGCACTTCCGTTCTTTGGAATCGCTACTGAAATTCTGCCGGTTTTTAGTCGTAAGCCAATTTTTGGTTATAAGGGTCTAATTGCTGCAACGATTGCAATCTCTGCACTTTCAGTTTCAGTTTGGGCTCACCATATGTTTGCGAGTGGTCAAGTACTACTTCCATTCTTCTCATTCATGACATTCCTAATTGGAGTTCCGACCGGTGTTAAGTTCTTCAACTGGATCGGCACAATCTGGCGCGGAAGTGTCTCCTTCGAAACCCCAATGCTCTGGGTTATGGGATTCCTAATTACATTCCTCTTCGGTGGACTTACCGGAATTATTCTTGCTTCACCACCACTTGATTTTGCAGTCTCAGCTTCTTATTTCGTAGTTGCTCACTTCCATTACGTACTCTTTGGAACTGTTGTCTTTGCGATGTTCGCTGGCTTCTATTTCTGGTGGCCAAAGATGACTGGGCGCATGTTAAATGAGCGCCTTGGAAAGATTCACTTCTGGACACTGTTCTTCGGTTTCCATATGACATTTTTAATTCAACACTGGCTTGGAATTAAGGGAATGCCTCGTCGGTATGCGGATTATCTTGCGACCGATGGCTTCACAACTATGAATATGATTTCGACTGTTGGCTCTGCGCTATTGGCGCTATCGATGATTCCATTCTTTATCAATATTTGGATCACAAGAAAGTCACCACTCGTTGGCGTAGATGATCCTTGGGGCTATGGCGCTTCACTTGAATGGGCGACATCTTGTCCACCACCTCGTCACAACTTCACATCAATGCCACGAATTCGAAGCGAACGTCCGGCATTTGATCTGCATTATCCGCACATAAAGACAGAGGGTCATTAAACATGAAAACTGGTTGGGTTCTCTTTGTTGGCTTAGCAGTTTTCTATGCAATCGTAACTGTGATTTATTGGTTCGTCGGTGGTGAGGCGGTAGGAATAACAGCTATTGGACTATCTGGTGGCCTAGCAGCGCTAATTGGTTTCTATCTATGGTTCACTAGTAAGCGTCTTGGGAATGTTTTGCCAGAAGATAATGCGAGCGCAGAAATTTCAGATTCTGCTGGGGAGTTAGGTTTCTATTCGCCACATTCATGGTGGCCACTTCCAGTTGCCTTCTGCATGATTCTTGCTGGTGTTGGGCTGCTAGTTGGTTGGTGGCTAACTCTTATCGCTGTTGGTGGTCTCTTAATTAGCGTTCTTGGCTTCGTTCTTGAATACGAGAAGCCTTCAGCATCTGCGCACTAATAATTATCAGAACTATTGCAAGCGGCAAGGTAATTAAGACTCCGAGCAGAGCGCCATTTAAATCTTGACCCAATTGCGCAAGGTTGGCAAAGAGCATAGATACTGAAAGTCCAACTGTGCCCAATGTTCCAACTAGAAATAAGTCCCGCTTCGAAATCACAACATGACCCATTGTTCTCATGGCGAGCGCACCAAATATGAAGATACCGAGTGGTTTTCCGATAAGTCTTGATACCACTAGACCAATTACTATCGGGCTAAATATGAGTGCCGCAGATAGTTTCCAAGGAATCCAGAGCGTCGTAATTATGAAAGCCGGGATTACTAAGTAGTTAATTACTGGAGTAAGTTTTTTAACCAACCACTCTGACTCGTTATGGTTGATCAAAAGTCCGAGTAGGACACCAATAACAGTTGGGTGAATACCGCTCTCTTTGAAAACGCCCCAAGTCAGAAGTCCAATGAGTAGGGCTACCAATGGAAAGCGAGGAGCGGTTTTCCAGAAGGTAAGAAGCAGTACCGCGCTTATAAGAATTCTAAATAGATCAATATGGTGATGATAGACAATTGCCACAACAATAATTGAACCGAGATCATCTGCAATAGCCAGAGCTAAAAGAAAGCCGCGGATCCGATTCGAAACTTTTGTTGCCAAAAGCGAGAGCGCCAATAGCGCGAGGGGTAAATCAGTTGCCATCGGAACGCCCCAAGCAGATTCTGGCGCCGAACTATTTTTGGCGATCAAGAAGTAGATAAGTGCCGGCGCAATCATTCCGCCAACCGCAGCAGTAAATGGAATTAAAAAGGAGAAGCGTTTTCTAAAAGCACCATCTAACAATTCGGCGCGAAGTTCGATTCCGGCAAGAAAGAAGAAGAGAACAAGTGGACCTGTTGTGATCCAATCTCTTGCGCTATTCATGAACTCCATTGAGGGAGTCTACTTCGAGCTAGTGATGGCCGCCTTCAAGTGCTTTTGCTTCACTTTCGGTAGGAGCAGGAATCTGTTCTACATGTGCTTGGCTAAAGCGCGCACGTAGCTTTCCTTTTAGGCCTTGCGGATTTAGAACGCCATTTGCATCGGATGCTGGAACTTCAAGAGCACGGTTCTGTTCGTGCTGAGTAAGCGTGAATTTTTGCGCGGGAGTTAACTCTTCGTGGACTTCAATGAATTCGCCATGAGGAAGCATTACTAGGCGACCAGTCTCGCGGCCATGAAGCACTTTTTCGCGGTCTGCACGTTGCAGCGATAGACAGATGCGTTTTGTGATTACGAAAGTTATCGGAGGAATGACGATTACACCGATTCGGGTAAACCACATAATTTGATTGATAGTTAAAGCAAAGTGAGTTGCAATAATGTCATTTCCGCCGTTGATTAAAATGACAAGAATAAACGCAAGTGACATCGCACCGATTGCAGTTCGATTTGGATTATTTCTTGGTCGATCTAACAAGTGATGTTCGTTCTTATCGCCAGTCATCCAAGATTCAATGAATGGATAGAGCGCCATAAGAGTGAAGAGAATTCCAGGAATAATTAAACCTGGAATCAAAATATTCCAAGAGATCGTGTGACCAAAGGCGTGAGTCTCAATTGGGGGAGCCATACGAACTAGCCCATCGAGCCATCCCATGTAGAAATCGGGTTGAGATCCGGCAGAAATTTGTCCAGGGTTGTATGGACCATAAAGCCAAATTGGGTTAATTGAAGCGACCGCACCTAGAAGAGCCGTTACTCCAAAGACAATAAAGAAGAAGCCGCCAGCTTTCGCCATATAGATCGGCATAAGTGGATAACCAACAACGTTCTTCTCAGTACGACCAGGACCTGGATATTGAGTGTGCTTCTGATACCAAACCAACATTAAGTGGATTGTTATTAAAGCTAAGAAAATTCCTGGAAGTAAAAGTACGTGCACGGTGAAAATTCTTGGGATAAATACATGGCCAGGGAAGGCGCCGCCGAAAGCGAAGAATGCAAGGTAAGAGCCGACTACTGGAAGTGCCTGGATGATTGCTTCTGCAATGCGAATACCAGTTCCAGAAAGAAGATCATCTGGAAGTGAGTATCCAAGGAAGCCTTCAACAATTCCGAGTGTCACAAGTCCAACACCGATCAACCAGTTTGCTTCACGAGGTTTACGGAATGCACCGGTAAAGAAGACGCGCATTAAGTGCGCAATCATTCCGGCCATGAAAATTAGCGCTGCCCAGTGGTGAATCTGACGCATCAAAAGTCCACCGCGAACATCAAAAGAGATATGAAGCGTTGACGCGTAGGAAGCTGACATTTCAATGTTCTTTAGTGGTTCGTAGCTTCCTTGATAAATAACATCTCGCTGTGATGGATCAAACCAGAAAGTTAGGAAAGTTCCCGAAAGTAGCAAAATAATAAATGAATAGAGAACGATTTCGCCAAGCATGAAGGACCAGTGGTCTGGGAAGACTTTAGTTAAATTCTTACGTAACCATTTTGCGGCGCCAGTGCGGTCATCTACATAACCTGCAACATTTCCAGCTATGCGTTCAGATTTTTTCATGAGGAGCGCTCCCAGTAGCTAGGTCCGACTGATTCAGTAAATGGTTGTTGTGCAACTAGGTAACCATCCTTATCAACCATGATTGCAAGTTGAGGAAGTGGTCTAGCGGCTGGTCCAAAGATAACTTTCGCCGCTCTTGTTACGTCGAATGTTGATTGGTGACATGGGCAGAGCAAATGTTTTGTTTGTTGTTCGTAAAGGGCTACGGCGCATCCCATGTGTGAACAAATCTTTGAGAATGCGATGATCCCATCATGTGTCCAAGAAAGTCGTTGCGCATCTAATTGGAATTCTGTTGGGCGCAAGCGAATCAAAAGCACTGCATCCTTGCCGATATCGGCGAGTGTGCGTTCTTGACCTTCGGCAAGCTCTGGAAGAACTTGGGCTACGGCGCCAACCTCTAAATCTTCAGGACGAATTGGGCGATCGCCTGGATCTGTAACTAAACGAGTTCCAGTTTTCCAAGAAGTCTTCTCTAACTCTTTCTTTGGAAGTGGGCCTAAATCGCGCAACATAACAAGTGGCGTAAGGGCCGAGATTCCAAGAGCTAAACCTAAGGTGCGCTTTATTAATGAGCGACGACCTAAACCTGCTGCGCCAGCTTGTACTTTTACCGTAGAAACAAAATCTGCGCGATCTTCATCTGGTGACCTAAATTCATGACGTTCTGCAATAACTTCGGTATCCGGCATTAACATTTTTGCCCAGTGAACTAAGCCGAGTCCAATAAACAGAAGTGCAAAGGCCATTCCAATTCCAAGCAAAAGCTGATGGGCATTTGTGTCGCCCATGATTGGTAAGAAGAAGAAGCGATCATCTGGAATGAAAATATATGAATAGATTGCGACAACGGTAAAAATTGCAGATAGAACAAAGAGAATTGCAACTTGGCGTTCAGCCCTGTCGGCAGCCTTTGGATCAATGTCAGTTTTGCGATGCACATGTTCCGGAAGTCCTGGATCTTGGAATTTTGAAATCTCGTTAGTCATTTTTTACCCTATTTCGCTTTCACAGTAAGCCATACCGCGATACCAATTAATAATCCAAGACCAAAGGTCCAAACTAAAAGTCCTTCTGTTACTGGCCCAACACGGCCAAGTGAAGCGCCACCTAAATTCGGCTCTTTCTCTGCGGCTTTAATCCATTTGATAATTGAAAGCTTCTCTTCTGGCGTAATTGTTTTATCGCTGAACACTGGCATTGATTGTGGGCCGGTAATCATTGCTTCATAAATATGTTTTGCATCTACGCCCATAAGTGTCGGTGCGTATTTACCTTGGGTTAGTGCGCCGCCTTGGCCAGCAAAGTTGTGGCACATCGCGCAGTTAGTGCGGAATAGCTCGCCACCTTCTGCAGTATTTCCATCGCGTTCAAAAGTAAGTTGTGCTTCATTGATTGCGTCGGGCCCCGGTGCAAGTGATGCAACATATGCAGCAAGCGCAGCAGTCTGTTCGGCGTTATAAATTGGAGTTTTGCGCATTGCTTGTTGGCTCATATCGGCCATTGGCATACGACCAGTTCCGACTTGGAAATCAACTGAAGCCGCTCCAACACCAATTAGAGATGGTGCAATTCCGGAACCTTCAGCATTTAAGCCATGACAAGATGAACATCCTTGAGCAAAAATCCGTTTTCCTTCTTCGATCAGAGTTGATTGCGCAGTTGTTTCCATGCGAGTTGTGCTGGGAAGAGCACTTGCTACTTGGAAGGTAGCTCCCATTGAAATTAGCGCAACAACAAGAAGCGCAGGTCTAGCAAAACGGTGACGGCGGTAGCGCGATAGCTTCTTTATGCCGGAGTTCATATCAACCTTTTTCAATTTGTTTACCAATCCGTCTTTACTTAATCAAGTAAATAGCTGAGAAGAGTGCGATCCAGACGATATCCACGAAGTGCCAGTAGTAAGAAACAACTATCGCGGTTTGTGCTTGCTTGTGGCCAAATTTCTGGGCACGAAAAACTCGAATCATAACTATTAAGAATGCAATCAAGCCGCCAGTTACGTGCATTCCATGGAAACCAGTTGTCATATAGAAAACTGATCCATATGCATTTGAAGAGAGTGTCAAACTTTCACGAACTAGATTTGCATATTCGTAAACTTGGCCGCCGATAAAGAAGGCGCCCATCAAAAATGTAAGGGCAAACCATTCCCGCATTCCCCATCTATTTATCTGCCAAAAAGATCCGGTGCGCTTTGCCTGGAAACGTTCTGCCGCGAATACGCCGAACTGACAAGTTACCGAAGATAAAACGAGAACTGTTGTGTTAGTCGCAGCAAACGGAATATTAAGTAGGCCGGTTGATTCGAGCCAGACATCTGGTCCTTGAACTGCGCGAGTTGTGAAGTACATTGCGAAGAGAGCTGCGAAGAACATCAACTCACTTGATAGCCAAACAATCGTTCCGACGGCGACTAGATTCGGGCGGTTCACCTTTTGAGGGGCCTGGGATTGCAAGGCTGATGTCATAGGGGGATTATTCACGATTCTGAGGTGAAATGAGATATTTGCAGGCCAAGGGATGCACCCACTTTGGGTGAAACTCATCACGAGTTGTCGGATGGCAAGTAGCCAAAATGTGGCGAATTTGATGGCTAGAATTCTGGCCATGGCTTCTGCGACTAATGCGAAAAAACTGACCATCGCTATTTACTCCGATGATTCCTCAGTCCGGGCCAGCATCATTACTGCCTTAGGAACTCGGATTTCGAGTGATTTACCAGAACATAAAATTGTGGAATTCGCGACTGGTCCAGCCCTTCGCCTTTATCTAGATTCCAAACAAAGCGTTGATCTTTTTATTCTGGATGGCGAGGCGGTTCCAGAAGGTGGTCTTGGCCTAGCCAGAGCCCTCAAAGATGAAGTTTTTAACTGCCCACCAATTTTGGCAATCACCGGTCGAGTACAAGATAACTGGCTAGCTTCATGGTCGAAGGCTGAGGAAGTTGTTATGCATCCAATTGATCCTTTTACCATTGCATCGAAAGTTGCCGGGCTACTTAAATCAAAATCGGTTGTTAAGGCTTAAATTTTCGCTCCGGCAGCCGTTTCATAAACTGCTTCAAATCTTGAACTGTAAATACTTCATAACCCGCAAGTCTTTCGATTAGGCGATGCAGCACTTCAACTGTGGTCTTCACATCATCTAGCGCCCTGTGATTTGGCAGAGTTTGGGTCTCAAAAAATTCCGAAAGGGTGCCGAGTTTGTAATTTAGAATTTCAGATTTCTCAATTACTAATCGCGCTAATCTGACAGTGTCGATTACTTCATACTTAGGCCAGGGATTCGCAGTTTCACGCGCCGCCGCTTTGAGGAATCCGATATCAAATGGCGCATTATGTGCGACTAAATGCAGGCTCTTTGCATCGTTGAATTGCGAAATAAAATCCAGAAAAGTTGTGAAGACCTCAGAAATGTGTGGCGCCCCTGCAAGCATTTCATCGGTAATCCCAGTCAAATTTGTGATGTAACTCGGAAGCGGAGTTCTGGGATTAACAAATGTTGAAAACTCACCAAGTACCTCGCCACCACGCACCGCTACTGCACCTATTTCAGTTATCGCGCATCCTTGAAGTGGTGAAGCACCGGTAGTTTCAAGATCTAGAACTATGAAAGTGACCTCACTTAGCGAAGTTCCAATTTCGCTGAAACCCGGTTGCCAGTTATCGCTTGGCGGACCAAAACCGGAGCTCGGGATTTTACTTATTTCAGATTCCGGATTGGGCATAAGTGAAGGTTATGGCAAAGGTCTGACATATTTCGTAAAACTGCGCTCATCGCTGACAAAACTTTGGAGTTGTGGTTGAGAGTTTGTTATCGCGCCATAACCTTGAAAAACTTGAAAGCGATATCCAAAACGATAGGGTTTCCCGCACATCAATCCCTTTTTAAGAAGGGCTAATTCAGGAGGCGCTTTGAAAAAGTCATTAAAGCTAATGGCGGTAGTTGCATCTCTAACACTTATTACAGGTGTTGCAGTTGCTCCCGCATCACAAGCAGCAAAAATTAAGCTTTGTCTCGCACTAGATACTGGTGGCGTAGACGATCACTCATTTAACGCAGGAGCTTGGGCCGGTGCGCAAGCATCAACAGTTTCAAATGCAGAATACCTGCCAGCTGCAACATCTGCGGACTTCGCGCCAAACATCAAGAAGTTTGTTGATAAGGGTTGCGAATTAATCGTTGGTGTTGGCTATGCGATCTCGCCAGAAATCGTTAAGTCAGCAAAGGCAAATCCAAAGATCAAGTACGCGGTAGTCGATGACGCTGGTCAAGATTGCGATGCAAACTACAATTGCACAGCGGTAGCAAACGTTAAGGGTCTTACTTTCAAAACTGACGAAGCTGCATTCATGGCTGGTTATCTGTCAGCAGGAATGACAAAGACCGGCAAGATTGCAACTTACGGCGGCATTGGTTATCCAACAGTTACTATCTTTATGGATGGCTTTGCTCGCGGTGCTGCTTACTACAACAAGCAAAAGGGAACTTCTGTAAAGGTACTTGGATGGGATCCAGCAAATCCAAAGGCTGGAACAATGGTTGGTAGCTTCTCAGACCAGAACAAGGCGCTCACTATCTCCAAAGCATTCGAACAACAAGGTGCGGACATCATCCTTCCGGTTGGCGGCGTTCTTGGAGCTCCTTATGCTGCGGCATCAGAGAAGAGCAAGAAATCATTAACAATTTGGGTTGATACTGATGGCTACTATTCACTTAGTGCCGGTAAGTCAATTCTTCTTACAACAATTGTTAAAGAAATCGGAGCTTCTATCAAATCTGTAGCTGCTGATGTTGCTGCTAAGAAGTTCTCCGGTAAGGCATATGTTGGAACACTTGTAAATAAGGGTGTTTCAATTGCGCCATTCCATGACCTAAATGCAAAGGTCCCTGCAAAGCTAAAGAGTGAAATCCTCAAGATCAAACTCGGAATCATCGCTGGAACAATAAAGGTAGATGCATAAGTAATTACCTAATTAAAACAGGAGGCCTCGAGCTATCGGGCCTCCTGTTTTTTTGCCACTAAATCGCTAGGATTCCTATGTGTCACTAGAACTTCGTGGAATAACTAAAACTTTTGGTTCGCTTACTGCCAACGATTCAATTAATTTGCGGGTTGAGACTGGCCAAATTCATGCAATCCTCGGCGAAAATGGTGCTGGTAAATCCACCCTAATGAATATTGTTTACGGCCTATTAAATGCCGACAGTGGTGAAATTTTGGTTGATGAAAAACTGGTAGATATCTCCGAACCAATTGATGCGCTTAGCGCAGGCATTGGAATGGTTCATCAGCACTTTATGTTAATTCCAGTTTTCACGGTCGCTGAAAATATCATTTTAGGTCATGAGAAAAGTAGCAAATTTGGCGTGATAGATATTGATGCTGCCCGATTAGCAATTAGAAAAGTTTCAAAAGACTTTGGGTTCGAAGTTGACCCTGATGCGATTGTCGAGTCTTTGCCCGTGGGCATTCAACAGAAAGTTGAAATAATTCGAGCACTTATCTATGAAGCAAAAGTTTTGATTCTTGATGAACCAACAGCTGTTTTAACACCTCAGGAAACTGACGAACTTCTTAAGACAATGCGTGAATTAAAAGCTAAGGGTACATCGATAATTTTCATCACTCATAAATTACGAGAAGTTAGAGAAGTTGCGGATCAGATAACAATTATTCGTCGTGGAAAAGTTGTTGCCGCAGTATCACCAACTACCTCCGAGGGCGAACTTGCCTCAATGATGGTTGGTCGCGCCGTAGATCTGGCACCTGTAAAACACAAGCATCAGATTGGTGAACCAATTTTGGTCGCAACAAATTTAACAGTTCGTGATGCGATGGGTACAGCGATAGTTAAATCAGTTAATTTTCATGTTAATGCCGGTGAAGTTCTGGCTATTGCTGGCGTCCAGGGGAATGGTCAATCCGAATTAGCAAGAGCACTAATTAATCTCGAGAGCCATATCGAAGGATCTATCAAGCTAGCTGGTGCAGAGATTCGAGGTTCAAGCATTTATGACTCACTCCACTCAGGCATAGCTTTTATTCCAGAATCTCGTGAATTAGATGGTCTTGTTGGCAGTTTCTCTATCGCTGAGAATTTAATATTGGATTTGCACGATCAACAACCCTACGCAAAGGGGATAAATCTCTCAGCCAGTACTGTCTTGTCCGAAGCTGAGAAGCGAGTAACGGAATTTGATATTCGATTGCAATCAGTTTCAGATGCAGTCTCAACACTTTCTGGCGGCAATAAGCAGAAGGTTGTAATTGCGCGCGAACTTTCACGGCCAGTAAAAGTGCTGGTTGCATCCCAACCGACTCGTGGTTTAGATGTTGGGTCAATTGAATTTGTGCACGAGCGAATTCTTGCTGAGCGAGATCAGGGGCGCGGAGTTATTTTATTTAGTACTGAACTTGATGAGGTAATGGCGTTGGCCGATCGAATCGCAGTTATGTATCGCGGCGAGATTCTTGAGATTGTTGATTCGGGTGTAACTCGCGGAGAGCTTGGGCTATTGATGGCTGGCGTAGTAACTAAAAAGGCGAGTGCATAATGCGCAATTCGCTAGCCAAATTCTTACAGGCAATTAAGTTACCTGGCCTCTCGTTCTTAATGGCCTTCACGCTAACTGGTCTAATAATTGCAATCTCTGATGCAAAAGTAATAGCAAAGTTTTCAACGCCTCTTGAATTTATTAAAAGTGCGCTAGCCGCTATCGGAAATGCTTATTTAGCCCTATTCCAAGGTGCGGTTTATGACGTTAACTTAACTAAGGGCCACACATTTATCCATGGTTTCTATCCACTTTCAGAAACTATCGTTATAGCGACGCCACTAATACTTACGGGACTATCAGTTGCTTTAGCCTTCAAGGCCGGTCTCTTTAATATCGGGGCTCAAGGACAATTTATTTTTGGTGCAATCGGTGCGTCATACGTTGGTTTCCATTTCCATCTACCAATTGGAATTCACATTCTTGTTGCGGCGCTAGTGGGTGCGTTCTTCGCTGCAATCTGGGGCGGAATTGTTGGCTTATTAAAGGCCCGAACCGGTGCGCATGAAGTTATTTTGACAATCATGATGAACTACATCGCTAGCTATTTCATCCTTTGGATTTTGAAAACTCAAAGTTTTTTGCGTCCTGGACGTATTGACCCAATCGCACCGGAAGTAAATCAAAGTGCCAGGCTTCCGCTACTTGCCGGGGCAAATTTCAGATTGAATTTTGGAATTTTCATTGCGCTAGCTGCCGCGGTATTTGTCTGGTGGCTTTTGACTAAGACAACTATTGGATTCAAGTTCCGGGCGGTTGGTGCGAATGGTCAAGCAGCAAAGACTGCAGGAATTTCAGTTCCATTTGTTATAACTTCGACGATGATGATCTGTGGCGCCTTGGCTGGCCTCGGTGGCGCAGTTCAAGTTCTCGGAAGTACGTACTCACTAAATACGGATATCGCTGGCTCATTTGGTTTCGATGCAATCACTGTGGCCCTACTTGGTCGAGCGCAACCGCTTGGAACAGTTTTTGCTGCGCTACTTTTCGGAGCGCTCCATGCAGGTGGTCGCACAATGCAATCAAGTACTGGCGTTCCACTCGATATCGTTTTAGTTACCCAAGCGCTGGTAGTTCTCTTTATAGCTGCTCCAGCCTTTGTCCGCTACATATTTAGAATTAAGAAGTTGAATGCTTCTGCCTCTCTTACTTCGAAGGGGTGGAACGGATGAAAAAAGTTAGATCTAACATTGAGAAGCGCCGCTTAGTCGGAGTTTCGGTGATAACTCTGTTATCAACAATTTCGTTACTATTTTTTGGTTTCATTTCTCCCGGAAAAGATAAAACTACATTTGGTTTTGTTCTAAATAACGAGTGGGTCATAATCAAAGAATGGGTGATTGCATCCGCAACGGGGGCAAAAATATTCTCGCTAATCGCCGTTGTTGCTTCAATAATCGCGGTGCTTGCCTTCCGCGCTAATCGCAAAATTGTTATTCCCGCAGCAATTGCAACATTCGGAATTCTGATGTCATTTATTACTTGGGTGGCTTCCGGCAAATTTATTCCTTTCACTGGCTTGTTACAGGGCGCACTTCTCTTGGCAGTTCCACTTATATTTGGCTCGATGTCAGGCTTAATTTGTGAGCGATCAGGTGTCATCAATATTGCGATCGAGGGGCAGCTGCTTGCCAGCGCCTTTGTCTCTGGAGTTGTTGCGAGCCTCACTCATAAAACTATTTGGGGACTTATTGCTGCGCCGATAGCTGGAGCGGCAATTTCATTCCTACTAGCGACATTCGCCATTAAGTTCTCTGTGGATCAAGTAATTCTAGGATTTGTATTGAACGTACTAGTTATTGGGCTAACTGATTTCCTTTATAAGAAGTTGTTGGTTCCATATCAATCAACTTGGAATACCGCACCGACCTTCGGACATATAGAACTTCCGATACTCGCAAAAATTCCAGTTCTTGGACCAATCTTCTTTAGTCAATCCATAGTCGTGTATTTGATGTTTGCGATAGTCGCAACAATTACCTTCGCCCTATTCAAAACTAAATGGGGACTACGAACTCGTGCTATCGGCGAACATCCAACAGCTGCTGACACAGTTGGTATCGATGTTAACAAATTGAGATTTAAGAATGTCATGATCGCCGGATTGATCGCCGGTGTCGGTGGTGCCTATTACACAGTTGGTTCCGTTGGCGCATTTGGTAAAGAGATGACCGCGGGTGCCGGTTTTATCGCACTTGCTGCGCTAATTTTTGGTAAGTGGAGCCCAATTGGTGCGGTGTTCGCAGCGCTACTATTTGGTTTCGCAGATAATCTTCAGAGCACGCTAACAATTATCGGAGTGTCGATTCCATCTGAATTCATGCTTATGGTCCCTTATATTGCGACAATAATCGCGGTTACCGGATTGGTCGGAAGAGTTAGAGCTCCGGCTGCAGATGGTGTGCCATATCTACGTGGGGGAGCACACTAATTTTGGAAATTAATTGGGATTTACTTCACGATCAAGCAAAAGAAATTATGACGAAGGCTTATGCACCTTACTCAAAATTTCCGGTTGGAGTTGCTGCTTTAGTAAGTGATGGCCGCATCGTTACTGGATGCAATGTTGAAAATGCGAGTTAC
This sequence comes from Actinomycetota bacterium, assembly GCA_026393035.1. Lineage (GTDB taxonomy): Bacteria > Actinomycetota > Actinomycetes > Nanopelagicales > Nanopelagicaceae > AAA044-D11. The sequence continues at coordinate 58,064 of JAPLAY010000062.1, forward strand.
GGACTTGGATTATGTGCCGAGTGCGGGCTAGTTTCTAATTTGACTGCAAGTGGCGGTGGCCGTTTGATTGCTGCGGTATGTGTTGATGCAAAAGGCAATTTTCTCTCACCTTGTGGACGCTGTCGCCAACTTCTTTTTGAACATGGTGGAAATGATTTGCTCTTTATGACTCCTGACGGGCCAGCTCTAATGTCAACACTTCTACCGTGGGCATTTGGTCCGGATGATCTACCTAAATGAGTGAAGTATTTGATGCCGTCGAAATCATTGGGGCAAAGCGCGATAAAAAAGAGTTAACAGATCCACAGATCGATTGGGTTATTGACGCTTACACAAAAGGCGTAGTTGCAGATGAACAGATGTCGGCGTTGCTTATGGCAATTTTGTTAAATGGAATGAATTCGCGTGAAATTTCCAGATGGACTAACGCCATGATTAATAGCGGCGAGCGAATGGAATGGTCGGCTCTCGATCGTAAAACTGTTGATAAACATTCAACTGGTGGCGTTGGCGACAAAATAACTTTGCCGCTCGCTCCTTTGGTTGCTGCTTGTGGTGGCGCTGTTCCACAATTATCAGGTCGCGGACTTGGTCATACCGGTGGAACTCTCGATAAATTGGAATCTATCCCTGGTTGGCGTGCGTCTTTATCTAATAGTGAGATGCTAGATGTAATTCAAAAATGTGGAGCTGTCATTTGTGCAGCAGGCGCTGGGCTAGCACCAGCCGATAAGAAACTTTATGCACTTCGCGATGTAACCGGAACTGTTCAAGCAATCCCACTTATTGCATCAAGCATCATGAGTAAGAAAATTGCAGAGGGAACTAGCGCGTTAGTGCTCGATGTGAAAACCGGATCTGGTGCATTTATGTCCGATCCGAAAAATGCCGGAGAACTTGCCCGAGTAATGGTTGATCTTGGTAAGCAAGCTGGCGTAAAAATGCGCGCCCTTGTTACCGCAATGGACATTCCACTCGGATTAACTGCGGGAAATGCGTTAGAAGTTCGTGAATCAATTGAAGTCTTAGCCGGTGGCGGACCAAGCGATGTTGTTGAATTAACTTTGGTTCTGGCACGCGAAATGTTGGATGCCGCGGGAATTAAGCCGCTCATGGATCCTGCAGATGCTTTGAAGAATGGAAAGGCAATGGATAGTTGGCGCGCGATGATTCGCGCACAAGGTGGCGATGTAGATGCGCCACTTCCAATCGCAAAAGAAAAAGTTGCAGTAACTGCTGATACTGATGGAACGCTCTCGTCAATGGATGCAATGAGCGTTGGAATTGCAGCATGGCGATTAGGTGCGGGGCGTTCAAAGCAGGGTGAAAAGGTGAGTTTCGGCGCGGGTATTGAAATACATGCAAAGCCTGGCGCCCAAGTTAAGAAGGGCGATGCAATTTTTACCTTGCATGCAGATGATCCAGTGAGATTCGCGCGCGCGCAAAGTGCGCTAGAAAATTCCTTTAGTATTAGTAAAGATGGTTCGGTAGCACCACGCTTACCGCTAATTGTCGAGAGAATTGAGGGCTGAGATGGCGCTAACAAGTATTCCAACGCCAGAACAAATTAAGCGTCTGCCTAAAGCTGTAATTCATGATCATCTCGACGGTGGATTGCGACCTGAAACTATTATCGAACTTGCACGTGAAATTAATTATGCGCTACCAGCAAACGAACCAGAAGCTTTGGCTGATTGGTTTTATGAAGCGTGTAATTCAGGATCGCTAGTTCGGTATATCGAAACTTTTGAACACACGATTGCCGTGATGCAGACTAAAGAGGCGATTGCCAGAGTCGCGAAAGAATGTGCCCTTGATTTAGCAAGAGATGGTGTTGTTTACGCAGAGGTTCGTGGCGCTCCTGAACTCTTTACTCAAAAGGGTTTAACTCTTGATGAAGTTATCGAAGCGACAATTGCGGGATATCGCGAAGGAGAAGCAGCAGCAAAGTCTGAAGGTTTAACTATCCGCGTGGAATCACTTCTCTGTGCGCTTCGCCAAAATCCACATGCGCAAGAAGTAGCGGAGAAAGTAGTTAAATATCGCGACCTCGGAGTCGTTGGATTTGATATCGCTGGCCCCGAAGATGGTTTCCCGCCAACAAATCAATTAGATACTTTTAATTATCTACGACAAGAGGATGCACACTTCACTATTCATGCCGGTGAGGCATATGGCTTACCGTCAATCTGGCAGGCAATTCAAATGTGCGGAGCCGAAAGACTTGGACATGGCGTTCGCATAATTGAAGATATCGACTTCTCGGGAAGTAAGCCGATACTAGGTCGACTATCTGCCTACGTTCGCGATCGTCGAATTCCACTGGAACTTTGTCCTACTTCAAATTTGCAGACTGGGGCAGCAAAGACAATTGCAACTCATCCAATTGGTGCACTTGCAAAACTTAGATTTCGCGTAACTATTAATACCGATAACCGGCTTATGAGTCGCACATCTATGACCAATGAAATGGTTGAAGTTGTAAAAGCATTTAATTGGAATTTCGCGGACCTGCAACGAGTAACAATCAACGCGCTGAAGAGCTCTTTCATACCTTTCGAAGAGCGTCTTTCAATAATCGAAGAGATAGTTAAGCCTGGTTATTTAGCTATAGCTAGCGAATAATTTTCCAAGCGCATCACAAATCTCTTTGACGCTCTGATTCGCTTCCATCTCTTCACCGACAACTTCTATGTAGCTCTTTAACTTTGGCTCAGTTCCACTTGGTCTAATAATTATGCGGACGTTTTCGCCAGCCCAAAGCCGAAAACCAACGGTCGGCAATTTGCTTGTAGTTAAATCTTCGAATGAGGTAATTTCAAAGTTGCCCAGCTTTTTTGGGGGATTGGCTTCGAGCTTCTGCAATATTGTTCTAATCACTGAAAGATCGCTGACTCGGATAGATAATTGTTCAGTCCGGTGGTAACCAATCTCGCGCCAGATTTCTGATAGATATTTTGAAACGCTCGAACCCTTAGCCAATAGCTCTGAATTGATTTGGGCAATTTTAAGAGCGGCAGAGATTCCATCTTTATCGTTAACCACCGTTGGATCAACGCAATAACCGATTGCTTCTTCGTATCCGAAGGCAAGGTTTTCGATCTTAGATAACCACTTGAATCCAGTAAGCGTTTCGACAAATTGCGCACCAGAAGATTTTGCGATCTTCGAAAGCGCGCTTGAAGAAACTATGGTGGTTGCTAGAACTTTTCCGGTCATATTTGAAGATATTGCAATGTAGTGACCGAGAAGAGTTCCTAATTCATCACCGCGCAACATCCGCCATTGATCTGATTCATCTCTTATTGCGATGGCACATCTATCGGCGTCAGGGTCATTAGCAATTACTAAATCAGCGCGCTCTTTGATAGCTAATTTGATTGCTAAATCAATCGCACCTGGCTCCTCTGGATTGGGGAACGCTACTGTTGGAAAATCCGGATCGGGTTCGGCTTGTTCAGTAACAAGTATCGGTTTGGAAAAATCAGCGCTCTTGAAAAGCGAGAGCAGAGTCTTGGTTCCGACACCATGCATTGCGGTGTAAACAATCTTGGATGGGACTGCTTCTTTTGCATTGCTTGCAGTTAATTCAAGATATTTTTCAATTAGATCTTCACCAATGATCTGCCAGTTAGTACCTCTAGGACTGGGTGTTTTTACTTTAGATATTTGGTTGGATATTTCGCTATCTGCTGGTGTAACGATTTGGCTTCCAGAATAACTAACGCCATCAACGATGCCACCTAGATAAACCTTGTAGCCATTATCAATTGCGGGGTTGTGGCTAGCGGTAACCATTACACCGCAATCCATCTTTAATTCATTTACTGCAAAGGCCAGAATTGGAGTTGGTAGTTCACGGGGTAAGACATAAACATCTAAACCAGCTCCAGCAAAAATCTCTGCACTCTCATTCAAAAATTCCTTTGAGCCATGTCTGGCATCGCGTCCGATTACAACTCTCGATAATCCACGAGATATTAAAAATTGTGCGATTCCTGCAGCAGTTCGTCCAACAACTGCGCGATTCATACCCGAAGGTCCTGGGCGAACTGGTCCACGAAGCCCAGCAGTTCCAAATTCTAGAAAACCGTTAAAAGACCTGTTTAACTCTTCAATATTTTCGCTATCGAGCCAATCGCGCAACTGCTTAGAAGTTATGGGATCTGGATCGTTTGCAATCCATTCTTCAACTTCTAATCGCAACTGCTGGTTGATCACAATTGTTTTAGAACCTTTGCAAGCAATTCGCCCATTCGTCCGGCCGCAGCTTTTCCTGCTTCCATGACTTCGGTATGGCTCAATTTTTCGCCAGTAACTCCGGCTGCTGCATTTGTAACAAGTGAGATTCCAAGAACTTCAGCACCAAGTGCATGAGCCGCGATTGCTTCAGGGACAGTAGACATACCAACTAAATCGGCGCCCATGGTTCGCAACATATTAATTTCGGCAGGTGTTTCATATGCCGGACCACGCCAGTGCACATAGACACCTTCTGCGAGCGAGCTGTCTTCACCTTTTACTAGCTCTCTAATTCGCTTGCTGTATAAATCAGTTAGATCAACAAAATCAGCACCAATCAATGGGCTTGTTGCAGTCATTGAAATATGGTCACGAATCAATACTGGTTGTCCTACTTTGTAATCGCGATTAATTCCACCACAAGCATTTGTGAGTACTACAACCTTGCATCCAGCTTTAACAGCGGTGCGGACACCATGAACAACTGGTTCTAGGCCTTTGCCTTCATAAAGATGAGTTCGGCCAAGAAAAACTAAAGCGTTAATAACTCCGTTTGCTCCTGCAATTTCATAAGAACGAATAAGTCCACCATGGCCAACAACTGTTGGTGCTGGAAAACCAGGAACATCGGTAACTGCAAATTCGTGCGTTGGTGTTCCAAGTGCATCAGTCGCTGGCATCCAGCCTGATCCCATAACAAGTGCAACATCGTGTTTAGCTTTGCCAGTTAGCTCGGCAATTTTTGCGGCCGCAGCTACTGCAGTTCCGATTGGATCTGAATATAAATCGCTCATAGTTGAAATCTACTCGCTCTTGTCATGATCTCTAGAGCTCATGTTCGCCATATGGTGCTTGCGACAGAGAACCTCATAGAGAACTTCGGCGTCAGGTGCGGTATCTCCGGGCAGGAGTTGATCTCCTTCACGAGTCATGCGACCCCCAACTATGCGAGCATTGTGCGTAGCGCGCAGACCGCACCAACAGAGTGCTTCAACTTGTAATGGGTTAACTCGATCAGCAAGTTCGATAAGTCGCATGGAACCTGGAAAAAGTGAAGTTCTAAAGTCGCTGAGAATTCCAAAGGCAAAGACATCAACGTCCAAAATATCTACAATTCGCGCAAGTTGATCAATCTGTTCACTCTCATAAAATTGTGCTTCATCAAAGATCAAATAATCTAATTGACCATTCCTCTTCTGATGTTCAGATACAAATTCAAAAATATCCATGCCTGTCGAAACTTCAATTGCCGGACTTTGTAATCCAAGTCGTGAGGAAATTATTCCGGTTCCTGCTCGATCCTTGTTTGTGAAAACTAGCCCGTGCCGGCCGCGACTTTCATAGTTGTGTGCGGTCTGAAGTGCGAGAGTGGATTTACCGCTATCCATAGTTCCGCAGTAATAAATTAGTTGGGCCATGGCGGCAGTTTGTCATAGTCAGCCCTGATTGCTGAGTATCAGGGAAGTGGTGTCCATCGCTGAATGACTAATTGCCTCGGAGATACTCCAGCACCTGGTTCGCGCTCCAACCTTTTGGATAAATCTTTGATAATTCATTTGCACCAGCTAAATCTGAGCCAAAAGTTACTAGCGGAAGTTCAGTTGTGCCATCGGCTCTAATTTGCCCAAGACCAATATCTGCCATCAACGCATTGCATAAACATTTGGAACGTGAGTTATGTTCCGAAGTTCCACCCTTAAATTCGAAAGTTTTTATTGGTTCACCTGGACAGCGATAACCAATTCCGCCCTGCGGACGTTCGAAAGGTGTTCGTAAATATCCTAAATCGCAATTTCTAGAGCGACTATCGAAATTAGCATCCTCGGAAAGTGTTCCATCAATTTCAACAACTTTAAATGGAAAGCCAGTAGGGGAGGCATAAGGATCTGTTTTAACATTGAGTGCTTCCTCGGCTAAGAGATCAAAGAGTTCGCTCTTAATTACATTTGTAAAACCAGATTCATCGGCAAGCGCGAATAGTGAACCAACTTGAATTCCAACCGCACCGAGCTCTTTTGCACGCTTCAAAGCGCTTGGTGTTCCATACCCACCAGCAAGCCAGAATGGAAGTCCGGTCTTAGCAACTTTCACTAAATCCGCTTCATCTAACTCTGAAAATTTGCTTTGACCGTCTTCTGTTATCGCATCTTTACTTCGTGGTGGCGCGTTATGTCCACCAGCAGTTGGACCTTCAACAATAAAACCATCTGGTCTAGTCTTCTCATCTTTGCCGAGATATGCGGCAAGGGCATGTGAGGAAATTATCGCTAAGAAATTTGGCTTCTTAATTTCAATCGTCTGAGGAGTTATAGTCTTAGGATCGAAAGCAAGAAAATGTGCGCTCTTCGAATTGGCGACATCGATATTCAATTTAAATGGTTGCAGCCCTGAGAATTGCCGAATCATCTCTGGTATTTGGGTGGGGATCCCGGCTCCCATAAGAATGTAATCAACACCAGCCAACATAGCTCCGAAAACTGTAGCGGGAGTCGCCAGTTGGATTTTCTCAAGAGCGTTTACGCCAATTACGCCTTTATTATTCTCTTTTGCTAACCAAACTTCCGTGAAGACACTTATCGCAATTAAATTGACTGTTAAATGAGTCTGCTTCAAACTCAATTTTGGAACATCTAGATATGGCTTTTCAGGTTCCCGCCCACCATCGATGAAATAGAAATTTAGAATTTCATTTGCAATATCCTGGTTTGGAAAATTCAAAAAGGCTCGTCGAATATCGCCAGTCAAGTCACCATCTTGTAGCCGTCTTGCGATTACTGAATCGATCGCGGTAGCTGAAACAACTCCAAGGCCGCCACTCTTCGAAACCTCTTTTGCAAGTTGCCAGGTAGAAACTGCGATTCCCATGCCACCTTGAATAACATCCGGCAGCACTTCATTACTTTCTAAAGGCATGCCGTGATTCTAAGAGTCAGAACTTTAAGCACATCAAATTTGCAGAGAGGTGGCACTCACTAACCAAGAGTTATTCACCGGTGTAATACTTTGCAATCTCCAAGAGGGATTTATCCAGAATTTGCAATCCTAATTGCGCATCAGCTTCCGAAATATTACAAGGTGGACAGAGATGAATTCGGTTGAAGTTGGTAAATGGCATCATGCCATTTGCTTTACAGGCTGCAACCAATTCATTCATTGCAGGGCTTGATCCACCATATGGCGCGAGCGGCGCATGAGTCTTGCGATCGCTTACTAAATCAACACCCCAGAAAACACCAGCACCGCGAATATCGCCGATCACTTTATGTTTCTTAGCAAGTTCAACTAGACCCGGCGCAAAAATCTTTTCACCAATATTGGTCGCATTTTCCAACATCTTCTCCGCTTTCATAACATCAATCGTTGCTACTGCGGCAGCGGCTGCTAGTGGGTGTCCCATGTAAGTTAAGCCACCTGGGAAAACTTGTTCATCAAAAGTTTTAGAGATTTCATTACTAATAACGACGCCACCAAGAGGAACATAGCCAGATGTAACACCCTTTGCGAAGGTGATTAAGTCAGGAACAACTTTTGTACTTTGGAAAGCGAACCATTTACCTGTTCGACCAAAGCCAGCCATAACTTCATCGGCAATCCACATAATCTTGTATTTATCGCAAAGTGCTCGCACACCTTCAAGATAGCCCGCAGGTGGAACCAATACTCCGGCTGTTCCTGGAACTGTCTCAATCAAAATTGCAGCAATTGTGTGAGGTCCTTCGAAAACGATTGTTTGCTCTAAGTGTTCTAGGGCGCGGGCACATTCTTCTGCCTCAGTAGTTGCCCAGAATGCAGAACGATAAAGATAAGGACCCCAGAAATGCACATGTCCAAATGCGAACTCATTTGGGAAACGACGCGGATCCCCAGTTGCATTTATTGCTGAGCCAGTATTGCCATGATACGAACGATAAGTTGAAAGTACTTTATGTCTCCTGGTGTGAATACGGCACATTCGAATCGCATTCTCAATCGCATCTGCGCCACCGTTAGTGAAAAATACTTTTCCAAAATTTGAGCCAGCCAATTCGACTATGCGCTGTGCTGCTTCATTGCGAACATCACTTGCATGTTGCGGAGCAAGTGCCGTCAAAGTTGCTGCTTGTTCTTGAATTGCGGCAACTACCGTTGGATGTTGATGTCCAATATTTGTAAAAACCAGTTGAGAAGAGAAATCCAAATACTCTTTCCCGTCGTGATCCCAAAATCTAGAGCCAGAACTCTTCGCCACAGGGATTGGGGAGATTGCTCCTTGAGCTGACCAAGAATGAAAAACATACTTGTGGTCTGCTGCGCTTACTTGCGCATTGCTCTTTGAACCTGAACTCATCGTGCGCCCCTAGCGTTTGGACGACATTGGACATAAGAAGCGCCATGTCAGTCTCTGGTAATTGGCGCCATCATAATCCTCTGGCGTAGATTATCGCTATGACTGAGACAAAGATTATTTCGCATTGGATCAACGGCGCAGTGGATGCGGAAAAAAGTGTACGAACTAGCGAAGTTTTCAATCCAGCGACGGGCCAAGTATCCGCCAACGTTGCACTAGCCACCGCCGCAACAGTCGATAAAGCAGTGACTGCAGCGACTAACGCATTTGATTCATGGCGCCACAGTTCACTTACAAAACGCACTCAAGTTTTATTCGCATTTCGCGAATTAGTTCTGCAAAATAAAGAGAAGATTGCTGCCCTAATTACCGCAGAGCACGGAAAAGTTTTGAGTGATGCTTCAGGTGAAGTTACTCGTGGTCTTGAAGTAGTTGAATTTGCTTGTGGTATTCCACATCTATTAAAAGGTGGCTTCTCTGAGGAAGTTTCATCTGGTGTGGATGTCTATTCAATTCGTCAACCTCTTGGGCCAGTTGCGATCATTTCACCCTTCAACTTTCCAGCGATGGTTCCAATGTGGTTCTTCCCAGTCGCAATTGCCTGCGGAAACACTGTGGTTTTAAAACCATCAGAGAAAGATCCAAGTGCGGCGATGTTTCTAGCTCAACTTTGGAAAGATGCCGGTCTTCCTGATGGCGTATTCAATGTTGTTCATGGTGACAAAGAATCAGTAGATGCCCTACTCGCGCATCCAGGAATCAAATCAGTTTCATTTGTCGGTTCAACTCCAATTGCGAAGTATGTTTATGAAACTGGAACTAAGAATGGCAAACGCGTTCAAGCTCTTGGCGGCGCGAAGAATCATATGGTTGTACTTCCAGATGCTGATTTAGAACTTGCAGCAGATGCTGCAATCAATGCGGGCTTTGGATCTGCTGGCGAGCGTTGCATGGCAATTTCAGCAATCGTTGCGGTAGAACCGATTGCTAGTGCACTTGTGGCACGTATCAAATCTCGTATGGCAAATATCAAAACTGGTGATGGAACTCAAGGCGCAGACATGGGCCCACTGGTAAGTAAAATTCACCGCGATAAAGTCGCTTCATATATTGATGCTGGTGAAAGTGCTGGAGCAACACTTGTAGAAGATGGTCGCAAGGTAAAGGTTGGTGGCGAAGGTTTCTTCCTCGGACCAACACTCTTTGACAATGTAACTCCTGAAATGACTATCTATAAGGATGAAATATTTGGACCAGTCCTAAGCGTTCTTCGCGTTAATACTTATGACGAAGCACTAGCTCTTGTAAATAGCCATCCATATGGAAATGGAACTGCAATTTTCACCAACGACGGTGGTGCTGCCCGTAGATTCCAGAATGAAGTAGAAGTTGGAATGGTTGGAATTAACGTACCGATTCCTGTTCCCATGGCTTACTTCTCATTTGGTGGTTGGAAGAATTCGTTATTCGGTGACACACATGCACATGGAACTGAAGGAGTTCACTTCTTTACTCGCGGCAAAGTTGTTACAAGCCGTTGGTTAGATCCAAGCCATGGTGGCATCAACTTAGGCTTCCCGCAGAACAGCTAAGTTTTATATGGAGTTAATTCGCCTAGAAGAACACCATTTGCCGGAATTCTTAACTGCTATTAAGGCTGTCATGGCAGATCAAGATTTGATGCACATGGAACTCGATAAATTACATGAAGAAGCTGTAAGCGACCCGGCTCGTTTTATTCGCGAGCAAGATGACCCACTTGGGCTCGGTGCAGATATTGAGATGCCAGATGGAACTTTTGTAAAAAGACTTCCAAGCATTGTGCGACATATGTGGGATGGTGAAATTTGTGGTCGCATCGGTTTTCGCTGGAGTCCTGGTACAAATGAATTACCGCCAACTTGTTTAGGGCATATCGGTTATTGGATTTTGCCGCACAAGCGGCGCAACGGTTATGCATCTAAAGCTCTGGGTTTAATGCTGGAAGAAGCTCGTGCGCAGAAACTAGATTATGTAGAGCTAACAACTGACCCAGATAATTTTGCTTCGCAGGGCGTCATCAAAGCCAATGGTGGGATCTTTATAGAACAGAAGCCGATACCGAAGGAACATGGCACCGGAGATTTAACTTATTGGCGAATAAAGCTTTAGCCAAAATTATAAAAAGCAAGAAAACCGGCAATTGAAAGCATAATTGCCGCAATCAAAGAATCCAGCACCTTCCAAAATATCGGACGTGACATAAACCTGGAAGCAGATTTTGCACCAAACCCAATTGCAGCGAACCAAATGAAACTAGCGAGTGCGGCCCCGAAGACAAAGAACCATTTATCTGATCCAAATTGATTCGAAATACTTCCTAGTAAAATTACGGTATCTAGATAAACATGTGGGTTTAAGAAAGTTAGAGCTAGTACGGTAAGGATTACGCCTTTTCGATTAGCCGAGGCTTCACCTGCCGAGCTGAGAACTTCTTTTTTCAAAGCGGATTTGGCGGATTTAAATGCAAACCAAAGTAAGTAGATAACCCCAAACCAACGAACAATTTCTAGAACGTTCGCGTTTGATTTTATGAGCGCCCCAAGGCCACTAGCGCCGAGTGAAATTAATAGCGCATCAGAAAATGCGCAGATTAAAACTGTTAAGAGAACAAATTTTCGGGTGAGCCCTTGGCGAATTACAAAAGCGTTTTGGGCTCCAATAGCAATAATCAATGAGAAGCCCGCTAAGAGTCCTGGGATTATTGCGAACATCCGTGAAGGATACTTGGGTATTCCTAAATTGCCTTCTACTATTACCAAATGTCTTTAGTCCGACCATTGCAAATAGGAGATAAGAGTCAGTGGACTCCGCTGTGGCAAGGCTATTTGGAATTTTATAAAACGAAGTTGAGCGACGAGCAGAGTGAATTAACTTGGCAGAGATTATTGGATTCGTCTTATAACCTGCACTGCCTGGTAGTGGAAGTAGATGGCGTAGTCCAAGGAATCACCCACTATTCGTTTCAAACATCCACTTGGGCTCAAAAGAATTACTGCTACTTGGAAGATCTATTCACTTCGCCAGCTATGCGCGGTAAGGGGATTGGAAGATTGTTAATTGATGCCGTCAAAGACGTTGCAATTAGCGAAGGCTCTTCTAGGATTTATTGGAATACCGATAAGAGCAACGAAACTGCTCGAAAACTTTATGACACATATAGTTTGGAATCTGGCAAAGTGCAATATCGAATTGCGCTTGACCCAAGCGACCAAGACTGAATCACAGAGCAGAGGAGAACTGAGTTGGCTATTTTCCAGTTAAAAGACGGTCGTGCTTTCGATTACATCTCTAATGATGTTGCAAGTGACACCGCAATCCTCTTTCACCACGGAACCCCTGGCGAATGCACGGGATGGCAGAAATGGTTTAGTGATTTAACAAATGTAGGAGCTATCGCGGCAAGTCGTCCAGGTTATGGATTGAGTGATCGCCGCAAAGGCCGAACTGTTGCAAGTGATATTGATGATCAAAGTGAGTTGCTTGAATTTTTTGGTATCAAGAAATTTGTATCGATTGGTTGGTCCGGTGGCGGACCACACGCAATTAATATGACAAGGCACCCAAATTGTGTTGGAGCGATAACACTTGCCGGAGTCGGGGAGTGGGGCAATAAGGATTTGGATTTCTTAGAGGGCATGGGTCCAGAAAATCATGAGGAATTCGGCGCAGCTCTAAACGGTGAAGCTGATATCGAGAATTGGATGAAGAAGAATTTCCCAGCTTTTGCGAATGTACAAGGTTCAGAATTGATCGAATCTTTTGGTGGCTTAATTGGAGATGCTGATAAGAAGGCTTTAACTCCTGAAGTTGCAGAAGAAGATGCGAAATCATTTAGAAGGGCGCTCTCAAAGGGTTATTACGGTTGGCTCGATGATGATTTAGCTTTCGTCCAAAGCTTTGGATTCAACTTGGGAGAAATTGATAAGCCGGTTTTAGTCTGGCAAGGCGATGATGATTTCATGGTTCCAAGAGCACATAGCGAATGGCTTGCAAAACATATTCCTACCGCGAAATTGAATTTTGTTCCGGGTCATGGCCATATCTCACTTGGCGAAAGTTACAGATCTGAAATCATTGGGCAGGCAATTGGGATGCTGAATATTTTCTGAGTGACCAAGGCAACTCTTTTTCAGTCTGAAGAAAAGAAGAAATTCACCTACAGTAAGCGCAACCTAAAATTGGAGTCAGATGAAAAAGTTTATCGCCGTCCTAGCTATTTTTACGCTATTCGTAGGAGTATCTCCCGCAAGTGCGAAAACTAAAATCTCAATCTCACCTCAGCTCAAAGTTTCTAAGAAGAATCCAGTCATAACAATAAAAGCTACGGGACTGCCAAAAGATCATGGAATTTATATTTCACAATGCATGGCACCTTCGAAAAAGGCTGGCGAGGCAAAGAGCTGTAACCCTGCCGAAGCATCAAAACTCTGGATTTCTGATGTAGCCAAAGACCAAGCGATGGGCGCAACAGCTTCAACTGCAAAGCTTCAGATCAAGGTTGATAAGTATTTTGAAGGCGGAGATTGCATTCATACGACTTGCGTATTACTAATTACAAATGATCACACTGCAGCGGATGACCGGAGCGAAGATCAAACTATTAAGTTTAAGTTCGCAGGTATAAATCTCTTTTAATCTTAAAGTGATTCAATCTACTTCTTAAGCAAGCCTGGGTTTACGCCCAACCCCATAGATGCATCAAGTACTGCGCCATGCAGAACTTTTCCGGCATCGGTTGTTAAGAAGTAACCGAGTTCTGCAATTTCACGAGGATCAATCAATCTCAACTTTGGCAACGCCGAAATAACTTGGTTACGCGCTTCATTGCTCAAACCATCAAGTGTGCTCGCGTTGAACATCGGGGTATCAGTTGCTCCAGGACAAATGGTGAAAACTTCCACACCGCTCTGCGCTAAATCTGCGCCAAGAGTTCTACCTAGAAACGCGATTGCCGCTTTGCTCATTCCATCTGCATAGTTAAAGCCGGGGAATTGGGTAATTCCGCCACCAACCGAAGAGAGCAGAATTATTTTTCCAGATCCTCGATCAAGCATCTTAGGTAGCAATAGATTGTTTAACCAGAGAGTTCCAATTGCATTTACCTTTATTAAAGCTTCAACTTGGCCTTGGGGACTACTTGAAACTTTCTCCACAGTTTTTGATCCAAGGCCGGCGTTATGTATAACCACATCAGGTACTGATGGCAGAGAAGAAACTAGGTCTTCAACTGACGCGTAATCAGCGAGATCTAATTTATATCCGACAACAGCTGTCTTGGAATAAGAGCTTGAAATATCTTTAGGCTTTTCAGTATCACTCAAGTAAGTGAACCAAACCTCGAAACCGTTATTCGCGAATACATCTACAAAAGCCCGACCGATGCCGCTACTACCTCCGGTTATTAAGACTTTCTTGCTCATATCTTCCTTACTTCTCGTTTAATCTTCCTTAAAGTCTATTAGAATATCCAAGAAGATAGTAGAGCTATTCACCGAACAGGATCTCTTAATGTATATCCCGAGACATTTCGCTATTGATGATTCTGCGGCTCTTCACTTCCTGGAAAATTTGAAAAATGGGCACCTAGTCACAAGTACTAATGACGGAATTCTTTCAACTCTTATTCCAGTGCGATTTGATAAAACCTCAATCTCGCTTATTGGACATCTTGCGCGTGGAAATAGTCAATGGTCAACGCCAACTAACCAGGAAGCGCTCTTTATTTCATCAACGATCGATTCATATATTTCACCAAGCTGGTATGAATCAAAGAAAGAGCACGGGAAAGTGGTTCCTACCTGGGATTACATGTTGGCACATGTTTACGGAGATTTAGTAGTTCATGACGATGTTGTTTGGCTTCGAAAAGCCGTATCGGATTTAACAGATTCGTTCGAAGGTAGTCGTGCTATACCTTGGAAATTAGATGATGCCCCTGATGATTATGTCAACGGACAACTTCGGGCGATAGTTGGAGTCGAGTTAAGAGTGAAACGTGTAGAAGTGGCTTTCAAGATGAGCCAAAACAAAACAACTGCCGACCTAGATGGCGTCATTGCTGGTTTGCGAATTGATGGTCGAAACGATGTTGCCGAAGAAGTTGGGAGATTGCGAACAATGGGTCGTGGCAAAGAAGAAGATGCCTAACTAGTACAGTTAGAAAATGCGCTCTCGTTTAATAGTTTCAATGTTTACGGTATTGCTCTTTGCTACATCTTTTCCGGCAAGGGGAGATGTCGTTTCAACAGAGCCAAGTATGAAGTTGATTAAAACGATTAACGGTGCAATCACTCCCAAATCTGTCAGATCTTCTGGCGACGGGGTTGTTAGTGCACACAACATGATGTATCGACATTCAGTGACGATATATGACGCAAAAACTTTTGAACTGCTGAATACAGTCCCTGACTCCGTTTCACTTAAGGATTTTGGTTATTCCGAAAATTCAGGAAATTACAAAGGTGCTCCTGTTGAAGGCAGCTTCTCGCCTGACGGTAAGTATCTATATGTAAGCAATTATTCGATGTATGGCAAGGGATACAACAAGGAAGGACATGACATTTGTTCGCCTAGTTCTGGATACGACAAGAGCTTTGTTTATCGAATTAATCGTGGCACCTATCAAATCGATGCAATATATCCAGTCGGATCTGTACCAAAAGTTGTTGAAGTAACTCCTGACAATAAATATGTGTTAGCTGCTAATTGGTGCTCTTATACAGTTTCAGTTATTTCCGTAGAAGAGAATAAGGTTGTCAAAACCATCAAAATTGGACGTTACCCACGTGGAATAGTGATCTCAAATGATTCCAAACGCGCTTACGTGGCCGAAATGGGTGGAAATAGAATTCATGAGATTAATTTAGAAGATTTCACAATTGCGCATATTCCCATCGGGAGTAACCCTAGAGCAATAGTTTTATCTCCAGATAATTCAAAAATGTATGTAACCATGAACGTTTCAGGCAAGGTAGCTTCTTGGGATCTGTCTGCAAATAGAGCTGGCAAGTCTGTAAAAACTGGTGAGGCTGCGCGCAGTCTTGCAATATCAGCCGACGGTTCTACCTTGTATGTCGTCAACTTCAAAAGTGGCACCATGTCGAGGGTTCGTACAAGCGACATGAAAGTTACGCAAAACATAAAAGTTTGCATTGAACCAATCGGGATTACCTACGATGTCCCAAGTGGTAACACATGGGTCGCCTGCTACCAAGGACAGATAAAGATTTATTCAAATAATTGAGACCAAGGAAGCTTAGCTTTTGAACTTGAACTAAACGTGGACCGTACTGGGATCGAACCAGTGACCCCCACAATGTCAATGTGGTGCTCTACCGCTGAGCCAACGATCCTTAAGTAACCTTAAGATGCGGAATATTACATCAAGTTCTTGCCTAACTTCCCGCCCGTCCAAAGTCATCTTCTAGACGCTCAATATCGTCTTCACCAAAGTATGAACCTGTTTGAACTTCGATAAAAATGATTTCTTTATCGCCAGTGTTGGTAATTCGATGCAGAACTCCGATTGGGAACTCGACAGTGTCGCCTGGATTCACTTTTGAGATTGCACCATCGATTGTAACTTCACCAGAACCTTGAACAATGAACCAATGTTCAGCGCGATGCTTATGGCGTTGATATGAAATTCGGTAACCTGGGTTGATCCATATGCATTTAACTTTATGTGTTGAAGATTCTTGGAGAACTTCATAGCGGCCCCAAGGGCGATCTGATTTCTCTAATTCACTCATTAGTTTCCTAACTAATTTATCTTCGCTAAATTAAGTGAGTTAATTATGGAGGTCGGAACGGGATTTGAACCCGTGTAGCAGGATTTGCAGTCCTGAGCCTCGCCTCTCGGCCATCCGACCATCTTTTCCTGCGCTTGCTTCGCACACCGCACAAAAGATCTGTGCACCGAGCGGACGACCGGGTTCGAACCGGCGACCTGAACCTTGGCAAGGTTCCGCGCTACCAACTGCGCTACGTCCGCATTCTTGCAATCCACATTCCTGCAGAATCAAGAGGGCAAATCTAGCGCACCAAACGGACAAGCGCCAAAGCAAGGGATCAGCTCCAATACCTGGGGTAAATCCGACGGCGTCATCTACCTTAGGTCTGTGGAAATTAACCAGCCCTTCTTCTGGATGAATGGGATTTTGGCTACCGACTTAATAGAAATCAGCAGCAATCCTTCGGTACTTGAAGATGGAGGCTTCTGGGCCGTTACAACAACTTTTGAAGGGCAGTACACCTTCGCAAAATTTGCAAAAGTTTCTCGAGGTATTGCATTCCCAGATGTTGGGGAGTGGATGGGGCTAACTGAAGTTTGGGAGAGTTCGCTTTCTCAAGTTGAATATGAGAAATATGTAGAAGGTATTCGTAATGAAATTGAATTTGGCAATGTCTATCAAGTTAATGCCTGTCGCATCTTACGAACCGAAATCGAAGGTAAGCGTTCGTTGGCTCCGTTATTTGCAAAATTGCTTGCTAAGAATCCGGCACCTAATGCATCTTTCCTTCGCCTACCTGACTTCGAAATTGCATCTGCGTCACCAGAACTCTTTGTAAGTCGTCATGGTTCACAAATTAAGACCAGCCCGATAAAGGGAACCCGAAAGCTTTCGCAGACTGGATCGAGTTTTTCAGCGAAAGATAAGGCCGAGAACATCATGATCGTTGATTTGATGCGAAATGATTTTGGTCGGGTATGCAAGCCGGGAACGGTAAAAGTTAAAGAGTTACTTAGAACTGAATTGCACCCAGGTTTAGAACATTTAGTGTCAGATGTGATTGGCGAAGTTCAGGACAAGATAACTTGGAGCGAGATTTTTGAAAAGGTACTTCCACCAGGATCGGTAAGTGGAACACCTAAATACACAGCTCTTTCTCTAATTTCAGAGCAAGAGCCAACCGCACGAGGTCCATATTGTGGTGCGCTTGGCTGGATTGAACGCGACGAGAGTGTATTGAGTGTTGCTATCAGAATTTTTTGGAAGAGCGGAAGCGTTTTAAAGTTCGGAACAGGTGCCGGAATTACTTGGTCTAGTGAAGCGGATTGCGAGTGGGAAGAGACTGAGCTAAAAGCAGGAAAGTTGCTTTCGATTGCGGGTGGGTTGCGAAGCGATAGATGGCCCTTTGGTTCAGGGCTATTCGAAACGATACGCATTGAAAACGGAACCCCGCAGTTGCTTAGCGAGCACTTAGCAAGAGCGCGAAAGAGCGCAGCAATATTGGGATATTCAATTCCAAGTGATCGCGAAATTATTGAAAAGATTGGTTCGGTTGATCGCGTTGAGTTAGGGCGTTTACGGCTAACTTTTGGCGAAACTTTCCAAGTTTCAATAGATCCGTATGTGGATTCTAAAAACAGCGCTCGATTAGGAATTAGAAATTGCGAGATTGATGTCACCACGAAGGCGCATAAAGCTTTTCCATATACCGAAAATTTAAAGATGCTTACACAAGCACGTGTAGATGGCTTTGATGAAGTAATTATTGTTAATCAAGAAAACAAGGTTTCTGAGGGTGCGGTTTCGAACTATGTATTCCGGATCGATGGTCTCTGGGTAACTCCAAACCTAGATTCCGGCGTACTTCCAGGAATTATCAGAGGCTTTGTTATTTCAAGCGGGTTAGCGATCGAAAGTGAAATTAGTGCCACCGAGCTTGATAAAGCGACTCATGCTTTTGCGCTATCAGCACTTCGCATTGCACAACCAATCTCGCAAATTGCTGACCGAAAATTGCAAGAAGATGAAATAAGTAAGCAGTGGGCCCTTAAATTGCGCGAGATTCTGCAAGCTAATTCGGTAGGCTAGGCACGTGGCTAATATTTCGATTTCAGTAAACGGTGCAACGCAATCCGTTGACTCGGAAATTCGCCCTACCCAAATATTTGCCGAACAAAGTGAAATTGTGGTCTGCAAAGTAAATGGCGAGATGAAAGATTTATGGACCCAACTTTCTGATGGTGATGTAGTCGAAAGCATCAGTATTGATTCCCCTGAAGGACTTTCGGTTTTGCGTCACTCAACTGCGCACGTTTTGGCACAAGCTGTTCAAGAAGTATTCCCGGAAACAAAATTAGGAATCGGGCCTCCGATTACTGATGGGTTCTACTATGACTTTGATCCACTAAAGCCCTTCAATCCAGATGATTTAGAGAAGCTTGAATCTGCAATGCGCAAGATTATTAAGGCCGGACAGAGATTTCGTCGGAGAGTTGTTAGCGACAAGGAAGCGTTGGCAGAACTTGCACACGAGCCTTTCAAATGTGAATTAATCGGTCTCAAATCGACTGCAGCGGATGATGAATCAAGCGTTGAAGTTGGTGCTGGTGAACTAACAATTTATGACAACCTGGGACGCGATGGTCAGCCAGCATGGAGCGATCTTTGCCGTGGCCCACATCTGCCTTCAACAAAACATATTCCAGCTTTTAAATTGATGCGTACAGCTGCTGCATATTGGCGCGGCTCTGAAAAGAATCCAATGTTGCAGAGAATTTATGGAACTGCGTGGCCATCTCAAGAAGCATTAGATGGCTATTTAAATTTGTTAGCTGAGGCCGAGAAGCGCGATCATCGTCGTCTTGGAACTGAGTTAGATCTATTTTCATTCCCTGAAGAAATTGGATCTGGACTTGCAGTCTTTCATCCGAAAGGCGGAATTGTTCGCCGTGCCATGGAAGATTACTCACGTCGTCGCCATGAAGAAGAGGATTATCAATTCGTTTATTCACCGCATCTAACTAAAGCTGCGCTCTTCGAAACCTCAGGACATTTGCAGTGGTATTCCGAAGGCATGTACCCACCGATGATCATGGATGAAGAACTCCATGCGGATGGCACGATAAAGCGGGCTGGTCAAAAGTATTACATGAAGCCAATGAACTGCCCGTTCCACAACCTTATTTATAAGTCTTCATCACGTTCTTATCGCGAATTGCCACTTCGCTTATTTGAATTTGGAACTGTTTATAGATATGAAAAATCAGGCGTTATCCATGGCTTAACTCGGGCACGTGGCTTTACTCAGGATGATGCGCACATTTATTGCACCAAAGATCAGATGCTGGATGAATTGGATAGCCTTCTAACTTTCGTTCTCAATTTACTCCGTGATTATGGCCTTGAAGATTTCTATCTCGAACTTTCAACTAGAAATCCTGGAAAATCGGTAGGTGCTGATGAGGATTGGGAAGCAGCTACTGAGGCGCTACGTGTTGCGGCAACAAAACAGAATCTGGAACTTGTTTTGGATCCAGAGGGCGCGGCCTTTTATGGCCCAAAGATTTCAGTGCAAGCAAAAGATGCAATTGGTAGGACTTGGCAGATGTCTACAATCCAAGTTGATTTCCAACTTCCACAACGTTTTGATTTGGAATACCAGGCATCAGATGGTTCTAGACAACAACCCGTAATGATTCACCGCGCACTATTTGGATCAATCGAACGCTTCTTCGGAGTCCTTACCGAACACTATGCCGGTGCATTCCCACCATGGTTAGCGCCAGTTCAAGTTCGAGGGATTCCGGTAGCCGATACGTTTACGCCATATCTTGAAGAAGTTATCGCCAAGATGCGCAAGGCCGGAATCCGCGTAGATATTGATGCATCTGATGATCGCATGCAGAAGAAAGTGCGCAGTGCGCAACTTGAAAAGATTCCGTTCATGATGATTGCGGGCGAAGAAGATGTAAATGCTGGCGCTGTATCTTTTAGGTATCGAAATGGCGAACAGAAAAATGGAATTTCAGTCGACGATGCAATCGCTGAAGTTTTAGCCGCGGTTTCTAATCGAATTCAGATCTAAAATGAGCGATTCGCATTTAAGCGGAGGCGCAGGAATGCCAGATCGGTGGCAACGACTGTGGGCCCCGCACCGTATGTCCTATCTGGAAGGCGAAAACAGACCGCTTCCGGGTAATGAAATTGAATGCCCATTCTGCAGAATTCCTAAGTTGAGTGATGTTGATGGGTTAATTGTTGCAAGAGGTAGCGAAGCTTTCGTTGTTATGAATTTATATCCTTATAACGCGGGGCACTTATTGATTTGCGCTAATCGCCATGTAGCAGATCTAACTGACTTAACAGCGAGTGAACGTAATGAAATCTTTGAACTCTCTGCACATGCAATGAAAGTCCTCCGCGAAGTTAGTGGGGCTGCTGGTTTCAATTTAGGAATGAACCAGGGCGCAGTCTCTGGCGCAGGAGTGGCGGAACACATTCACCAACATGTAATTCCGAGATGGGCGGGAGATTCGAATTTCATGCCGCTTATTGGGCAGACAAAAGTTTTGCCTCAGCTGCTTAGTGAAACTAGAGCTGCGCTAGCCGCGGCTTGGTAAATTATTTAGCAAGTTAGCAATTTCAAAACTGCCAAGCCCATTGGCTGGAACAAATGGGAGTGCGGGGAAACTAAGTCCATCTTGAAACCCAGTAGCACCATATTCTTCCAACTTTTCTAGAAATTCTTTGCGAAATTCAAAGACTAGAACTTTATGTTCAGGGTCGCTCTCTTTATCAGCGCGGATTGATCCTGAATAATCAGATAGTCGCAAAGAATCTAAATCAATTAGCGCACTTGGATTTCCATCGTCATCATGCAGTACTAAATATGGCGTGATGACTTCATCGAGCATGCGACCTGCAATCGCACTCATGTCATCAAAATCAACTTCACCATTTGATAGTTCAGTAATAAGAACTAGTGATGGAATATAAAGTTCTCGGGCAGTTTGCCAAAGTTCAATGTTTTCAGGCGAGATGCCATCAATGGCACTTACTGTGAAAATTGCAACATCGCTCGCCTCTAGATCAACGGGAGCTAGCCCAAAGAATTGAGCAACTTCAACACTAGATTTTCCGAGTACCGATACCTGCAAATTGGGCTTAATTGGTGGGAAGATTTGGGTGCTCACGACTACAAAGCCTACGATGGGAAAGATGCTTCAGGAATCATTACGCGCCCCAGTCACCAGATTAATTACACCAATCTGTAGTGGCCTATTGCGTCTGGGAATTTCAGCCAACGCGGTGACAACAATTGGTGCACTAGGGACCATTATTTCTGCGCTCCTAACCTTTGTTAATGGTCGCTTTTTTCTAGGAACGCTTTTAATAGTTTTCTTCGTTCTCTTCGATTTATTGGATGGAACAATTGCGAGGTTGTCCCAGAAAGGTTCGAATCAATGGGGAGCGCTTTTGGACTCAACGCTAGATCGGTTAAGCGATGTCCTTATTCTCGGAAGTATTGCCTGGTATTTAATTGAAATAGAAGATCGCATTGCGCCGCTAGTTCTTATTGCTGCGGTACTTGGCTTCTTGATTTCTTACATCAAAGCTCGCTCCGAGTCTTTAGGAATTCCTTGTGAAGGTGGTTTCGCCGAACGAACCGAGCGTCTGATAATTGTGCTGATAACAACAGGATTTTCTGGATTAGGTATCCCATATGTATTGGCAATTGGTTTCTGGGTCTTAACTCTGAGCAGTTTGCTAACAGTATTTCAACGGCTAGCGATTGTTTATCGAGGCGCTGCGTGAGTCAAAATTTAATCTATCTTGGATATAGCTTGGCTTGGAAAATAGTTCGTTTGCTTCCCGAGAAGTTTGCCTACAAATTGGCAGACCGTTTCGCAGATTTGCTATATGGCAAGAATGGTAAAGGCGTATCAAGGTTACGTAGCAATTACCAAAGAATTCGCCCGGAATTGAATTCGGATCAATTGGAATTTCTGACCAATGCTGGAATGCGTTCATATCTCCGATATTGGTGTGACACCTTTAGATTTCCCGGTTGGGATAATGAAAGATTAGTTGCTACAACAGTTTGTGATAATGAAAATTTTCTGCGTGACGCGATTTTTGAGAAACGTGGTTGCATCGTGGCACTGCCACATGCGGGGAATTGGGATCATGCAGGTGCATATTTTTGCGCTACCGGAATTCCACTTACAACTGTGGCCGAACATCTCAAACCAGAAAAATTATTCCGTAAGTTTTTAGAATATCGAACTAAAATCGGCATGGAAGTTCTAGATCTAGATTCACGGAGCATTGCGGTTCTTTCACAGAGGTTGCGGGCGGGAAAGTTAGTTGCATTAGTTGCAGATCGAGATTTATCGAAAAATGGAATTCCAGTTAAATTCTTCGGCGAGGGAGCACGGATGCCCGCGGGGCCAGCTCTACTTGCGATTCAGACGGGCGCAGATTTAATTACTGCTTATGTGAAATATGAAGGAGATGGAATTCGGATTATTTTTGAAGCACCAATTCCGGTGCCGAGTAGCGGTTCAACAAGTGAGAAAGCATCGGTAATGACACAAGTAATGGCCGATCGGTTTGCGAAACACATTTTGGCAAATACTGTTGATTGGCATATGTTGCAGCGAATTTGGATTGAAGAAAATGCGTAAATTAAAGATCGGTATCGTCTGTCCATATGGCTGGGATACGCCAGGTGGCGTACAGATACATATAAAGGAATTAACGCAGTGGCTAATTGCGAAGGGACATGAAGTTTCGGTGTTGGCACCGGTAACAACTGAAGATGAAAATATCGAACCCTGGGTTGTTTCTGCAGGTCGTCCGATTTCTATTCCATATAACGGAGCCGTAGCAAAAGTAATTTTTGGACCACTCGCATCATCACGAGTTAAGCAATGGATTTCGGCAGGGGAGTTCGATTTATTGCATCTGCACGAACCTGCAATTCCTTCACTTTCGCTTCTCGCTGGTTGGGCTGGTGACGGACCAATGGTTGCCACATTCCATGCGGCAGCAAATTCACAGAAGGTTGCAAATGCAATTGGCACAATGTTGGATCCATTAATCGAGCGGATTACTGCAAAGATTGCAGTAAGTGAAACCGCAAGGGACACTTTGAAAGATAGATTTCAAACTGAAGCTGTTGTGATTCCGAATGGAATTGATACCAGTAAATTTAATGGCATCGGGATTCGCGCTGAGTGGGCATTGCCCAACACAATTGGATTTATCGGTCGCTTTGATGAACCACGTAAAGGATTAAGTGTTCTACTTGAAGCTATTCCAAAGATTGTTAATGAAATCCCTAACCTTAGGATTTTGATAGCCGGTCCGGGAGATAGTGCAGATTTTTCCAAAGAAGTTCCACCACAGATCCGTGATCGCGTCACGTTCTTAGGACGAATCTCTGAATTAGAGAAGGCGCAATTCTTTAAATCCATTTCACTTTACATTGCACCAAATACTGGGGGCGAGTCCTTTGGAATCATTTTGGCAGAAGCTATGGCCGCGCGATCCGCGATTGTTGCTAGTGACCTCCCGGCATTTAAATCGCTATTAGAAGGCGGCAAGTCAGGTGAGATTTTTGCTTCTCAAGATTCCAGTGCACTCGCGCATGCGGTGATAGCTCTACTAAAAGATGAGAAACGTAGAGATGAGCTCGCAGAAGCTGGTCTAGCACGGTCACAGATATTTGATTGGAATACCGTAGGTGAACAGATTCTTTCAGTTTATGAGATGTCATTAGTAGGCAACACAAAAGTAAACTTGGCCTCAGAGAATCGTTTCTGGAATAGATTACGTTCTAATGATTGAGAAAATTTTACTGATTGCTTTTGCGCTAGTTCTTTTTGGTTGGTATTTATCAGCGCTGGCTTCAAGGCTAGATGCACTTCATCATCGAGTGGAAACTTCGTGGGCTCATTTGGATGCGCTCCTACAGAAGCGCGCATCGATCGCACTCGAAATTGCACTGTCCAAAGGTGTTGACGCTGCGACTAGTTTGGTTTTAACGGCAGCTGCTTATCAAGCGCGTGAAGCAAATATTGTTGAACGAAGTGATGCCGAGATTGCACTTTCGCAGAGTTTGGAACTGATTTTAAGTGATGAAGATTCGACTCCAAGTGGGATCGACACTGCACTATTGGATTCACTGAAATCGTTGACCGAAAAGATTTCCGTTGGAATTACGATTCATATTGAAGCCATAACGAGCGCACGACACTTGCGGAGCCGTTCAATCTTTAGAATTTTTAGATTGGCCGGACATGCACCACTTCCAATGCGGTATTCATTTGAGGATGATATTTTGTGAGTAAATTTAAGAAGGTCATAGCCGGTGTATCACTGTTGATCGTTTTAAGTTCCTGTGCAACACCTTCAAGTATCGTTAAGAAGGTTACTGGCAAGAACGTGGAACGAAATATTTTAAGTAATTTGCCGGGCAGAAACGGCCCAGTACTTGCAGTGAAAATTGATGACACGCCACCCGCACATCCGCAAGTAGGTCTAGCTAAAGCCGATGTTGTCTACATTGAACAGGTTGAAGGTGGCTTAACTCGTTTAGCTGCAATTTTTACAAATGAATTACCACCGTTAATTGGCCCAGTACGGTCAGCGAGAATCAGTGATATCGAAATTCTTGCGCAATATGGTCGAGTTGGATTTGCTTATAGTGGTGCGCAAACAAAGATGCGACCAGTATTAGCTGCAGCAAATTTGCAAAACATTAGCGCAGAGATAAATCCACCAACGATTTATCAGACCGATCAAAATCGCAACGCTCCCACAAATATGATGTTGGACGCTAAGGCGCTGCTGAAAAAAACTATTGATGATGAAGGCAAGAAGATAGATAACGTACGCTCTGTTGGTTGGCAATTTGGAAAAGTTTCGCAGGCCGCAAAGAGGATTGAAGGAGTTTCCTTTAAGTGGCCGGCTTCGCGATATAGCGCGGTCTGGTCGAAAACGGAGAAGCGTTGGCTACTTTCGTATGATGGAAAACCCAACTTAGATTCTGATGGTCGACAACTTGGTGGCGCTAATTTAGTTATACAGAAAGTTTCGATAACCAATTCGATTTACCATGACAAAGTCGGTGGAATCACTCCCTTTAGTAATACCGTCGGATCAGGTACTGGATATTTATTACGTGATGGCAAAGTAGTAGCAATAAATTGGCAAAGGCCAAGTGCTGAAGTTGGAACTATTTGGACCTTGGCCGATGGCAGCGTGGCAAATTTTGCTGATGGCCAGGTATGGATTGCGCTGACCGACAATGAGCCAGCCTTCACTCATCCAGCGCCAACCCCGAGTGCGAAGGCATCAAAGTCAAAGTAGACTAACCCCAAGAGTTTGCCCGAACCTTTTCACGATAAGAAAATCACAGGAGAAGTTGATGTCAAAGAGCAACGAAGCACAAGTAGGTAGTGCGCGCGTAAAGCGCGGAATGGCAGAAATGCTTAAGGGTGGCGTCATCATGGATGTCGTCAATGTTGAGCAAGCCAAGATTGCCGAAGATGCTGGTGCTGTTGCAGTGATGGCCCTAGAACGAGTACCTGCAGACATTCGCGCGCAAGGTGGCGTTTCGCGTATGTCTGATCCAGACATGATTGAAAAAATTCAAGCGGCAGTTTCAATTCCCGTAATGGCAAAAGTTCGCATCGGACATTTTGCTGAAGCTCAAATTCTGCAGACTTTAAACGTTGATTACATAGATGAATCAGAAGTACTTACTCCAGCTGATTATGAACACCATATTGATAAGTGGAATTTCACAATTCCTTTCGTCTGCGGTGCAACCAATTTAGGTGAGGCACTTCGTCGCATCAGTGAAGGCGCAGCAATGATTCGCTCTAAGGGTGAAGCTGGAACTGGCGATGTTTCAAATGCAACAACACATATGCGCAAAATAGGTGGCGAAATTCGTCGACTATCTTCAATGCGCGAAGATGAACTTTATGTGGCTGCTAAGGAACTGCAAGCACCATACGCACTAGTTAAGGAGGTTGCTGAAACTGGCAAGCTCCCTGTGGTTCTATTCACAGCAGGTGGAATTGCAACTCCTGCAGATGCAGCGATGATGATGCAACTTGGCGCAGATGGTGTTTTCATCGGTTCCGGAATTTTCAAATCTGGTGATGCTGCAAAGCGTGCAGCTGCATGCGTTAAGGCAACCACCTATTACAGCGATGCAAAAATTGTTGCTGAAGCATCTCGCGGCTTAGGTGAAGCAATGGTTGGAATCAACGTTGCAGATATTCCAGTTCCACATCGATTGGCTGAGCGGGGCTGGTAAATATGAACGTTGGAGTCTTAGCGCTCCAAGGTGATTTTCGCGAACATCTACTAGCACTTGGTGAATGTGGAGTTTCCGGAAAATTAGTTAAAACCGCTGCAGAAATTGCTCAGGTTGATGCCTTGGTTATCCCAGGTGGTGAATCCACAACCATTTATAAATTGGCGAAGGCCTTTGATCTATTTGAACTTATCTCAAAGCGAATTGCAGATGGCATGCCCACTTATGGATCGTGCGCTGGAATGATTCTTGTTAGCAAATCAATTGTGGATCCCGCTTCGGGGCAAGAAACATTTGGTGGAATAGATATGCAAGTTCGGAGAAATGCCTTTGGGCGGCAGACCGAATCTTTCGAAGTAGATCTAGATTTCAAGGGGATTACCGGCAAGCAATTTCGCGGAGTTTTTATCCGAGCACCTTGGGTTGAAAGTTATGGAGCTGGGGTAGAAGTGTTAGCCAGTGTGGAAATTGCAGGCGGAACCCACCCAGTTGCGGTTTCAAGCGGGAAAGTCCTGGCTACCGCCTTTCATCCAGAGTTAACGGGCGATAATCGCGTTCATCGTTTTTTCATAGAAGAGCTTTGTAAAAAGTAATTCAAGTTAAACTGCCGTAATTGATTAATAGGAGGTTCGACCGTGTCAGGCCATTCCAAGTGGGCAACGACGAAGCACAAGAAGGCGATTATTGATTCGCGCCGTGCGAAAAATTTTGCAAAATTGATTAAAGGTATTGAGGTAGCGGCACGAAACGGTGGCGCGGATATTTCTGGAAACCCAACGCTATTCGATGCAATCGCAAAAGCTAAAAAGGCCTCAATGCCGGCCGACAATATTGATCGCGCAGTTAAACGAGGTGCCGGCCTAGAATCTGGTGGCGCTGATTGGCAGACGATTATGTATGAGGGCTACGGGCCAAATGGTGTTGCGTTAATGATTGAATGTTTATCTGACAATCGAAATCGTGCGGCTTCCGAAGTTCGCGTTGCTGTTACCAGAAATGGTGGAACGATGGCTGACCCTGGTTCGGTTTCCTATATGTTTAATCGTAAAGGCGTAGTAATTGTTACAAAAGCTTCTGGTATTACCGAAGATAAGATTTTGGAGCACGTTCTAGACGCTGGTGCTGAAGATGTGACTGATCTCGGTGAATCATTTGAAATCGTAAGTGAACCAAGTGATTTGGTTGCGGTTAGAACTGCTCTGCAAAGCGCAGGTATCGATTACGAGTCTGCTGATACTTCCTTCCTACCTTCAGTTTCGGTTCCATTAGATGCCGAAGGAGCGCTGAAAGTTTTTGCGCTAATTGATGCAATTGAAGAATTAGATGACGTGCAGAACGTCTTCGGAAACTTCGATGTATCAGATGAGGTAATGGCTAGCCTTTAAGATGCGAGTTCTAGGGGTCGATCCTGGTTTAACAAGATGCGGCTTAGGAATTGTCGAAAATGGAAGTTCGCAAAAATTGGTAATGGTCGGTGTCGGCGTTATCACCACTCCTTCTGAGTTAGAACTTTCACAGAGATTGCTTGCCCTTGAAACTGAATTGATTTCTTGGATTAAAGAGTTCAAACCTGATGTGGTTGCAGTCGAGCGAGTTTTTTCTCAACTCAATATTCGTACTGCAATGTCCACCGGACAAGCTGCAGGCGTTGCACTTCTAATTGCAGCTAGATCTGGAATTCCAGTCGCGATGCATACGCCAACCGAAGTTAAGGCGGCAGTAACTGGTTCTGGCCGCGCAGATAAGAAGCAGGTGGCACTTATGGTGCAAAAATTGTTATCTTTAAAAGAAATTCCAAAACCCGTGGACAGTACCGACGCACTTGCACTTGCCATCTGCCATCATTGGCGCGGTGCCGGTAACGCGCGAGTCGAAGCCGCAGTGGCTAAAGAGAGAGCGCGTTTAAAGAAAGCGACAAAGTGATGATTGCCTCAGTTTCTGGAGTTGTGAAAGCAACAACCCTTAGTTCTGCCGTGATTGAAGTTGGTGGTGTAGGACTGCAGGTTTCGCTTCCGGCAAGATTTGCGGCTTCGCTAACCGTAGGAACTCAAGCCGAAATTTTCACAACTTTAGTTGTACGCGAGGATTCATTAACACTATTTGGTTTCGATCGTGCAAGTTCTCGAGACTTTTTTGAACTTCTGCAAACTGTAAGTGGAATTGGACCAAAGGTCGCGCAATCAGCGCTTTCAATTTATGAACCGGAAGAGATTGCTAGCGCCATTTCCAGCGAAAACTCTGGCGCACTTGAGCGGATTCCTGGCTTAGGCAAGAAGGGCGCACAACGAGCAGTTCTTGAGTTAAAGGAGAAAGTTTCAGCACTTTCACTGTTGCAAAAACCATCAAACCTGAGCAAAGCAAATTGGCGCAATCAACTTTCTAGTGCGCTCATTGGACTTGGATTTACCGCACGAGATGCGCAGACAACAATCGATGCAGTTTCAAATGAATTAGGCGCCAAAGCAGATACAACTGATATTTCGCAGCTTCTAAAACTAGCGCTTCAAAATCAGGGTCGTGGTTAAACATGAGCGATGAAAAGCGAATTATTGAAACTGGAGCAGATGAATTAGAGAGATCGCAAGAGTTAGCACTTCGCCCCAAGACTCTTAATGAATTTGTCGGCCAGAAGCGAGTAGCGGACCAATTGGATTTATTGCTTTCGGCTGCACGTAATAGAAATAGTCCAGCGGATCACGTTCTACTTTCTGGCCCTCCGGGATTGGGTAAAACAACTCTTGCAATGATTATTGCCTCAGAGATGGGTGCACCGATTCGCATAACAAGTGGTCCTGCAATCCAGCATGCCGGAGATTTAGCTTCAATTCTTTCATCCTTAGTTGAAGGTGAAATTCTTTTTCTAGATGAAATTCATAGAATGTCTAGACCTGCTGAAGAACTTCTCTATTTGGCTATGGAAGATTTTCGAGTAGATGTAATTGTTGGGAAAGGCGCAGGCGCAACCGCAATTCCACTTGAACTTCCACATTTCACACTTGTGGGCGCGACGACTCGTGCGGGATTACTTCCAAGTCCACTACGTGATCGTTTTGGTTTTACCGCACAGTTAGATTTCTATGAAGATAAAGAGTTATCGGTAATTGTTGCGAGAAGCGCAGATTTGCTTGGCGTAAAAATAGATCAAGCAGCTATTACAGAGTTAGGTTCCAGATCAAGAGGAACACCTCGCGTTGCAAATCGATTGCTCCGAAGAGTTCGGGATTATGCCCAAGTGCATGGCGATGGAAACGTTGGAATCAAAGAGGCAAAAGCGGCGCTTGAAATGTATGAAGTTGATGCCATTGGGTTAGATCGTTTAGATCAAAGTGTTTTAGAAGCGCTGGTAAAGAGATTTAATGGGGGACCCGTTGGTATTTCCACGTTGGCCATGGCTATCGGCGAGGAGGCCGAGACTATTGAATCCTTGGCTGAGCCATTCTTAGTTCGGATGGGATTTATCTCACGAACTCCGCGAGGACGTATCGCAACTGCTTCCGGATTCGAGCATTTAGGCATGAAAGCGCCAATTGGGGCCTCAGATTTGCTGCCGAACGCTATTAGCATTTTCGACACACCCGCTTCAGATGCCTAGACTTGCGTCTCATGTCTGCCACTAATAATCCTCATAATCCTCATAATCCTCAGGGCCCAACCCAAAGTACAAAGGGTGCAAAAACTTCTGCGAAATCAGCAAAGTCGATTGCGATACTTGCCATAGCACTAATTGTTTTTACTGGAGTAGCCGTTTTCCAAGGCGCTACTAAAGTTAAATTGGGACTAGATCTCAGAGGTGGAACAAGCGTCACGCTGACCCCTCGCGCAAGTGAAGGATCAAAGATAACGAATGAGGCCATTGACCAGGCAGTTTCGATTATTAGACAACGTGTTAACTCTTTAGGTGTTGCCGAGAGCGAAGTAGCAGCACAAGGTTCTGGAAACAATCGCCAAATTGTTATCTCTGTTCCTGGTCAAACCGGTGAGAAGATTGTGCAGCTTGTAGGTCAAACTGCAGAACTTAGATTCCGCCAAGTTTTAGTTGAAGGTGCACCAAATGCAACTACTGCAGCTGCAGATGCAAAGAGTGCAACTTTGCCAACTGGAGTAACTCCAGATTTGAACGCTAGATATGCGGCGCTAGATTGTACAAAGCAGGCGAATTTACAAGGCGGTTCAACAGAGTCACCTGATATCGCAGTTGTATCTTGCGATCGTAAAGGAACCCAGAAATATATTCTTGCACCAGCACAAGTTTTAGGAAGCATGATTTCAAAGGCAAGCGCAGCTATTGATCAGCAAACTGCTTCAGGTTGGTATGTATTGGTTTCATTTAATGGTGAAGGCACAAGTAAGTTTGGTGCACTAACAACTTCTGTTACGACACTTGCAGCACCTCAAAATCAGGTCGCTATTGTTCTGGATGGTTTAGTAGTTTCTGCGCCTCGTATTAACGAAACAATCAACGGTGGAAGCGCACAAATTACTGGCGGATTCGGCCAAGAGGAAGCATCTAACCTGGCAAATGTTTTGAAGTACGGTGCACTGCCACTTGCATTTGATCAAGGTGAAGTTCTTCAGGTTTCACCAACACTTGGCGCTGACCAACTCCATGCTGGCTTGCTAGCTGGACTCCTTGGATTCTTACTTGTATTCCTCTACTCACTTCTCTATTACAAGGGTCTAGGACTCGTCACTGTTGCTTCACTTCTAATTGCTTCAGCAATTACCTATCTTTCCTTCCTATTGCTTGGCGAGTGGATTGGCTTCACGCTAACTCTCGCTGGTATCGCGGGAGCAATCGTTGCCGTTGGTATCACAGCCGACTCATTCGTCGTCTTCTTCGAGCGATTGCGTGATGAAGTTCGTGAAGGTCGTTCGCTTCGTTCAGCCGTCGAGAGTGGTTGGGTGAAAGCTCGACACACAATTATTGTTGCGGATACGGTTTCTATGATTGCTGCAGTACTGCTTTACTTCTTTGCAGTTGGTGGCGTTCGCGGATTTGCATTCACACTTGGACTTACAACGCTAATCGATCTTTTGGTGGTATTCGTGTTCACGCATCCACTTGTTGCACTTCTTGCCCGCACGTCATTTTTCGCAAGTGGAAACAAATTGTCAGGATTCTCACCTAAGAGCTTAGGCTTGAAAATCAAAACAGATGGCACAGAAAACTTGAAGGGTTAATCACATGAGTTCACTTTCAGGCATCGGTGGTCGCCTTTATCGCGGCGAAACTTCTATTGATTTCATCGGTAAGCGCCGTCGTTGGTATGCGTTTTCCGGAATCGTAATCATTATCTCTGCCATAGTTCTTGGTACTCAAGGTTTGCACTTGGGCATCGAATTCAAAGGTGGTTCAGAATTTTCTGTAACTAAAGCAGGCGCAACCGTTGAAGAGGGGCGCGCTGCAATTGCGAAGGCTGGCGTAACTGGCGAGACCGTAGTTCAGAAAGTTGGAAACGACAGACTTCGTATCCAAACCGGAGCCCTTACTTCTTTCGCAACAGTTAAGCAGTCACTTGCCGATACTTTTGGCGTGAATGTTGACGATATTGATACGCAGATTATTGGTCCATCTTGGGGTAAGGAAATCACCAAGAAAGCGCTATATGGATTGATCGGATTCATCCTTGTAGTGATGCTCTTTTTAACAATCGCATTTGAATCGAAGATGGCACTTGCAGCCATCATTGCGGTGGTCCACGACGTATTTATTACTGTTGGAATTTATGCACTTGTTGGTTTCGACGTTACGCCGGCAACCGTCATTGGTTTCTTAACAATTCTCGGGTATTCACTTTATGACACTGTAGTTGTGTTCGATAAGGTTCGCGAGAACACCAAGGCAATTACAAGCACCGGAAAGAT
>JAPLAY010000076.1 GCA_026393035.1 Actinomycetota bacterium
TAACAAGCAAGTTAAGTGAATACACTTTCGAAAAAAATAAGGATAAAGCTTTAGATTATGCAAAAGAGTTAGCGGATCAAGTCAGAAGTAGCGATGGCGCAATCTTGCTCTGCAGCCACAATCCGATACTTCCTAGGATGCTGGAAAAGATATGCAAGAAATCTGATGTAGATTTTCCTGAAGATAAATTGAAGCCCGGTGATGCGTGGGTTATTTACTTGGGTAAGAAAAAGTGCCTACAAATTGATGTTATTTCAGCACCAATAGTTTGAGTTAGTGCTCTGTCCAATCCATATATTTTAAAATCAGCCCTTCTCGAAGCGCCCAAGGACATATTTCTAGCTTCTCTAAATCAAGATTGCGCATAACACTTTCAGTCACAAACGCACCTGCAACTATTTGACGAGCTCTATTTGCAGATACGCCAGGGAGTTTTGTTCGTTCATCCGAATCCATTTCAGCAAGTCTTGATGACATTTTTCTGATTGCATCTAAAGTAATTATCTTTCCATTACCGTCATACCAATCGCCACAAAGTCTGGCGAGAGTTCGCAGAGTTTTACTCGTTGCTATTGCTCGATCAGAATCTTCGTGTTTAACCAAAGTAGGAAGCACAGATTCCAATTGGCCCTCAATATGATCGCGAAGATTTCTAATACTCTTTGCAGTAAATGGGTCGCCCTCTAAGTGATTCTTGGTAAGCCTTGATGCGCCAAGTGGAAGTGAAACTGCTACCTGTGGCGACTCATCAACTCCTGATGCAATCTCTAACGATCCACCACCGATATCAATTACTAGAAGCCTGCCACTTGACCAACCAAACCATCGTCTTGCGGCAAGAAAAGTTAACTTAGCCTCTTCTTCGCCAGTTAATACCTGAAGATCAATGTCGTAGTCCTTGTTTATATCTAAAATAATTTCTGGCCCGTTACTAGCTTCGCGCAACGCCGATGTTGCAAATGGTAGTAACTCCTCAGTCTTTACACTTTTTGAATGTGCGATTGCATTCTTGATCGCATTTCGGAGAGCAGCGATGCCATCCTTAGAAATATTGTTTTCGCCATCCAAATATTCAGTCAAACGGAGCTCTTCTTTATGATTGAAAGTTGGATTTGGTCGGGCTCCAGGATGTGTATCGACCACCTGTAGGTGAACGGTATTTGACCCAACATCTAATACTCCAAGGCGCATTTGCCGAAGATACTCCGCATTTGCCGCAGGGTTTAACAGGTTCAGAGGAGTGGTTTTTGCGTGTCATAATTACCCCTGCACCAGGCCTCCCTAGCTCAGTGGTAGAGCAACGCACTTGTAATGCGTAGGTCGTCAGTTCAATCCTGACGGGGGGCTCCATTGATTTCAAACTCATTCACTTAAACCTTCAACTTTGGTATGAATAATCACTGATAAAGATTTTCCTAAAACTTCTTGGCGATTAACTAAATTTCTATATGCACCAAGGTTAGGGCTGCGAGGAATTCAAAGAATTCACGCACTGCCAGATGTATTAGTCCTTGCTGGTGCTGGTGTTGGTGGTGGATCTCTTGTTTACGCAAACACTTTATATATTCCACCTGATACTTATTTCAATGACAAACAATGGAAACATATAACAGATTGGAAATCCGAATTACTTCCTTGGTATGACCAAGCGTCACGAATGTTAGGTGTTGCAGATAATCCATATTTCTCACCATCTGATGCTGCAATGAAAGAAGTTGCAATCGAGATGGGCGTTGGGCACACATTTAAAATGGCGCCGCTAGGTGTTTATTTTGGTGATGGTCCTGGTGCACCAAGTGCAGATCCATTCTTTGGTGGCAAGGGTCCACAACGAAATGGTTGTATGCAATGTGGTGCATGTATGACTGGATGCAGATTCAATGCAAAAAATACGCTGCCCAAGAATTATCTCGGGCTCGCTGAAGGTGCCGGCGCAAAGGTATTTGCCGAACATACCGTTACAAAAATTGAGCAACAGCCGAATGGCAGCTGGAAAATTTATGCTCGAAAAAGTTCATCCTGGTTTGGGCGAAAGCGCATATTCACAGCCAATCAAGTAATTGTTGCGGCCGGCACATACAACACGCAGAAGTTGCTGCACCGAATGAAGAGCGATGGTTTCTTGCCAAAGCTTTCAGCGGCACTTGGAAAGTTATCGCGGACAAATAGTGAAGCACTTACTGGCGCACTGATGCAGGACAACAAAGTTGATTACAGCAAGGGCTCTGCAATTACTTCATCATTTTTTCCAGATGACCACACCCACGTCGAGCCAGTTAGATATGGCATCGGCAGTAATGCGATGGGTCTGCTTCAAACAATTATGACCGATGGTAAAAATCCGAAAGATCGCCGCAGACAATGGCTTGGAACAGTTTTGCGTCACCCATCATTGTTGGCCCGAGTTTTAAATGTGCGACGTTGGAGCCAGCGAACAGTTATCGCCCTGGTTATGCAGAATGTGGATTCCGCACTTTCGGTCACAATGAAGCGCACATTTTTGGGTAAGCGACTTACTTCAGAGAACGACAGCGCGATTCCAAATGCCACATATATCCCGGCCGCCAATGAAGTTGTGCGCAGGATTGCTGAGAAGAATTGCGGCATAGCAGGCGGACATATTGGAGATTTAATTGGCGCACCATTTACGGCGCACTTTGTTGGCGGATGTGTAATTGGAGACAGCGAAAGTACTGGAGTAATCGACCCGTACCATCGCGTTTGGAATTACCCAACACTCCATGTCGTAGATGGCGCAAGTGTTACTGCGAATCTTGGCGTTAATCCTTCACTAACAATTACTGCGCAAGCAGAGCGCGCAATTTCAATGTGGCCAAACAAGGGTGAGGTAGATCCGCGTCCGGCACAAGGTCAGCCTTATAGAAAAGTGGCTTCCGAGTTCCCACACCACCCAGTTGTTCCAAAAGGTGCCATGGGTGAGTTAATAGGTGATATCTAAGTTTTAGGCGCACAGTGTCTATGCAAACTCTTCACCCCATGAAACCATTTCACCCTACTAGGGGGTGATTGTGTGTACGACATTTTGCCTGGGGTTTCGCTAACTCGAATCACCCCACCAACCGTCCCACCTCAATTTATTCATCGTAAATCGATTTTAGAAATATTAGAAAAGCCAGCACCACAAGCCTTAATTGCAATAGCACCAAGTGGCTTTGGAAAAACTATTTTGGCTGCGCAATGGGCGGCAATGCACCCAGATCGCACCATTTGGTACACCCCAGTTCTATCAGATTCCTTTAAGGATTTAGTTTTCCACTGCGTTTCATCGCTTCGTAGATTCAAGCCAGATGCAGCACCATGGATTGAAAAATATCGAACAGAAAAATTTGATTCACATAAAGCAGTGATTGAGTTTGCAAATGAGATTGCGACAATTGGCTTTGATGTCAACTTCATTGCAGACGGATCGCATAACATAAATCCTGAAAATCAAGTATTTACCCAACAATGGGCTGAACTTGTTCCAGAGAATCTAAAAACTTTGTATACCAGAAATAATTTGCCACCAATAAATTATGCAAGAGCTATTTCAATCGATGCTTTTCACATGTTGAAACCAATAGATTTAGCTTTCACTGATGAAGAAGTTGAGGTTTTAGCAACCAACTATGGCGTAGATTATGAAAAACATCGCGAGATTTTTTGGAATGTTCAAAATTGGCCCGCAGGTGTCTTGATGACTATCAAAACTCTTAGCAATTCTGGCAAAGCCGTTAGTGCAGACTTTCTTGATAGCCAGATGCTAGTTGCCTCGACGCTAAATAATTTAGATTCTGAAATTTACGAAATAATCGAACAATTAACCTATTTTGCAAACATCTCCAAAGAGCAAGCATCTCTTATCCTAAATAATGCGAGCAAAATTCAGAGCTTTGAAAGACTTGCGGCCGAAGGAACTTGCGGCCGAAGGAATATTCGTTAGAAAAGTTGGAAATGACGGGGAAGCCTTTGAAATTAATGAGCTAATTCGGAACGCAATTAAAGAAGAACTTAAAAAAGATTCTGTTCGAACTAACGAAATAAAATCAAAGACAATTGAAGTTAAGATCAATACTGGTCGCCTTGTGGCTGCCATAAAACTGCTAGAGGAAATTGGAGATACCAAGAGAGCTAAAGAACTTATTGCTCTGCATGTTCGCCAGTTGCTTTGGGGATCTGATGTTGATGGGGTTTTAAAGGATATTGATATGATAAGTAAGTACTTGGAAATAGGCGAGGCAGGAAAAGAGCTAACCAGAGCATTTTCAGCTATGGCATTTGGAACACTTGAGGAATTATCGGTAAAGATAAAAGGCCTAGAGATTACTTCAAGAGCTACTGGAATTTTTGAGAAAGTCGAGTGCGATTTGTTGGTAATGGAGAGTCGACATGCACTCGGCCTTGGAAACTTAAGCGAAGTTCTAGAGCTAAATAATTCGGTAGCTAAATCTTCAAAATCGTTATTCTCACTTCGAATGGCGGCAAATGCAGCCTTCTTGATGGAGGATTTGGACGAACTAATTAAAATAGTTGAGGAATCTAGAACTATGCCGCCCCCTGATCCTTCAGAGTCCACACTTCATCAACCAGCAATCGAAGCGTTATTTGCTTTGGCAGACGGTCGACTACAAGATGCGCTAGATCAGGCGAGATATGTAATTGAAGAGACAAAGAGAGTTGGTGCAACTGGAGTTTGGTCGCCATATGACATGGTTTATTGCGTGGCAGAAGTATTGCGAGAAATTTGTGATGAAAAGGCCGCTATTGATTTAATAGAAAGTTATAGCGAAGACGTTAAGAAGTTTCATGTCACGTCTTGGCAAGCGGCATTTGAAGCAAAGATTGCCCTAATTGAAGCTCAACTTGGCCGCTCAACAGGTGGTCTACAACGTATTCGCAAAATTCGTGACGAACTCAATATTCCGAAATATCATCAAGATATATTCAGAGTTATTGATGAGCATGAGTTAATTATCAGAGCTTTGCTTAATGATTTCGAGCGAGTAGCTGAAATTGTTTATCGAACACCAATCAGACCAACAGTCGCAATTGTGGCATCTGTACTTGAACTTCGAAAAGGTGGCGAAGCAGCAAAAGCAGCACTTGCAAATTTAACTACTAGAAATCCTCGTGAAAAATTAATTTTCAATATTCTTTTAGTAAATATAAATTTAGAACGTCCAAAGGTAGCTGAAGAATTTATGGAAAAAGCGATGGCGATAGTTATGACCCATGGCTTTAGGCAAATTCTGCTGATTCAAAGTCCAAAGTTTCACGAATTTCTACTTAAGTATGCCGCAACCCATCCAACTGTTTATATGGAACAAATCGCGAAAAC
>JAPLAY010000082.1 GCA_026393035.1 Actinomycetota bacterium
AACAAATGCAGTTTCACATCTGCGCGACCACATCAAGGCCGATCTCTCATTAACCTCTTTTGACAAGGCATAGCTTTCTTCAAAGATAAATGGGTGTGCTTCATCGACTGGTGCATAAAGTGGTGAGGTCCATTCATCTGAGTATGCAAATCCATATGCCGAAAGACTTGAGGCATATACAACAGTTTTAACTTTTGCTTGGGCGGCGGCGGTAAAAACCGCAAAGGTACTTACTGAGTTATTTTGAAAAACGTTGAACTGTCTAGCATCAGTTGGATTTGGAATTGCACCCAAATGAACAACAGCGCTCGCACCGGCAATAACGCTGTCGCAGAATTCCAAACTGGTTAAATCCCCAACAACTAACTTTGAGCCTTGGGCAAAATCACCCTCGC
Organism: Actinomycetota bacterium; assembly: GCA_026393035.1. GTDB lineage: Bacteria > Actinomycetota > Actinomycetes > Nanopelagicales > Nanopelagicaceae > AAA044-D11. Next base: position 396 of record JAPLAY010000082.1, read on the forward strand.
GCTTATCTACGCTAACAACTTCATGACCTTGTCCGACAAGATGCGCGGCGGTGGCCCGACCAAGCAAGCCGGTGGCGCCTGTTACAACAATTTTCAACTTGCTCATGGCTAAATCTTACTTTCCGATTCCTGCAGTTAAGCCATTAACTAACTGACGTTGGAAGATTAAATAAACAACTACCGCTGGAATTGCAGAGATCAGTGAGCCCGCCATGAGTACCGGAATGTCAGTAACTCGACCTGCCGAAAGCGCACCCAGACCGACAGTTATGGTGCGATAGGTAGGTTCTTGAATAAAGAGAAGTCCAACCAATAAGTCATCCCAGACTTGGATGAATTGCAGAACTATTACAGTGATGATTGCGGGTACTGCAAGTGGAAGTCCGATCTTTAAAAATACCTTTGGATAACTCAGGCCATCCACGATTGCCGCTTCGACTAAATCTTCTGGAATCCCCCGGAAGTATGAAGTCATTAAGAAAGTTGCAAATGGTGAACCGAGCGCGGCATAAACAAAAATAGCGCCCCAGTAACCATTTAATAGATTCAACTTACTGGCATTTATATATGCCGGAATGATTATGGATTGCAAGGGAATCAGCATTGCACCAACAATTCCCAGAAACAGTATTGGTGTGGCCTTTGATCTCATCTTGGCAATTGCAAATCCAGCCATGGTTGAGACCAGAAGAATTATGGAAATAGCGCCAGCGCAGACAACCGTTGAGTTCAGTAATTGTTGGGCAACTGGAAGGGTCTTAAACAACTTGCCCCAAGAAGCAGTTGAGTGGCCAGGAGCGCCGAAGTATTGCGCCTTGGATTTAAAAGAAGTGTTGATCATGAATACAAATGGATAGAGCATCACAATTGCAAGAACACACATCGAAATAAATACTGTTATGGTTTTAGGAGTTAGTTTTCTGCGTCTCATCTACTCATCCTTATTTCGCATAAGTAGTAATTGACCAATCCCGAGAACCGCCATCATGAAGAAGAGGATTACACCAAGCATTGCACCGGTACCGAAGTTTCCTCTAGAGAATGCGCTCTGGAAGATAAAGAATTCAAGGGTCGTAGTTCCAAATCCAGGGCCGCCACCGGTCATAACGAAGATCAAACTGAAGAGCGCTGTGAAGGCGCTTATTACTGTGATGATGAAAGAGAATTGAATAAAGCGATTTAACTGAGGCAAGGTGATGCTTCTAAAGATTCTAAAGTTACTAGCACCATCCATGCGGGCCGCCTCATTAAGCGATTGATCCAAGGTGGCCATTCCAGTTAAGAAAATAATGGAGTTAGTGCCGACCATCGACCAGATAAAGGTAATTGCTACTGCGAATAGCGCGCCCTTTTCTGATGATAGGAAATCGGTTTTTATGAAGCCGAGACCGAAAGCTTTAAAGATGTCGTTGAGCAGACCTTCTTGCGCGAAGAAGCGCATTGAAACCATTCCGATGACAACCCAGGAAATAGCGGTCGGAAGGAAGTAGATAGATCTAAATATTTTCCAACCAGCGACTTTCTCATTAAGAAGAAAGGCAATCCCCATTGGAAAGAGAATTGCAATTGGGACTCCGAGAAGCAGGAGTCCGTTATTTTCTAAGACGCGCCAAAAAATTGGATTCTTAAATTCTTGAGTGTAGGCCGAGAAGCCGAGCCAGATGGCATCTACGCCATTCCATTCAGTAAACGAGAAATAACCGGCCTGGATAATTGGAATCCCAAGAAATGCACTTACCAAAATCAGGGCAGGCGCGGCGAAAAATATTCCGGTGCGAGTGCGCTGACTATGGAGTGAGGATTTCTTAGCCATTTAGATCTTAGTTTCCTTAATTATCTGTTATTAAAAAACAGTGAGAGCGAAGTGATTTCTTCGCTCTCACTTGTGAAACTACTTACAGGAATTACCTATAACTTTTCTCTTAACTTAATAAGAGTTAGTTATATGACGCTCCACGCTTTGCAGCAGGAAGTGCCTTCCAAACCTGCGCCATTTGCTTCAAGCCATCTGCAGCCTTGGTTTTACCACCGAGGATTGCTGGAATGATCTTGTTACCGGCATCAACAACATCGCCTTGTAGAACGTTGTCGAGCATTGGGTAACGAGTGAAGCCTTGGCTTGCAGCGAAGCCCAACATCTGTTGGTTAACAGGGTTTGTTGTCTTAGATCCAGTGATGTTTGGAATCAATCCCACGCCATCAAGAATCGTTGCAGCAGCATCTGTTGTCATGAACTCAAGGAACTTACTTGCGGCTGCTTGGTTCTTTGAATAGTTAGTCATTGCAAGACCTTGTCCCGCAAACTCAACTACGCCCTTGATTGGCTTATCTGAGAATGGTGGAACGAATGCTGCAACATTTGTCTTCATTGCATCTGTGAACTTCTGAGTATCCCAAGTTCCGTCGATGATCATTGCAGCTTTGCCGCCAATGAAATCTTCAACGTTGTTTGTCTTAGTTAATACGTCAGTGTTTGTGCAACCCTTTGACTTAAGTGCTGCGTACTTGCTGTATGAATCTAGATTTGCTTTTGAATCCCATTGATTCTTGCCGCTGTAAAGATCGCGCAGACCAGAAACTGAAGATTGTCCGATTGCGATATAGCTTGCGTCATACCATGGGTAATACAGAGCACCGAGGCTCTGGCCACCGTTACCGTAAACAAGAGGTGTGTATCCAGCGCTCTTTAACTTTCCGCATGCTGAATAAAGTTCATCCCAAGTTGTTGGAACCTTTGCGAGTCCAGCCTTCTTGAAAGCTGCCTTGTTGTAGAAACCAATGTAGAACTGACGATCTAGTGGCATTACATAAGGTCCATTTTTTGCATCAAAGTTTGGTGAAGACCAACTTAGTGAACCTTCTCTTGCAAGAGCTGCATCTGAAACTTTGCCCTTAAGGTTTTGTAAGTAGCTCTTGTATTGAAGTGCAAATAGTCCAGTCCACATTAGAGCCAAATCTGGGCCCTTCTTTGAAACTGCTGCTGCTTGCAATAGTGCGAAGTAGTTATCGCCAGGTTGATCAACTAATTTAAAAGTAACTGATGGGTTTGCCTTTGTGTAAGCAGATGTAAGTGCTTTAACTGCTTCCGCATTCTGGGTTGTTCCCAAGTTGTGCCAAATGGTAATTGTTGTTCCGGCGGCGTTTGCAGATTGTGCATTTATGCCGACTCCTGTGGCTGCTAATGCAAGTGCAATTGCGCCAGCGAGTAGAGACTTTCTACGCATTTATCCTCCTGTAGTAGTGGTTGTAGAACTTTAATCCGTTATGTAGAAGAAACCCATGCTTTTCTAAATTAATTCTTAGGATCTTCCAACCACAGGTGGTACAAATCTGCGCTCACCCTTGCTCTTTGGGCGAAGGAAATCTAAATCACATCCCAAATCGGCCTGCATTACGTGGGCCTGATAAAGAGCTGGCCAACCTCGCAGATGCTCGCTTAATGGTGCACGCCAGTTAGCTTTGCGCTTTGCAAGTTCGGTCTCATCGACCAATAGCTCTAACGAACTTGAAGCAACATCTAATCTAATTTGATCGCCATCTCGGACAAGAGCAAGTGGACCGCCAATCGCAGATTCTGGCGAGACGTGAAGAACACAAGTTCCAAAAGAAGTTCCACTCATTCGGGCATCTGAAATTCGAACCATATCGGTTACACCGGATTCAATTAATCTTTTCGGTACTGGAATCATTCCCCACTCTGGCATTCCAGGGACTCCGACAGGACCACAATCACGCAGGATTAAAACTGAATCTTCTGTTATATCTAAATTTGGATCATCGATTCGCGAACGCATATCGGCATATCCATGGAATACAACTGCGGGTCCAGTGTGCGTTAACAATTCACTTGATGCGGCTGAAACTTTGATAACCGCGCCATTTGGCGCGAGGTTGCCTTTAACTACCGCGAAGGCGCCCTTTGGATAAATCGCATCTGACAGCGTTCTAATTGTGTTGTTTGCTGGCGTTACTCCCTTAACAATTTCGCGCCAACTTTTACCGATCAGTGTTGCTTCATCTAATTCGAAATTCTCGCCACAATTTGCGATGAGGGCAGGAAGGCCACCAGCCTTATTGAAATCTTGAATCAACTTTGCGCCAGATGGCTCAACATCTGCAATTACTGATAAACCTTTGGAAAGTTCATTAATTGCGCCCAACGTCAATCCGCCGTCGATACGACCAGAGATTGCAAGTAGATGAATGATTGCATTCGTC
>JAPLAY010000065.1 GCA_026393035.1 Actinomycetota bacterium
GATAACCGCTGAAAGCATCTAAGCGGGAAGCCTGCTTCAAGATTAGGTTTCTCACCGATTTATCGGGTAAGGCCCCCAGGAGACCACTGGGTTGATAGGCCGGAAGTGGAAGCGAAGCGATTCGTGGAGCTGACCGGTACTAATAGGCCGAGGATTTAACTACATTTTTTAATTAACTTTAAGTTGATTAAATGCATCGCGTTCACTGTGTGGTTCCCGAGCTACGGTCGGGAACTGTTAAATTTCTAGAGACTATAATTTATTTTATGAATTATTAGTTAGATAGAAATGCAACTGACTGATAACTCAATAGAGTTTCGGCGGCCATAGCGAGAGGGAAACGCCCGGTCCCATTCCGAACCCGGAAGCTAAGCCTCTCAGCGTCAATGGTACTGCAAGGGGGACCTTGTGGGAGAGTAGATCGCCGCCGGACATCATTATAAAAAGGAGCACTCCTTAACTTCGGTTAAGTGGGGCTCCTTTTTTATTTAACGTGAAATTTTTTTTTTCGATTCTCACAACCATTTCTTATTAACATAATTTTCTGGCTTGTGTTTTCCTTCCGTGATGTGCGCAGATAATTCGCGCAACTTAGAAAATCTTTAAGTCTCACGCGAATTGGAATTTCATGGCTAATCCAAAAACTAATACGAAGAAGAGTGTGCAAGCAAAGATTAAGAAATCACCGGTTAAGAAAAAGAGTTCAGCAATCGATCAACATATCCCGGTAAATGAAGTATTTTTGGTTGGAAGAGTAACGAGCTTGGCGGTGGAAAAGTTGTTGCCGAGTGGGGATCGAGTTGTTGAATTTAGAGTGGTAATTGGTCGTGCGAAATCTAGGGGGAGCAAAAAAGAGGTCGATTCCCTTGATATTGCCGCCTGGAGTTCTAAAGCTAGGAAGGCAGCAATGGGTGTGAAAGTTGATACCTGGGTGCAAGTAACTGGCGCTGTTAGAAGACGCTTCTGGCGTGCTCCGAGTGGACTTGCGAGTCGTTGGCAGGTCGAAGCAAGCGAGGTAGTACGTCTTTAGGTACGGTTAGGCCATGGCTGCAGACTTAAATTCGATTTTTCGAAAATACTTAACGAACCTCGGGAAAAATGAGGAAGCTGTTGTCGAGTTGACTCGTAATTTGCGGAATTGGGCGGTGCAAACTGGGGAAGTTGTAAAGGAACGTATCGAAACTCAGATCGACGAATCCGCTGTGAAGATGGGTTTTGCCAAATCAAGCGAGTTAGAAATTCTTAACTCGCGTATAGCGGATCTCGAAAAAAGAATTGCAGACGGTTCAAAGAATGTTTCGAAAAAGAAAACTTCTGAAAAAAGTACCAGTAAGAAGAAACCTGTAGCAACTAGAAAGAGAGCTACCAAATGAATCTAGAGAGCAATGGCGAGAAAATGGATTTAGAAAATGTGAAAGAGCGAATCGCGCAAATTCAACAGAAGCCATTGGACACGCACTCCGAAGAGTTTGAAAAAGTACACGGAGATTTGACTCGAGTTCTCTCTGAGATAGATGGTCTCTAGGAAAATTCGTGAAAACACGCCTTGATGCAGAGTTAGTTCGACGAGGGCTTGCGAGATCTCGCGATCATGCCGCAGACCTTATTGAATCTCGTTCTGTTCTCGTTACCGGTATTCCTGCATCCAAACCTGCGACCCAGGTTGATGCTGAAACGTCGATAACAATTCAAGGGGACCGAAGCGATTTCGTCTCTAGAGGCGGTCACAAGTTAGCGGGAGCGCTAGATGCATTTCCTGAAATTGAAGTTGCCGGAGCACGCGCTTTAGATGCGGGCGCATCTACTGGAGGATTTACCGATGTCCTGCTTAAGCGGGATGCAAAGAACGTTGTTGCAGTTGATGTTGGCTACGGACAGCTTGCATGGGAATTACGTAATGATCCACGAGTAATTATTTTGGATAGAACAAATGTCCGACACCTGACTATTGAGCAGGTTGGAGAGAGTGTTGACTTAATAGTTGCAGATCTCTCTTTCATTTCTTTAACGTTGGTTTTGCCGGCTCTTGTGGCAGTATCGAAAACAGATGCTGATTTTCTTGTCATGGTTAAACCGCAATTTGAAGTTGGAAGAGAGAAATTAGGCGCGGGAGGCGTTGTTCGTGATAGTGCATTGCGTAAAAGCGCCGTTCTAGAAGTTGCCGATTGCGCATACGATATGGGTCTTGGATGTAAGGGAGTAATCGCAAGTTCGCTGCCCGGCCCTTCAGGAAACGTTGAATACTTTCTCTGGCTTAAGCGAGGAGCGAGTGAATTAGCGGAAAGCGCCTTAGATCAGGCAATTGAGAAGGGGCCACAGTGAAGAGAATTTTGCTGATTGTTCATCCAACTCGGCCTGCTGCGGCTAAATTTGCTAATGAACTAGCAGACCAATTCAGTGCAAACAAATACGAAATACTTTCAAATTATCCAGCCTTAGTTTCTGGTTCGAAGCCAATTGAAAATGTAACGGATGGAGACTTTGCGATTGTCTTGGGAGGCGATGGAACAATTCTTCGAGCGGCTGAAATCGTACGTGGGCATAAAGTTCCAATTATTGGAATAAACCTTGGCAACGTTGGATTCTTGGCTGAAATTGCACAACCATCTGTGTCAGAGATTGTTAAAGCGGTAATTAGTTCGACCATCCACGCAGAACCACGCTTGCTCATCAAATATGAAGTTACAAGAGCTGGAAAAGTTGTTGCATCGAGTTGGGCCCTAAATGAGATAACCATTGAACGTAACGCAACCCAGATGTTGGAACTCTTTCTTCAAATAGATGGCCGTCCGTTATCAAAATGGGGATGTGATGGAGTGATATGCGCAACGCCTACTGGTTCTACCGCTTATGCTTTCTCGGCGGGAGGCCCGGTTGTCTGGCCAGAAGTTAGCGCACTAGTACTTCTGCCTCTTGCTGCTCACGCGCTATTCTCAAGACCGATGGTGGTTTCTCCAGATTGCGAAATAGTTATCGACGTTAGATCGCAAGCGGCACAGATTTCAGCAGACGGCTTACGACATTTTGATTTGCAAGAGAATGACCGAGTTGTTTTAACGAAGGATTCACATATCGTTGAATTGGCGTATATAAATCCTGGGAACTTTACTGATCGTCTAGTGGCCAAATTTAAATTGCCTATTGAAGGCTGGCGCGGAGAAAGCTCTTAATGCGCGGTTGTGGTGCGTTATGAGTAAGTTGAAAGTGGTGGCCTCTAAGATTGAAAAAAGCCAACTAACGGAATTAACTATCCGTGGGCTTGGAGTAATCGATAGCGCTGAAATCGAAATCGGCAGCGGGTTAACAGTAATCACTGGTGAAACCGGCGCAGGTAAGACAATGGTTTTAACCGCGTTGAATTTGATACTTGGTGCCAAGGCTGACCCAGAATTGATTCGTAACGGCGAAGAACGTTTAGTTGTGACCGGTAAGTTCAAATTAAATGGTGCCTTAACCGAGAAGATCGAAGAAGTTGGGGCTTTCCTCGAAGACGGGGAATTATTGATTAGCCGTACCGTGAACAACGGTGGTAAGTCGAAGATGATTCTCGGAGGATTGGCGACTACCGCTACCCAAGTAAATTCCTTTGGCGAGGAATTGATTGAAATTCACGCGCAATCGAGTTCAATTCGACTTTCTAAGCCGGCTGTTCAGCGAGAGTTGCTGGATTCATATGCAAATCACTCAGATTTGATGTTGGGTTACGAGAAAGAATTTCAGCTCTTCAATGAAAATTTGAAGCGGATTGTGCAGTTGCGTTCCCAATTACAAGCCCGAGATCTTGAAATCGCAAAAATCGAAACGCTAGTTAAGGATTATGAAAAAGTTGCCCCAAAGAAGGATGAGCTAACCCAAGTTGAAAGTGAGATTAACAAACTTGGATCGGTCGAGGAGTTGAGTAGCGGAATCGCTAAAGTTCTAGCAATTATTAATAGTGACGATGATTCTGTAATCAGCGCAATAAATAGTGGTAAAAAATCTTTAGATTCACTTTCGGGTAAAGATTTGGAACTCGATAAATTGATCGAGAAATTTGCGGATTTCAGTTATGAATTGGGTGAAACAAGTTCCGGTTTGGAGCGATATTTGGTTTCTTTGGAAGCTGATCCCTTAAGGTTTGATGCTTTGCAGGCACGGAAAAGTGAGCTCAATGCTTTTATTAAGAAGTATGGGAAAGGCGAGGATCGTGAACTCGCTTTTGCTGGCTTAATCGAAGAGGCCAAGAGTGCAGAGATAAGGCTTCAAGATTTGCGAGGTGGCGATGTTCGTCTTGCGGAGATCGAAGATGAAAATGCTGCAGTTTTTGCGAAATTGCAGAAAGCAGGTTGGGCGCTTTCTGATTCTCGTACCAAATTTGCAAAAGTTTTAGCCGCTAAAATTACTGAAGAGTTGGCACACCTAGCTATGCCAAATTCGCGAATAGAGATTCAAGTCGATAGCGCTGAAAAAGATTTAGTATCAAGTTACAGCGCTTCTGGAATTGATGAAGTTTTTTTCAATTTTACAAGTCACAAAGATGGAAAGATGCTGGCACTTAATAAAGCAGCTAGTGGAGGTGAACTGTCCAGAGTTATGTTGGCTATCGAAGTCGTGCTTGCCGCTAATTCACCAATAGGCACATATATCTTCGATGAGGTTGATGCTGGTGTAGGTGGGAAAGCTGCGGTAGAAGTTGGTCGCAGATTGGCACTACTTTCACAAAGTGCGCAAGTTGTTGTTGTTACACATCTAGCTCAAGTTGCGAGTTGGGCAAATTCGCATTTAGTTGTTACCAAAAATGAAAGTGGATCTGTAACTCAGAGCAATATCTCAATCGTTAAGGAGAGCGAACGTAAGCGCGAAATAGCTCGATTGCTATCAGGTCAAGAGGATTCTGTTACTGCCCAGCAACACGCTGGCGAACTACTCGATTTAGTAGCGCAGGCCCGAACGGAAATGATAGGTTAGCGTCCCATGACCGCCCAGCATGTGACCAAGCATCTATTCGTCACCGGCGGAGTCGCCTCCAGTTTAGGCAAAGGTTTAACGGCATCAAGTTTAGGTCGACTTTTGACCTCACGCGGTCTTCGGGTAACAATGCAGAAGTTGGATCCTTACTTAAACGTTGATCCTGGAACTATGAACCCATTCCAACACGGTGAAGTCTTCGTAACTGATGATGGCGCAGAGACCGATTTAGATATTGGGCATTATGAAAGATTTTTGAATGTAAACCTGCATGGCTCTGCCAACGTAACAACCGGTCAGGTTTATTCGAATGTGATTGGCAAGGAACGACGTGGCGAATATCTAGGTGACACCGTACAAGTTATCCCACATATCACTAATGAAATTAAAGAACGCATCAAAGCTATGGCAGGTCCGGAGATAGATATTGTTATAACTGAAGTCGGCGGAACGGTCGGAGATATTGAATCGCAACCGTTCTTAGAAGCAGCTCGGCAAATTAGGCAGGATGTAGGTCGAGACAACGTTTTCTATTTGCATGTATCGCTCGTTCCATATATCGGACCATCTGGGGAACTTAAGACAAAGCCAACACAACATAGCGTTGCCGCACTTCGATCTATTGGTATAGCTCCTGATGCAATCGTAATTCGTTCTGACCGCGAGATTCCAGATTCTGTTAAGCGAAAAATCTCATCAATGTGCGACGTTGATTTAGAAGCGGTTGTTGCTGCCGTAGATGCGCCATCAATTTACGACATTCCTAAAGTCCTGTTCAATGAAGGTTTAGACTCGTACGTTATCCGTCGCCTAGGTATGCCATCGCGGGAGATAGTGTGGGGCGAATGGGATGACTTGTTGAAGAAGGTTCATCAACCTGCTCACCAAGTAAGTGTGGCACTAGTTGGTAAATATGTTGATTTACCAGATGCGTATCTATCAGTAACCGAAGCGCTGCGCGCGGGCGGATTTGCAAACAATGCGAAAGTAAATATTAAATGGGTTGCGAGTGATGATTGCGATACTGAAGATGGCGCAAAGAAGGCTCTTGGAGATGTAGATGCTGTTTGCATTCCTGGCGGATTTGGAGTTCGCGGAATCGAAGGAAAACTTGGCGCGCTTAAGTTTGCGCGAGAGAATAAGATTCCCACTTTGGGTTTGTGCTTAGGATTGCAGTGCATGGTGATTGAAGCCGCGCGAAATTTAGCTGGAATTAAGAATGCTAATTCTGCAGAATTTGATCCAGAAACAAAGGATCCCGTAATTTCCACTATGCAGAGCCAAGAAGAAATTGTTGCAGGCAACGGTGATATGGGAGGAACCATGCGTTTGGGCTTATATCCAGCCGTGCTTGCTTCAGGATCGCTAGTTTCGGATTTGTATGGATCAAATGAGATTCAAGAGCGTCATCGTCATAGGTATGAAGTTAACAATAAGTACCGAGAAGAAATCGCCAAGACTGGGCTAATTTTTTCAGGTTTGTCTCCAGATGCACATTTGGTTGAATTTGTTGAGCTACCAAGAGATACACATCCATATTACGTAGGAACGCAAGCTCATCCGGAATTCCTTTCTCGTCCGACCAAAGCCCATCCGCTCTTTTCAGGGCTAGTTGCAGCTGCGATCAAAAAACATGGGAAATGACCTAGATTTAAGCGAGCTAGTTGCTAATTATTTAAATTTCATTGCGATTGAAAAAGGGCTATCAAAGAATACAGTTTCAGCTTATCGGTTAGATTTACGGAAGTTTGCTGATTTTCTAATTGCAGAACGCGTTGATTTGTACAACGTTGATTCAGAGACCATAGATCAGTTTCTTGCCTCGTTACGAAAGTCAGGGGATAAGGCTGAAAGTTCGCACGCTAGAGCGGTTGTAACAATAAGAAACTTCTTCAAATTTATTTCTTCAGAGAAAAAGTCTATAAATCCGCTTAAGGATTATTCACCGCCAGCTATACCAAAACGTTTGCCGAAGGCGTTAAAGATTGAGGAAGTTGTTGCACTGATAGAGGCTTCAAAATTGGGAGAGAATGAAATTTCACTACGTAATACCGCGCTGATCGAAATTCTCTATGCAACAGGAGCTCGAATTAGTGAGATAACGAAATTATCTTTGTCTGACATTTCGCAGTTGGAAGAAACGATGACGCTTAAACTCTTTGGCAAAGGATCTAAGGAGAGACTGGTTCCAATTGGAAATTTCGCCCGATTGAGTTTAGAAAATTATTTGTCGCGCGGGAGGCCGATACTTTCAGGTAAAAATGGGAGTTCTAGCGTTTTTCTCAACTCTCGTGGTAATTCTTTAAGTAGACAAAGTGCATGGGCAATAGTCGCCGAAGCTTCTGAACGTGCAAATATTGAGGTTCATGTTACGCCTCATTCATTGCGACATTCATTTGCGACGCATTTATTGGACGGTGGGGCTGACATTAGAGTTGTACAAGAATTACTTGGACATTCCTCGGTTACTACAACGCAAATTTATACGCTAGTGACAATAGATAGATTGCGTGAAAGTTATGCAAGTGCACACCCACGGGCAATTTAGGTAGTTACTTACCTCGTAAACGGCGCGCAATAATGCTTTGGTCACCCTTTGTTTCAAGATCAGCGATAATTATTGCTAGCGATTCGCGGACGATGCGACCTCGATCTACTGCCAGTCCAAGATCTCCGCGCAAAGCTAAACGGGCTTGTTCCAAATCGTAAAGTTCTTCCGGTGAGAGGTAGACAGTTATTTTTTCATCATGACGTTCGCGGCCACTTGGGGAGCGATCAAAAGAATTTACACGCCGACGAGAAGTGGTTCGCACACTCTTTTTGTTATTTATCGGAGCAGTGGGTACATCTTCAATTGGTGTTGGCGTTTGTGAGGGGACCGCACTAAGTGTGGTTGTTTGACGAAATAGTTCGTCAGCTCCTGGAAGACTTACTCTGCGACTCATTTTGCTCCTCCTCGATGGATAAGTTCTCGTGCAAGCCTGCGATAGGAGATTGCACCAGTAGAACTACTTGCATACGTCGTAATTGGTTCACCTTTTACTGTTGATTCTGAGAATCGAACAGTTCTTGCAATAATTGTGTCCAACAAATCTTGAGGGAATTCTTTAGCAATGAGCTCCAAAACTTCACGCGAGTGTGCTGTTTTCCGTTCAAACATAGTTGCAAGGATTCCATCGATCTTTAAGTTTGGGTTTGTATTACTACGAACCTTATCAATTGTCTCGCGAACAAGGCCTAGACCCAACACAGCAAAATATTCGCACTCCATCGGAATCAGAACTCCATTTGATGCAGTCAGGGCATTGATTGTTAAAGTTCCGAGCGAAGGAGAACAGTCGATCAAAATATCATCGTATTGATCCAGAACTGGTTCCAATAACTTGCGCAATTTATGTTCCTTAGCAAGTTCAGAGACAAACGCAGCATCGGCAGCAGCTAAGTCTTTATGACCACGAATGAAATCTAAACCTGGGACATTGGATTTCAATATGAATTCGGAGATATTTGCACTCGAGTCATTAAGTAAATACCAGATTGATCCATACTGTTCTTTTATTTGAAGTGGCTTTATACCTAAACCAGTCGTCATGCTTGCTTGTGAATCAAAGTCGATGAGTAAAACTCTTCGACCTAACTCTGCTAGTGCGGCTCCAAGAGAGATTGTTGTTGTTGTTTTTCCAACCCCACCTTTTTGATTTACAACCGAAACAACGCGAGCTGGACCCGGAGCAGGCAGGCCCTTAACTTGCGGGAAATCAATAATTTTGCGCCCCAGAACGCTAGAGGTTGCAGATAATTCTTCGTCCCGATTTGTCGATTTAGTTCCTAAGCGAGAAACCTTCGAATTGCTTTTTGCCATTGCGCGACTCTACGGCGGTGCGATTGGGCGCGCAAGCGTAAGTGCATTACCTTTACGCCATGAATGAGGGGATAACCGAGGTTTCGCAACCTGTTGAAGGTGAATTGGGTAGCGCTTCGGAGAGCAAACCCGGTTTCTCGGTTCACCTTTCGAACTTCGATGGACCTTTCGACCTATTGCTCCAGCTCATCTCGAGACACAAAATGGATGTCACGGAGGTCGCTCTCGGCGTCGTGACCGACGATTTCATCGCCTACATCCGCGCCCTAGAAGGATCGGAAGATGGTTGGGATTTGGACCAGACAACTGAATTTTTAGTTGTGGCAGCCACCCTGCTTGATTTGAAGGCGGCTCGCTTGTTGCCATCAGGTGAAGTTGATGACGAAGAAGATCTCGCTCTACTTGAAGCTCGAGACATATTGTTTGCCAGATTACTCCAGTACCGAGCATTTAAGGCCATTGCCGCCATTTTCCATGATCGCATAGAACGTGAAGAGAAGAGCTTTGCCCGTGTTGTCGCGTTGGAAGCCCATTTCTCAGCCCTCTTGCCGGAGGTCCTTATCGGAGTGGGCCCAGAGCGATTTGCGGCCATCGCGCAACGAGTTCTGTCACCAAAAATAGTTCCTACCGTGGGGATTGAACATATTCACAGACCTCTGGTGAGTGTGGCTGAAGAGGCGCTCAAGATTGTTGATGAGCTCAGAAGAGCGGGCAAATGCACCTTTAGACATCTAATAAGCGATGCAAGTTCAACCTTGGTCGTAGTAGCTCGGTTTTTAGCGCTCCTTGAGCTCTATCGCGAGGGAGTTGTTCGATTCGAACAGGTTGTAGCTCTGGGGGAGCTTGCTGTTACCTGGACAGGAAGCGCGACTGGTGAGATCGAAGTGAGTGATGAGTTTGATATTCCACAGTTTAAAGTAGAAGATGATACAAATGGAGATATAAATGTCTAATTCTGAGCTCAATAGGTCACTCGAAGCGATCTTGATGGTGGTTGATGAGCCGGTATCTGAGATCGTATTGGCACAGATAACGGAAACGCCTACTGAGGTAGTTCTAGAGTCGCTTATTGCCTTGGCGAAGGAGTATGAAATGACTGGACGAGGTTTTGAATTACGCCAGGTTTCGGGAGGATGGCGCTTCTATAGCCATCCAGATCTCGCCCAAATGGTTGAAAAGTTCGTTCTAGACGGCCAACAGTCACGTTTAACCCAGGCTGCCTTGGAAACTCTTGCAGTAATTGCCTACCGCCAACCAGTTTCAAGAGCGCGTGTTTCTGCGATTCGTGGGGTAAATGTTGAGGCGGTTATGAAAACCTTAGTAACGCGCGGGCTGGTTGAAGAGGCTGGAATAGAGCATGAAACAGGTGCCATTTTGTACTCCACAACCTCGTTCTTCCTTGAGAAATTGGGATTGAATGCTGTTTCAGATCTTCCGGCGTTGGCGCCATTCTTGCCTGATGTCGATGGTTTGGATGAAGTTCTCTCGTCACTTACCGATTAGGGGATAGCTTCTTTTAGGCGTAACCTAGCCTCATTCCACGCTGTTGAAGCAGTTGAAATGAGGGTCTCATGGCATTGGTTCGGTTACAGAAAATTCTTGCAGATGCAGGAGTAGCAAGCAGACGCGCAAGTGAAGTTCTCATTGCAGAGGGCAGAGTTAGTGTTGATGGGATTCAAATCTTCGAATTGGGAAGCAAATTTGACCCGGAAATATCTAAAGTAGAGGTTGATGGTGAAGCAATAAGGTCTTTAAAGACTAAAACTTACCTTGCATTTTATAAACCTAGAGGCGTTATATCTACCATGTCAGACCCTGAGGGGCGCCCGAATTTGGGGGATTTCTTCCACACTCGAAATGAGCGTCTTTTTCATGTGGGGCGTCTAGATAGAGAGAGTGAAGGCTTAATTCTCCTCACCAATGATGGGGACTTGACCCACCGAGCAACTCACCCAAGCTATGGGATGCTAAAGAAATATCTGATCGAGATTGAAGGCACCTTCACCAAAGAGAACATCGACACTCTACTTAAAGGTGTGATTCTCGAGGATGGGCTAGCCCGAGCGCTGGAAGTTAATGTGGTCCGGGAAATTAACAATAAGCACCATTGGGTCGAAGTTTCGATCCATGAAGGTCGCTTCCATATCGTTCGTCGAATGTTCGAATTTCTAGAGATCGAAGTCCTGCGACTGATCAGAACGGACTTCGGTCCCATATCCATGGGGGAGACCAAGGAAGGTCGCTGGCGGGTTCTAAACAGTGTCGAACTTGAGAATCTATTTATCGGTTTAAAGTTAAACTAACAAGTCGAAACCATCAATATATATAAATGCATATATCGATGTTCGTGCAATGTCAATAGAATCGATATATCGGTTTTTATAAGCGTCTTTTTTCTCAAAAAAATCGATAAATCTATATTACATAGCCTATCGCCTAGATGATGTTGCTTTTGTCGATATTCAAAAATATAAACAAACCGTTAAACATAGATATGGATTAAAGGTTTTAAATGCAATCGACAATGAGGGGCTCGGGGGTAGCATTCTCTAATGAAATCTGTTCGAGCCTTCCGTGGCGCTACTCAACTGACGTCAGACGATAGCTCGCAAATGAGGGTTGCCGTAGGTGAGTTGTTGGATGCGATATTTAAAGCTAACTCGCTAGGAAACGAAGATCTAATCTCAATGCTCTTCACAGCTACGCCAGATTTGAAATGTGAGTTTCCAGCAGTCGGGGCAAGGGTTTTTGGAATAACCGATGTGCCCCTTATCTGCGCTTCCGAGATTGATGTTGCGGGAGCCTTACCTAGGACTGTACGAGTGCTGATCCATGCTGAAAGTGAACTCGAGCGTAAAGCGGTAACTCATATCTATCTTGGCGGTGCGGCCGTTCTCCGGCCAGATTTAGGTGCAAATTCAACAGCGGATCCAAACACAAAGAAATGAAGCTGACCGGGCCAGTAAAAATAGTTGGATGTGGGTTAATTGGAACTTCTATTGGCCTGCGACTGCGCGAGAATGGCATTGAGCTAGCTCTAGATGATTCTTTTTCTGCAAATTTACGATTAGCTAGAGATCTTCTCGGAGTTTCAGAAGATGCTGAAAACCCTCGAGTAATTCTTATAGCGGTCCCACCTCAAGATGTATTGAAGGTACTCAAAGATCAATTTGCGATACATCCTGATGCAACATTTATAGAAGTAGGTGGTATTAAGTCTGAACTTATAGTTCAAGTTGAACAATTTTCGGAATTAGCACCACAATTTATAGCTGTGCATCCAATGGCAGGTCGCGAGAAAAGTGGGCCGGAGAGCGCTCGAGCAGATCTATTTGAATCGAGAGCTTGGATTATCTCTAGAACTTCAAAGAGCAGCCCTGAAGTGGTTGAAAGTGCCAGATTGTTGGGGAGATTACTTGGCTCCACGATTTATGAGATGGATGGCCAGTCGCACGATGAGGCGATTGCAACTATCTCTCATCTTCCTCAAATATTGAGCACCGCCCTAGGTGCAAGCCTCTTGGAGAGCGATAACGAGAGTTTGAACTTGGCAGGGCAAGGTTTGCGAGATGTCAGTCGCTTGGCTGATTCAGACTCATCCCTTTGGGGTGCGTTATTGCTTGGTAATAGAGAGCACGTCTTGCCAAAACTAGATGAAGTTATTAATCGACTTTCTAAATTGCGTAGCGACTTGGATTCAAGTGACTTGGTGGCTATTCAAGATTTCTTAATTGCAGGGCGTGAAGGGCGAGCAAAGATTCCCGGAAAACATGGCGGGAAGAATCGTGATTATTCATATGTTCCAATCGTGATTGATGATAAGCCCGGAGGATTGGCAAATATTTTCAACGAATGTGCAGCTATAGGAGTCAACGTTGAAGATCTTTTTATGGAACACAGCCCCGGACAAGAAGTGGGGTTGATTACTCTTGCCTTGAGTGAAAGTGATGCTATTTCACTGCAAAAACATCTGGTAGCTAAAGGTTGGTTAGCGCATGCTCCGCGTAAGCAATAAAAACATCTCTCGCACAAGGCAGTAAGGTACGCCTATGGCCGGAATAGTAATTGCGATAGACGGTCCGAGTGGTTCCGGCAAATCAAGCACAGCGAAAGCAATAGCAGTTCGTGCAAATTGGAATTATTTAGATACTGGTGCCCTTTATCGTGCCGCAACATGGATATCACTGAAGGAAAATGTCTCTGAAGGTTGGGAGATTATCGCAGCAATAAAGAAGCACCCAATAGTTTTTGCTCCGAACCCAAAAGATCCAAAAATTTTCTGTGGTGAAGTTGATGTAACAACTGATATTCGCGGTGCACGTGTTACAGATAATGTAAGTCAGATTAGTCAAAATCCTGAACTTCGCGCTTTTTTGGTTGACATGCAACAAACTATTATCAACAACACTGAAACTGGAATCGTTGTCGAAGGTCGCGATATCGGAACGGTAGTTGCGCCAGATGCTGATTTAAAGGTTTTCTTATACGCAGATCTAGAAGCTAGAACTCTTCGCCGAAGTGCGGAAGAGGTTGCGAGCGATCCAGTTTTGGATGTTGCGGCATCACTGAGCAACCGCGATCATCTCGATTCAACTAGAAAAATCTCACCTCTGCGCCCTGCGGAGGATGCCCTCGAATTGGATTCAACAGAGTTGGATTTAAAAGAAGTCGTCGATGTTATCTGGGAATGGCTCACCCGTAAGAATCTTTTAGGTTTGCCTAAAGTTGCAGTTATCGGAAGACCTAACGTTGGTAAGTCGACCTTGGTCAATCGAATAATCGGTAGACGTGAAGCGATCGTTGAAGACACTCCAGGTGTTACGAGAGATCGTGTTAAATATGAGGCTGAATGGAACGGTCGTAGATTTATTTTGATAGATACAGGTGGCTGGGAAGTTGCACCAGAAGGAATCTCAGAGAAAATCACAGCAGGTTCTGAGGCAGCAATTGCAGAATCCGATGTTGTTCTCTTCGTAATTGATGCACAAGTTGGTGCATTGGACGAAGATGAATCCTTAGTAAGTCTGTTGCGGAAATCAAAGAAGAAAGTAATTGTTGCAGCGAATAAAGTTGATGGACCGAGCGAAGAAGCGGAAGCGCATGCGCTTTGGAATTTAGGATTTGGTGAACCACGTTTTGTTTCTGCGCTGCATGGCCGTGGAAGTGGAGACTTGCTGGATTTCCTAGTTAAAGAGCTACCGGAAATTGGTTCGGAGAAGAACGACGATGGTTTTCGTCGCATTGCCCTTGTAGGAAGACCGAACGTGGGCAAATCAAGTTTGCTAAATATTTTGGCGGGGGAGTCACGAGTAATCGTGGATGATGCAGCTGGAACAACTCGAGATCCAGTGGATGAATTGATTGAAATAGGTGGATCTACTTGGCGTTTTATCGACACTGCCGGTATTCGTAAGCGAGCCAGGCAAGATAGTGGAACGGATTATTACGCCTCGCTTAGAACAGCAACAGCGTTAGAGCGAGCAGAGGTAGCGGTGGTGGTTCTTGATGCTTCTGTACCGCTTACGGAACAAGATCTACGAATAGTTAGCATGGTCGAAGAAGCTGGTCGCGGCTTAGTAATTGTGATGAATAAATGGGACCTGGTTGACGAGGAACGACAAATTCAACTTGATAAAGAGCTCGAACGAAATCTGGAGCGATTCCCTTGGGCGCAGAGAGTAAATGTTTCAGCGAAAACTGGGTGGCACAGAGATCGATTAGCGCCGGCTCTTCGTACCGCTATCTCAAGCTGGGAGAAGCGAATTCCAACTAGCAAGCTAAATTCATTCCTCGGTGCGCTGATTGCCGCAACTCCGCCACCAGTTCGAAGCGGTAAACAACCGAAGATTCGGTTCGCCACCCAGGCAGCTATTTGTCCGCCAAAATTTGTGGTTTTCGCAAGTGAATTCGTAGAAACGGCTTATCGCAGATTCATCGAACGACGCCTCCGCGAGGAGTTCGGTTTCCCTGGAACACCAGTTGAAGTAGTCGTAAAGGTTAAAGAGCGAGATTAACTATGTTTTCGCGTAACGAGATTCTGACAATCCCTAATGCAATAACTGGAATTCGCGCCCTTGGTATTCCCGTATTTTTATGGGCGTACCTTGGACTCGACAACTTAGTTTTAGCTTTCATCGTCTTAACAGTGGGCGCACTCTCTGATTATTTCGATGGAAAAGTAGCACGGGCCTTAAATCAGGAATCAGAATTGGGCGCAGCCCTAGATCCGACAATTGATCGTGCGTACATCGCGGCTACTGCTGTAGCGCTGGTCATTAAGGAAATCATTCCGCTCTGGCTTTTGCTGTTACTAATCTCTAGAGATCTCTGGCTTGGGCTGATGCTTCTAGTAAAGCGCCGACAAGGTACCGGCGTATTTGAAGTAACTTTTTTGGGGAAGGCCGCAACCTTCAATCTTCTTTACGCCTTCCCGTTTTTACTACTTTCTGGCCGAACCGGTGTCGGAGAAATCTTCCACATCTGTGGTTGGGCTTTCGCAATTTGGGGATGCGCTCTATATTTGGCGACTGGTGCGCAGTACACAATCTCTGCCCTAGTCAATACGCGAAAGTAACGAGAAGAGGAAACCGTGTCGAATACACCTGCGAATCTGAATTATACAAATGAACATGAATGGGTTTTGCGAACAGCGGATTCTGCAAATTACCGAATTGGAATTACCGACTTCGCCCAAGGTGCTCTCGGAGATATTGTTTATGTTCAACTTCCAAAAGTTGGAGATGCGGTTACAGCTGGCGCAGTTTGTGGCGAGATTGAATCTACGAAAAGTGTTTCAGAAATTTATTCGCCACTGTCAGGAAGAATTGTTGCGGTTAATGCTGATCTAGATACGAAGCCGGAAGTCATTAATAGTGACCCGTATGGACAGGGCTGGATTGCTGAAATTGCAATCGAGGGAGCGTTGCCAAAACTCTTAACGGCCGAGGAATACTCCGCAATCACCGCTTGACCACGCCTGCCCTAACGAATAGTGTCAGCCTGTAGTTGAACCTGAAGGTTCTGGCAGAAGGGGAGTGGGCAATGGTTACACCGCCATCCGATACTCCAAAATTGCCAACAGGGACGGATTTAACAAGCACTCTACATTTATCGGCACTTAGATCTGTGCCAGATTTTGTTACAGAAAACTCGCTTCTCGATTCACTGAGTGACGAAGAGTTTAATATCCTAAAAGATTTAGCTGCAGATTCCGCAATGTTTATTGCACTTTCTGGAGCTGGTAAGGGCGCGAGATTTCTTTTGAATACTGAACTAGTAACTATTGGTCGAGATCCTAGTTCGCAGATTTTTCTAGATGATGTAACTGTCTCCAGAAAACATTGCCAAGTGAAGCGTTCGAGTGCCGGAGAGCTTTCTGAGTTCACAATCGAAGATTTGAATAGTTTGAACGGAACATATGTAAATGCAATCTCCAAGAACCAAACTTCCCTTAGTCATGGAGATGAAGTCCAAGTCGGTAAATATCGCCTAACTTTCTTGCGCCCCGTATCGGGAACGCGAAAAGGTGAGATCCATTAAATGAAAAAGGGGAGTATATGAGCGTTCCAGCCCGCGCCTATCTGAGTATTGGTGAAGTCCTAAGCAAACTTCGTAGTGAGTTTCCAGATGTCACCATTTCTAAGATTCGATTCTTGGAATCAGAAGGTTTGATTGAGCCTGAACGTACGCCATCTGGTTATCGTAAATTTAAGACAATCGATTTAGAGCGTTTGAGATATGTTTTATCAGCACAACGCGATCAATATTTGCCGCTTCGAGTTATCAAGGAAAATCTTGATGCGCTAGATCGTGGTCTCACACCATCAAACGTTCCTGGTTCGCCTGCTGCGCCTCGATTGGCAACAATTGATGGCGAATTCGCCCCATCAAATTTCATTCATGACAGTCAGCTTCGTCTTTCTCGTGATGAGCTAATTCAATCTTCTGGATTATTGGAAGCCCAGCTAGCCCAAATCGAATCCTTCGGTTTAATCGAAATGAAGGGGCGTTATTACGACGCTGACGCGTTAGCCGTTGCCCGAGCGGTAGCAGAGATGTCATCGTTTGGAATTGAAGCGCGCCATTTGCGGAGTTTCAAAACTTCAGCAGACCGTGAGGTTGGATTAGTTGAGCAAGTGATTACGCCACTGTTGCGTCAAAAGGGTTCTGAAGCTGCAGCTAGAGCAGAGGAAGTTCAACGTGAACTTGCCTCACTCTCGATAAGACTGCACGCAGCACTTGTTGCTTCTGGCTTGCATCGCGCTAAATAGTTTTAGCTAATGAAATTTATAGAAGTTGAAGTGGTTGGCGTTCGTGTCGAGATGCCTTCGAACCAGCCAATAGTTCTTCTGAGGGAAGTAAAGGGAATTCGCTATCTACCAATCTGGGTGGGCGCCACAGAAGCAACTGCGATTGCCTTTGCCCAACAAGGAGTCGTTCCACCGAGACCTCTGACTCACGACTTATTCAAAATCGTTGTTGAAGAGTTGGGTTCTAAGATATCTGGGGTAAATCTGACCGAGCTTGTAAATGGAGTTTTCTACGCAAATTTGATTTTGGGTGATGGTCGAGAGATCTCAGCGCGACCTAGTGATGCAATCGCTTTAGCTATTAGAGCAGGTTCCAAAATTTCTGCCTCCGAAGATCTCTTTGCCCAGGCCGGTATTGAGATTCCAGACCAAGCCGATGATGAGGTTGAAGCCTTTAGAGAGTTCCTTGACCAGATAAATCCGGAAGACTTTCTAGGCTGATTTTGCGACTAACCCTCTAGGAAAACTTTAGAGTTTATGCGTGTCGGTTATTGCCTCGAACGAGCCTGCAAACTAGCCTTCTCTTAAATCCGCTAAGGATCTTCCCCCATAGAAGTGAGTTCCAAATGTCTCAAGTGACTGACCCATCGGCACCTGAAATTGGCTATCGCGGTGCAACTGCTTGTGTTGCCGCCGGAATCACATACCGACAATTAGATTATTGGGCACGCACCGGTTTAGTAGAACCAAGTGTGCAAGGCGCAAGCGGATCTGGATCACAACGGCTCTATGGCTTTCGCGATATTTTAGTTTTAAAGATTGTTAAGCGGTTACTTGATACTGGAGTATCACTGCAAAACATCCGTTCAGCTGTTGAACACCTTCGCTCCAGAGGAGTCGGTGATTTGGAACGCATGACACTTATGAGCGATGGCGCAACAATTTATGAATGTTCAAGCGCTGATGAGATTGTAGATTTATTGCAGGGTGGCCAAGGTGTCTTCGGTATTGCAATCGGTAAAGTCTGGAGTGAAGTTGAAGGCTCTCTAGCCACACTACAAGGTGAGAATATTTCAACTGGCGAGAGCGTTGTTGGTGGAACTACAATTAGTGGATTATCGGATGAACTATCTGATCGTAGGAAACGCAAACTAGCTTAATTAATTCCTTCCCCTAGGAATCGGAGTTCAGGCTCTGGTAGATATAGATGGGGGAGTGCGCAATGGATTCGGTGCGATCGACTTTTGCAGATCGACATATCGGTCCAAATCAGTTGCAAATTTCCCACATGCTGAAAGAACTTGGCGAGAGCGACTTCGCTGCATTTATAGCCAAGGTTGTTCCATCGACAATTGCGCTTAATGAAAAGATTTCCGATGTCCTACCTGATGCAATATCGGAAGTAGCAGCGCTAGAAGAGTTACGTAAAATTGCTGATAAAAATACCGTTTTGAAATCTCTAATTGGAATGGGCTATCACGAAACTATTACACCTCCGGTAATTCTTCGAAATGTTTTGGAGAATCCTTCTTGGTACACCGCTTACACGCCTTATCAACCAGAGATTAGTCAGGGTCGCTTAGAAGCAATCTTTGCTTTTCAAACTGTGGTCACTGATTTAACTGGCCTAAAAATTGCAAACGCTTCGATGTTGGATGAAGCGACGGCGGCAGCTGAAGCTATGACTCTTGCAAGACGTGTCTGGCAGGGGAGCGATTCTGCTGTTTTCTTAATTGATCATGGCTTAAATGAAGCAACTAAGGCGGTTATCAAAACCCGTGCTAATCCTCTAGGTATTGAGATTGTTGAATTCGATTCAAGGAATGAAGGATTGCGCAAAATAACTTCAGAGTATTTCGGAGCAATCTTCGCGCAAATAACGGCAGATGGCGAGATAGTTGATCACTTTAATTCGGTAGCAGAGGTCCACGATAAGGGTGCAATTGCAATTATTGCCTGCGACTTATTGGCGCTAACTCTTTTCAAAAGTCCTGGAGAAATTGGGTTCGATATCGCAGTTGGATCTGCCCAGAGATTTGGCGTTCCAATGGGTTTTGGTGGACCACACGCAGGTTTCATGTCGGTGCGCGACGGATTGGAACGTTCGCTACCTGGACGATTAGTTGGACAGAGTCTGGATGTACAGGGAAATCTGGCACTGCGCCTGGCGTTGCAAACTAGAGAGCAACACATAAGAAGAGATAAGGCCACATCTAATATTTGCACGGCTCAAGTTTTACTCGCCGTTATGTCTTCGTTCTATGCAATGTGGCATGGACCAAGTGGAATACAAGCTATCGCAGACCGAATTCGCTCAAATACTTTCACGCTGCGCGAAATTCTAAGAGCTAAAGGTTTAAGTGTTGGCTCAGGGGAAATTTTCGACACCTTTGTAATTTCCGGAATAGATTCCGCGAAGGTATCCGATTTAGCAATATCAGCTGGATTTAATCTTCGGATCAAAGATAAAAATACAATTGGTATTTCGCTGGGAGAGAGCATCACCGAGACAGATCTCGTAAAGGTTGCAGCGCTCTTTGACGCAAAATATTTAGCGAAAGACGTCCCTGTTGTTTCAGAGAAGCATTTGCGCAAAACTAAGTTTCTCCAACACGATATCTTCAACACTTATCACTCTGAAACTTCAATGTTGCGCTACCTGCGCATGCTGGCCGATCGAGATCTCGCCTTGGATAGAACCATGATTCCACTTGGCTCTTGCACAATGAAATTGAATGCAACAACCGAAATGATTCCTGTTACCTGGCCAGAATTTTCATCGCTTCATCCCTATGCACCCAGCAACCAAAACCTTGGTATCCGTGAAGTAATTTCACAACTTTCGAGCTGGCTCTTAACGATTACTGGTTATGACGCCGTTTCGTTACAACCAAATGCCGGCTCACAAGGGGAGTTCGCGGGCTTGCTTGCAATTAGAAAGTACCTAGATTCGCGCAATGAATTCGCTCGAGATATTTGTCTCATCCCATCAAGTGCCCATGGAACAAATGCGGCAAGTGCAGTAATGGCTGGAATGAAAGTCGTCGTAATTGCTTGTGATGAAGATGGAAATGTAAGTGTCGAAGATCTAAAAGCCAAGATCATTCAATACGGGCAAACGCTTGCAGCTTTAATGGTTACATACCCGTCAACGCACGGCGTATTCGAAGAAGCGATCACTGAGATTTGTGGATTGATTCATGATGCAGGCGGTCAGGTTTATGTAGATGGTGCGAATCTAAATGCTTTGGTTGGTCTTGCTAAACCTGGAAAATTTGGCGCAGATGTTTCGCACTTGAACTTGCATAAAACTTTCTGCATTCCGCATGGCGGCGGGGGACCAGGAGTTGGTCCGGTAATTGCCAAGGCCCACTTAGGACCATTTCTACCGAATCATCCACTCGATGAATTAGCTGGACCGACAACTGGACCTGGACCAGTAAGCGCTGCGCCATTTGGTTCTGCAAGTATTTTGCCAATTTCTTGGTCATATATTCGGATGATGGGGGGAGATGGGTTAACTAAGGCAACCTCTGTCGCAATTCTGTCAGCAAATTATCTGGCAATGAAGTTGGATCCACATTTCCCAGTTCTTTATCGCGGTGCGAATGGCTTTATCGCCCACGAATGTATTATTGATTTACGCGAAATAACTAAAAATACTGGTGTAACAGTTGACGATGTTGCAAAGCGTCTGATGGATCATGGTTTCCATGCACCGACAGTTAGTTTTCCAGTTGCGGGAACTTTGATGATAGAGCCAACGGAGTCTGAAGATTTGCGTGAAATGGATCGTTTTATCTCAGCAATGGTCTCTATTCGGGCAGAAATAGCCGATATTGAGGCAGGAGAGTTAACTGTTGAGCAATCGCCGCTCCGATTCGCGCCTCATACAACTTCTGATTTACTCCGAAGTGATTGGGATAGAAAATATTCTAGAGAAATTGGTGCATATCCATCTGGAATGACTATTGCGAATAGCGAACTCGCAAACGCTGGCAAGTATTGGCCGGCGGTTGGGCGTATTGATGGGGTATATGGGGATAGAAACCTGGTCTGTTCCTGCTTAACAATCTCAGAGCTGGCGATTAACTAAGTATGTCATATTTATCTGACATAATGTAGATTATCGGCGTAATAATCC
>JAPLAY010000083.1 GCA_026393035.1 Actinomycetota bacterium
AAAAGCGGGAGCGATACCTTCTTAAAACTAATTCGTAATTAGCCAATTGAAATAAGTGAAACGCCAGATACTGCAAGGAAAATTCCTAGATACTGAATCCGGTGCAATCTTTCGTGCAGGAACTTAAAGGCCAATAGTGCAGTAACTATTGGGAAGAGCGAACCAAAGACCATCGCAACTGAGACCAAGCCTTTAGTTGTAGCAACTCCAAGAAATAGATTTGCCGCAAAATCCGTAGTACCAATTACTGCAAGGATGAAAAGATTTGACTTAGCAAAACCACCGACGCTTCTAAATCTAATTGCAAGTAAAATACAGAAACCAACCGAGATCACTCGCATTGAAGTCATCGTAAGAAGCGAACTAGTTTTTGAACCTTGTGCCATAAATGCAAGTGCGATTCCAAAACCAAATGCAGCGCCTAATCCGAACAGGAGCGGCTTTATCGGTAAACCTTTTAAGATATCTGGACCAGATGCACAGAAAGCTCCGAAGACTGCAACTGCCATTCCAATAATTTGAATCGAAGTTGGTCGTTCACCGGATAGAAATGCAAAGGTAAGTGGGATGACTGCACTTAGAGTGCTGATTGGAGAAACGACTCCCATGCGCCCAGTTGAGAGCCCAGAATAAAAAGAAACTAAACCAAGAAATCCAGCGATCCCCGCGCCAACTGCGGGAAGAAAATATCCATTCCAACTTAAGTTTGGTGCTATGTAAGAACCACTTGCTAATACGAGAATAGCTCCAACTAAAAGTCCAAATGCTTGTGAAGCCCCAGTTACTGCGATTGGTTTAAATTTCTTCGAGAGGTTTCCTGCTAAGTAATCGGCGCTCCCCCAAAGGACGCTGGAAAAGAGAGCAAGTATCGAGGCCATTGGCAGAGGTTAATACAACCCACACCAATCTTCGCTCGCGCCTTCATCTTTATCGCAGAAATACGCCTTACCATTTTCACATGGACGTTGGATTTGAAAGTATTGTCGCGCAAATTCGTGCGATAAAGCCACGCGTTGAAATCTTGCTCGAAGAAGTCCCAGCACCACAAAAACTTGCACCGTTTTCACTTGCTATGACGGCTGATGTTTTAGAAGATGCCGCAACAGGCAGATTTGTTTTACTTCATGACCCAGATGGCCAAGAGGGTTGGTCCGGAAAATATCGATGTGTAACTTTTGTTCGTGCCGCAATCGATAACGAAATGGCAGCAGATCCGATGTTGTGCAACATTGGATGGACTTGGCTTATGGAATCACTAAAGAAAAATGGTTGTGACTTCACAGCTCCAAGTGGCACTGTCACAAAGGTAGCAAGTGCATCATTTGGAACGCTTGAAAATTTAGATGAAGATAGCGAACTCGAAGTTCGCGCATCGTGGACACCAACTTCAGGTGCAGATATTGCAAGCCATGTGCGGGCTTGGGTAGAGCTTTTAGAAATGTCAGCAGGGCTTGCACCGATTCCTGAAGGTGTTACCCAGCTAAGTCGCAGTAGATAATGGCTGAACCACTTCTTGCACCAGCTGGTGGCGTTCCAGATTTAATTGAATCTTCCGACAGTCTTGGTGAAGTTTTAGCGCAATTGAAATCGGGAAGTGGCCCAATTGCAATTGATGCCGAACGTGCCTCTGGCTATAAATATTCAGCTCGGGCATATCTAATTCAAATAAAGCGCAATGGCGGCGGGCTACATTTAATCGATCCGATTGCAGTTGGCGAAAGTCCTTATTGGAAAGAGATGAGCGATACTTTCTCAGATCAAGAGTGGATTATTCACGCATCAACCCAAGACCTTACTTGTTTGCGTGAAGTTGGAATAGAGCCAAAGGTTATCTTTGATACTGAATTAGCTGGTCGAATTGCGGGTTGCGAGCGCGTTGGTCTTGGCCCACTTACTGAACAACTTCTCGACGTAACTCTTGCCAAAGAACATAGCGCCGTTGATTGGTCAATCCGTCCGCTACGCCCTGAATGGTTGAATTACGCTGCCCTTGATGTCGAACTTCTTGTTGAACTTCGTGATGAGATTGAGAAGTTGTTAATTGAAAACGGAAAATTGGAATGGGCGAAGGAAGACTTTGCAGCGATTCTAAAGGCGCCGCCTTCTTCTCCTCGAAAAGATCCTTGGCGACGTACATCTGGCATCCATAAGATCCGCGACTTAACAGCCCTTGCAATCATTCGCGCTCTCTGGGCCGCACGCAATGAATTCGCTAAGTCGATTGATCTAGCCCCGGGCCGGGTATTCAATGATGAGACTTTGGTTTTAATTGCTACTAAGCCCCCGAAGGGATTTGGCGATTTTAAGAAAGCACTCCTGCGCCGAACCAGATTAACTTCCATGCCATTTGAAGAGTGGTTTGAGGTATTTGAAAGTGCACAAAAACTTGAGGGCGAGGATCTACCGAAATTGCGTACCCCCTCAGAGGGATTACCACCACCAAAGATGTGGCAAACAAAGAATCCACTTGGCTATGCCCGACTTACACATGCCAGAGCAGCAGTTCTTGAATGTGCGGCGACGAATCAAATGCCAGCTGAAAACCTAATCTCCCCCGAAGCTATCCGCCGGGTTTGCTGGCCAACGCCCCCCGTCGATGTAGAAGATCGATTGAAATTTGCTGTTAGCGAACTTGCAGAATTCGGAGCCCGCAGTTGGCAGATTGCGCTCATTTCAGCCCCGCTAGCGGCCATTTTGGGCGAAACTGAGCCACTTGTAGTCGAAGTTGAACAGGCGGAAGCTGAGCCAGTTCCAGAAAGTGACTAATTTCGCAACATTTAAGTTGCGTAAATACTCCGTTGAACTTTAGGCTTCTACACATGTTCAGCACCTTTTTAATTGCACTTCGCGAAGGCTTAGAGGCCGCGCTAATAATCGGAATTCTCGTTGCTTATCTTGTTCGATCAAACCAACGTAAAGCTTTAACTTCACTCTGGGCTGGCGTTTCAATAGCCGTCATTTCAAGTTTGGCTTTTGGTGCATTTCTAACTTTCACATCTACCCAACTATCAGTTGCCGGTGAACAAGTATTTGCTGGAACGACTTCACTTGTTGCGGTAATTCTTGTTACATACATGGTTTTCTGGATGAAGCGCATGGCGCGCGGTTTAAAGAATGATCTACAAAGCAAATTAGATTACGCGATGCCACTTGGTAAGTTGGCGCTAATTTCAGCCTCATTTTTCGCTGTTGCTCGCGAAGGTTTAGAAACCGCACTATTTATCTTCTCGAATTTTAAGACGGTATCAACTGATTCAGCTCCAGTACTCGGCTTAATACTTGGTCTCGCAGTTGCTATCGGCCTTGGAATTGCAATCTACAAGCAGAGCGTAAAAATCAATCTAGGCAAGTTTTTTACAGTTACAGGTATCGCACTTTTAATTGTTGCTGGTGGCGTCTTATCCCACGGTATTCATGAGTTCCAAGAATTCGGAGCACTTCCTGGCGTTAATTCATACGTTTGGAATTGGATTGGGGCTAACGAGGTAATCTCAACAGTATTGGCAGGAACAATTGGAATCGGCACAACTCTTACTTGGCTCCAATTAGTTATCTGGGCAAGCTTCCTAGGGCTAACTCTTCGCGCCTACTTAGCGCCGAAAAAGGCAGTTTTAACTAAAATATAAGTTGTTGACTTTTTCTAGTTAGCCACTAACTTAACTTCTGTGCATGTGGTGGTAATTGGGGCTGGGGTAATTGGTTCATCTATCGCCCTGCAGCTAACTCGAAATGGCCACCAGGTCACAGTCATTGATCGAAACCCTGCAGCTGGACTCGGTTCTACTAGCTCTTCTAGCGCAGTAGTTAGATTTAATTACTCAACTTTTGACGCCGTGATGCTTGCTTGGGAATCCTACTTTCTATGGAAAGAATGGAAATCATTAATCGATGGCAGTGGTTCCTTTGGCAAGAATCCAGCGAACGAATCACAACCTCACTACGCACAACTAGAAGATATTGGCTGCGCAATGTTAGATGTGCCAGTTTTATCAAATGAAAAAACTTTAGGGCTTTTCGATAAAGCAAATATTCCATATGAGATTTGGGATTCAAAGACCTTAAAGGTTCGCATGCCTGGTATTGATGCCGGAAAGTACTGGCCAAATAAGCCAGTTAAATCCGATGAGTTCTGGCATGAGGCAAGTGAAGAGTTAGGTGCTATCTACACACCAGCAGGTGGCTACATAAATGATCCACTTCTTGCCGCCCAAAATTTGGCTACTGCCGCAAGTAACGAAGGTGCAATATTTAGATATCGCAAAGCAGTAACAAAAATAGTTAAGGATTCAACAAGTGGTCGGGTTACTGGTGTAGAGATTTTTGATTTTGATACTCAGGATAAAAGCGTTTTAACTAGTGGCGCTGAATTTATTGCCGCTGATGTCATAGTAAATGTCACTGGCCCATGGTCAACTTTGATTAACAAGATGGCAGGTGCTGGAAGTGATTTCACGGTCGAGTTAAAACCACTTCGTACTGAGGTGCATCAAATATCAACACCAAAGAATATTTTGCCTGGTCCAATCTTGGGAGATTTAGATCTTGGTACTTACGCCAGACCAGCCCCTGGTGGAATTACTTTGATTGGTGGCACCGAGCCCGAATGCGATCCGATGGATTGGGTTGAGCCTGGCGATATTGATGAAGTTAATATGACTAGAACTGTTCAGGTATTTGAATCTCAAACATATCGCTTCGCTAGAAGATTTGCCGATGCGCAAATTCCATCAAC
This sequence comes from Actinomycetota bacterium, assembly GCA_026393035.1. Classification (GTDB taxonomy): domain Bacteria; phylum Actinomycetota; class Actinomycetes; order Nanopelagicales; family Nanopelagicaceae; genus AAA044-D11. The sequence goes on from JAPLAY010000083.1 coordinate 4,733, forward strand.
ACCAGCAGGAGTAGTCGGTGTTTATGATGTTTCTTCAGATTGGACACCGATCTATGACAAGACTGATGTTCCAGGATTTTATGTTGCAATCGGAACCAGTGGTAATCAATTTAAGAATGCCCCTGCAGTTGGTTTTATCATGGCGCATTTAATACAAATGGTTGAGGATGGCGCTGATCATGACAATCAGCCAATTACATACAAGTGCTTAAAAACTGAACACAGTATTGATTTAGGAACATTTTCTAGAAAACGCACGGGAAACACAACTAGCGGCACGGTAATGGGTTAGCTATCTTTGCCTTATGAAACAGATTGCAATGTTGTTATACCCAGGATTCACTCCCCTTGATGCAATTGGTCCGTATCACGCACTCTCCCAATTTCCTGGCTATGAATTTTCATATGTAGCACTAGAAGCTGGACCGATAAGTGATGGAACTTCGACAACTTTAATAGCGCAGAAAAGTATCTCTGAATTATCGAAGGTCGATATCTTGGTTGTTCCCGGTGGTTTGCCTGCAATCACAATGGCGCGAGCCGGAGATCCATTAATTGATTGGATTGCAAAAATTCATCCAACCACCGAGTGGACTATTTCTGTTTGTACTGGAGCGCTAATGCTGGGTTCAGCGGGAGTACTAAAAGGTGTTCCGGCAACAACGCATTGGTACTCACACTCCGAACTAAAAGATTATGGAGCAATTCCTACCGATGAGAGAGTTGTCGAATCAGGAAAAATAATGACTTCGGCCGGAGTATCTGCCGGCATTGACATGTCACTAACTTTGGCGATGCGCATTTTCGGACAGGAGTTCGCAGAGACTATGCAGCTAGATATGGAATATGACCCAAAGCCACCATTTGACGCAGGTCACCCGAGAACAGCACCTGCAAGAGTCCACTCGAAACTTCGAGATCTATTCGATTCAGTTCTAAAGAGATAACCCAATGATTTGTGAAAGGCTATCCCTATGAGTAAAAAAATTGTGGTTGTGACAGGTGCCGCTGGTGGAATGGGTAGAGCAATCACGTCCCAATTAATCAAAGACGATTACACAGTTATTGCCTTCGATATTAATTACCAAGGACTCAAAGAAATCGAAACCGATTTCGCACCAAATGTTTTTCCCTACAAAGTTGATCTAACTTCGCCCGATGCTATTCGCGAGGCATTCGCACTGGTTATTGCAAAATTTGGTGGAGTAGATGCGTTGGTAAATAACGCAGGAACCTGTTTTCTATCTGAATTTCCCAATATTCCTTCAGCTGAATTTGAGTCACAGATGGCGGTTAATTTTTCCTCTGCGTTCTATTGCTCGCAAGAAGCTGTTAAATCCATGTTAACTCGTACTGGCATCAAAAAGATTGTAAATATTTCTTCGAATGGTGCTTACAATTTCGATGTTTTCGACCCAACACACTACCGAGCAAGTAAAGCTGCCATGGATACGCTAACTAAAGATTTGGCGCGGAGATACGCTAGCGCTGGAATTTCTGTTAATTCAATTGCTCCGGCAATGACCGAATCTCCATTGTTCGAAATTTTAACCAAAGAAGTACTTGATAGAGCCATCTCGCAAATGCCTCGAGGTACCGCGATGAAACCCGAAGAAATCGCCTCATGGGTTGGATTCTTAATATCTCCAGCTGGTGATGTATCAAGTGGAAATGTCATCATCTTGAATCAAGGAAGAGATGTTCGATAGCTTCTAAATTTCTCGTTATAGATAGCGGGCGGGTGCCTTTATTAATTCATTCCACTGTTGTGGACCATGTCCATAGATAACCAGAGCATCTCGCTGGCGAGCTAACTCTAAAATTCGTTTGCCACTTTCTATTGCTTGTGCTGGGTTGGTTGCATCTAAACAGCCTTCAGCAATCTCGGACTCCCGGGAAATCGCATCACTCGTTAATAGTATGGATCCAGTTTCAGGTAATTTTATGAGAATTGAAAGCTCACCGGGGGTATGCCCAGGGACATGTAAAACTTCAAAATTCTCACCCAAGAGCGTATCTTCTTCAATTAATACATAGTCGGTGTCTGGCCAATCTAATTGCTTTTTACCGCGCCAATATATTGGTTGCTCTAATTCCCGTTCTTCTTTACCGATAATAATTGGAATATTAGGGAAACTTCCAATGTTTCCAACATGATCAATATGTGTATGAGTTATAACGACATAATCTAAATCATTTATTGTTATTCCTAGTTTCGCAAGTTGAGCCTCTGGTTGATTCTCATAAGTTAGTTCTAACAGCTCGCCGAAATCCCCCAGATTATCCTCAATTGAAGCTTGATTAATATCTTTTGCATATTTTTCTGGGAAACCTGTATCTATCAAAACTTTTTCGCCAGCACTTGTTTCGATTAGAAAACCCGGAATTCCAATAATGCGGCCATTCGAATGAACAGTAAAAAGCCCAAAATCTAAAACTGCAAGCGAAACTGGATACCCAGTTAATTTGTTAATCGGAATATTGCTCATAATTAAGGGGAATGTTAACCCCGTGTTCTTTATTTCACAAGCAACATACCTAGGCTATTCTCCCGATATGGCAGATTCAATTAATAAACATGAGCAGATTTCCGTTCCACCAAAAGCAACACTCCTCACTCGTAAAAGTGAAAAATGGCGAGCTTTCGACTCAGAAATTCTTCCTATGCCATTCGCCGTAATGGATTACGATCTTTCACAATCTATTAAAGACTCACTTATTTCACTTGTTAACGCTTCGGATGCTGGTTATTTAGGAAAGTTTCCTGAGTTAGGTGAAAGTTTGGCTCAATTTGCAAAATCTAGGTGGAATTGGGAGATCGAGCCAACTGATATAAAAATTTGTACTGATGTTGGAGTTGGAGTCATTGAGGTCTGCCGTCAAATTCTTAAATCTGGTGATCAAATAATGGTCAACACACCTGTTTACTTTAATTTCTTTAATTGGATAAAAGAATTGGGGTGCGAGGTCTACGACGCGCCACTTATTGAGAAGGATCTGAAATATTCACTTGACTTCGCAGAGATTGAAAAGGGATATTCAAGTGGCGTTAAGGTTCATATACTTTGTAATCCGCACAATCCAGTCGGAGCTATTTTCTCAAAAGACGATCTGGCAAAATTAGCTGACTTAGCTAAAAAATATCAGGTATTAATAGCCTCAGATGAAATTCATGCGCCACTAGTTTTTAATGAAAACAATTTTGTTCCGTTTCTAAATTCATCGGAAGCTGCGCGTGAGGTAGGAATAGCCTTCCTTTCGGCAACCAAATCCTGGAACATAGCTGGTACAAAGTGCGCTCAGATAGTTGCCGTGCACCCAAAGACCAAAGCCATTGTTAATCGATTGCCAATAGCTGTTCACTCTCGTGCTTCCTTATTTGGTGCGGTAGCTTCAGTGGCAGCATACCGAGACAGTATTGATTGGTTGGATGCGGTAATTGAAGAATTGGATAGTTCAAGGCGCCATCTTCAGAGCCTTCTAGAAAAGTTAGATTTAACTATTGGATATAAACCGCCTGATGCGGGGTACTTTGGCTGGCTTGATCTGCGGACTTTGAACTCTGAGCTAAATAAGAGTACGAAGGTCGATATCGCAGGGATCTTACTTTCTCAGGGGAAAATAGCAGTTGCGCCAGGACATTTGTATGGAGCTTCTGGTTTGGGATTTATTAGAATTAATTTTGCAACCAGCCGGGAAATAGTTGATGATGCCGTAATGAGGATTGCTACCGTTCTTCATTCACTTTAAAAAAATATCGGCCCTAGGAATCCTAGGGCCGATATTTTCAAGACAATCTTTTAAGGAATTAATTCATTCCCTTAAAAAGATTTGATTAGAAGCGAACGTCGTCCGCATCATTAGAGCTGAGCTTTCCATCGGTACCGATGCTATAAACTCTAAAGAGTGCTCCGCTGGTGTCGCCTGCTGCGTCAAACTTTGCAGTAGTCCAAGCACCTTGGTATGTGAAGCTCTTTCCTGCAGCTGCAGCCTTAACAGCAGCCTTTAGGTTTGTCCAAGGAATGTTTGCTCCACCCTTTGAACCAGAA
>JAPLAY010000078.1 GCA_026393035.1 Actinomycetota bacterium
ATCGCATGTGGTGGCAGCCAATTTGTTGGCAAAGTATGTTCAACGCCAGATGCATCTTTCATCAGACCATCTCGAACACGTCCCGCCCATGGCGACATTGAATACCAGCCCCATGAAAGCGGTGTTCCGCGAAAGGGAACAACGAATTGCAAATCTCGCCACTGCAGAGATGCGATGCGCGCACCTTGATCTAAATCAATTCCGACAGATATTTCAGAACCATCTATATGTTGCATTTCTATCCCTCAATCTCTGCGCGCGTTGGTGGATTCGCACCTGCGCGCGAACAAGTAATTGATGCTGCCTTTGCTGCGCGCGTTAATACTTCGCGCAAAACTTCGCCATGCAAAGTTGAAAGTCCGCGTTCCACAATTGCTTCAACAACAATTGCCCCAACAGTGTCACCGGCCCCGACAGTGTCAGCCACTTCTACCTTCACGCCCGGAACAGTTACTGATCCTTGTGATGTGATTCCGATAAGGCCGTAACTTCCCTTTGTAATAATTACCAAATCTGCGCCTTCGCTAAGCCACTGGGCCGCAACTTCCAATTGATCGCGGTCGGGATAGAGCCAAGCTAAATCATCTTCGCTAACTTTTATAACTGCAGAAATCGCGGTCCATCTTGCAACTGCGGCCTGATATTTCGCACGATCACTTAAAACTGAAGAACGAATATTCGGATCAAATACAACTGGGGCTACTTTCGCCACTTTTCTCGCCCACTCCAACAAAATACTTGCAGCAGGTTCAACGATTGTTGCAAGTGTTCCAATCTGCAATACCGCGGGCTTTATTTCTAGCGGATCTGGCAGCCAATCATGTGAGAAATCAAATGTTGCTGATCCGTCGATTGTGAAAACATATGAAGCGACTCCTGCGGCATCTAGCGAAACATCCGCAGTACAAGTTGGTTTATCTGTGAAGTGCGCATATTTTAAATTAACGCCGTCGTATAAAAGTTCGGCCTTTGCCTTTGCGCCATATGCATCAGTTGAAATGCCATCAATAAAATAAGAATCAAAACCAAGCAGCGCTAAAGCTTTTGCAGTATTTGCTGGTCCGCCGCCTACGATTGCAACTTTTTTCTCACCGCGGGGGATTAAATCAATTAATACCTCACCGCAAACCCAGATCTCTTTGCTCAACTATTCTCACCTTTGCGCGCGAGATATTCAGTCAAAACTTCAACGCCTAGTAAGTGATCTTGAATTTGTGGTAATCCACTTACTAATAAAACTCCAACAAGTCCTTTGCCGACAACATTTATTGGCAATCCGCCGCCATGAATTGCATATTGCTCTTCCTCAACTCCGTGCTTTGCAAACCAATCGGTATTTGTCTCTTCAGCTAAAACTCTTTCGTGAATCGATGAGTGCCCAGTCAATAAAACAACTCGTGCTTTGCGACCCATCCACCAATCATTTTCGGCGTTTGTGCCCGGAAGTGATGCGTGAAAAACGGTCCATTCACCAATTCGAACTTCAATCGCAGCTTTTAATTCGCGCGCACTTGCAAGTTCAAATGCAATCTGTCCGATTTCAAGTGCGGCTGCGATATTAAATGCCGGAAGCACCAACATCTCTTCTTCAGTTTTTAAACCAGCGCTTGTGAATCCACCAGTCGTTCCATTTATCTTGTCATCGCCATCAGCCATGCCCAAATCCTACCGACCACGCAACCTCGTCATGTCTATCGATAACTCGCCCCGACACAACTAACGCAGTCGCCAACGCATCAGCCAAGCCGCCATCTGGCCCTATCACGGTCGCACTTCTGGCACCGATTGCAATCAAGCCAGTGTGAGGATCTCGGATATGTGCACCACGTTCATATGTTCCAGATGTCGCAATCGCGCCACCATTTAGCTCAAAAATTTTCAAAATTACTTTCGCATCCTCGGGAGATCTAATTCCAATTTTATGTGGCCCGCCAAATAGCGAGAGATCCCCAGCGCCATTTACTTGAATAAATGTGGCACCGTGATCGCGCAAAAATGCAATCGCTTTATCCGATGCCCAACCTTTTACATATCCCGATGGATCAAATCCGCCCTCAACGCACCACGGATCAAATGATCCTTCTGTTATCTCTTTTGCCCGCAGACATAAATCCCAAACTTCCGTTAAATCTTCTGAACAATCACCTATTTTTATCTCACCGCGGCGAAGCCTTGAAACTTCGGATCACGCATTACCTTTACGGTGCCAGAAATATTAAAGACCAGCCTTCTTAAGTGCAGATTGCAAAGATTGATACCAACCATTTGATGTGTATGAGGCGCCACCAACGCCAGAAATTTGAGCTGATTGCGCAGCCAAAGTTTCTTGCACTAAATATGGAACTGCTTGTTGGGAAATACTCCGTGATCGTGAATCGCCACTTGGTGCCTGCAAAGCGGATGCATCAACAATCTTTCCGTCCTTAACAACAATGCGTACCTGCACTGGACCCCATCTAGTCTGCGCAGTATTTCCATCAAATGTTCCAGTAATTCCACCAGATTGCGCAGGGGCTTGAGTCTGCGCTGGTTGTGGCGCTGCACTCTTTGTTTTTGTTGGCGTCGCTTTTTTACTTGGCGAAGAAGCATTAGTTGGCGCACTCGCCGCTTTTGTTGGTGCAGCTTTCGTAGCCGCAGGTGCCGGCGCCGCAGAACTCGCAGCCTTCCCCGGCAACGCAGCTAATCCTGTTGGCCCTGATGTTCCAAATTGCGGCGGTGTAATCGCGAATACCGCACCAAGCCCACCAAGTGTTCCAACACCAATTAATAATCCGCGCTTCATCCCTCGCCCCTAATCGCTTCGCTAATCAATTTAAACCGCATGAAATTCGAAAGCTTCGTCATGGAATCTATTCTTCGGAATTCCCGCATCCCTACATGCCTCACGCACAGCCTCGACCAAAGGCGTTGGCCCACAAACATAAACATCTGAATCGGCAAATGCCGGAACAAACTTGCTTATATATTTCGCATCCATCGGATGCACTTTGCGCGACCCTACTAAGTAATGAACTCTTGCCCCACGTGCATCTGCGATCGCATCTAACTCTTTTCGCAGAACTAAATCCTCTTCACGCGATGCGCGGAATAAAACATCAATCTGCTTTGAATCATCAAACTCTTCCATCAAAGCCCGAAGTGGCGTTATTCCTACACCGCCGCCCACAAGAACAATGTGTCCCTTTGACGCTGTCGCAGCCACGAAAGTGCCATATGGCCCTTCAAAGAACACCCTGGTGCCCTTCTTTAAATTCTTAACCGCCTTCGAATGATCGCCAAGTTCTTTCACAGTCACTCGCATATGTTTATCTGTTGGCGCCGCCGACAATGAATATGGATGCGAAATCCACCATTGTCCTTTCTGCATAAAGCGCCACCCAAAGAATTGCCCGCCTTGTGCATTCAATTTATCAAGCTTGCGCCCCCTCATAATTATCGAAGTAACCCCTGGTCCTTCATTAACTATTTTTTCAATCTTTAAGTTATGTCGAAGCGATCTTCCAGTCGGAATCACAAAGCGCCAAATAACAATGATTGCGCCCGCATAAATATAGAGAAATTCCCAATAAGCCCGATTTAATGGATGCCCAATAAACATTGGCCCCGACAAAATTTGGTGCATAAAAGATAAAGCAATCGCCAGATAGGTATAAAGATGAATCGTCCACCAAGTCTCGTAAGACATCTTGGCTCGCGCTTTCTTATATGAAGTTATCCCAGCCATCGCAAAAAATATAAATGCAATTACCGCCGGAAGCATCCAAGGAAAACGCAGAATCATTCGCCACAATTCAACGGCCAAGGGAACTCGATCAACTCCGGCATATCCCAAAATTACAAGAAGAACATGGCCTGTAATTAAATAAAGTGAATAAGGTCCAAGCTTGCGGTGCCAGATAACAAGTCGATCATGCCCGACAGATTTTTCTACCCAAGAAATTCTTGAAACTAAAACCAGACCAATTAGCGCTAGATACGAACCAACCATCGCTGCAATTCTAGAAACCGATGTAACAACAGCGTAAAAAGAGAATTCTAGAAACCGATGTAACAACAGCGTAAAAAGAGTTCCAATCCGCGGCATTTGTTGTCTCAACATAAATTGCGATTGTTAAACCAAGTCCAAGCCCTAAAACGATTGACGCCCAATCAGCCCCTGATCTTCGGCCGATGCTTTGCGTGCTCATTAGGCTATTAAACGCCCAAACCCTGAGAACTACCTACATGCCAAGTGAGTGCTGGCTGGAAAACCCTTAGTTATTCGTTAATCCAGTCATAAAGCGCCTTCACAATCACAGCAGTCACCGTGGTGTGCTGCGCCTTGGCCTTTGCCTTAGCTTTTTTCCACAAGACATCAGGAATTCGCACTGATCTTGGTGGGGTGATTGCCATGTTGTTCACCCTACGCCTCTTCCAAAGTAATTGCGCATTCAAAGAGCACTAACTTTTTATAAAAAAGTGTTTTGTAAATACAATTGAAATACATAGTAATTACATCGTATTGACGCCTTCAACCAAATTTTTTTGGCTATCCAAGCTGCTCTTAACCAAGAATGTTCCGATCGCAATTCCACTCTTCGCTATTTCATCATCTAAAACGAGCGTGTAAATCTTCATTGTCACCAAAGGATTGCTGTG
>JAPLAY010000040.1 GCA_026393035.1 Actinomycetota bacterium
GTTGAATATTGCGCTGAAACCTTTACCTCTGCAATAACGCAAGGCGCATATTCGCGAATTTCAAAATCACTGAATGTTTGAAGAGTTCGAAATTCCTGGCGCTGCGTCATGAATTGATACTACTTGACTACTAGTTCCCTTTGCTTGCCCGAAAGTACTAGCTCAAGTGAAATCATTTGGAAGTAACTTTTATAGTTAGGCTCTCGTTAAGCGGTCCCCTGATTCGATCTCCCTTGCCAGTGATAGATACCTTGCAAGAACCCGCACTTTTACCTTTAACCAACAACATGTTCCAATAGTTTTTTGACCAAGAGACTGAGCAAACTTTTGAGTTCGAACCCATAGCTGTCATCGCAAACTGAAAATCATTAATTTGAACATTAGCAGTTTGCCCAATTCGAATCGAGTTTTGACCCTTGGGCAAAGTCAGTTTTACCGATGGTGAAACCTTGGCGGTAACAGAAATGCATTTAGGAATTGGGTCAAAAGGAACCTTGTAGATAGGCGTTACGCAATATGAGTAATTATCTACTCGTTTAGGAAGATTTAGACTATTTAACTTAATTGAATTCTCAGTTGTCTTTAACTCGCTGGCAATGGTTCCATCGCGGTTTTTAACCTGAAAAAGATAAGAAAGCATAGGATTCAATTCTGAACTTTTAGGTTTGTCCCAACTGATTCCATTCAAATCTTTATCTTGGGTCATAGATTTAACTTCAGGAGCATCAATATATGAAAATGACCAATCAATGTTCGCTCTTCCACCTTGATTAATTGAAACTTTATAGGTACCCGAATCAAGAGGATCTTTAGGAATGATAAGCACCAAATGATCACTTGCAATTATTGCTTTACCAGCTGGCCCATAAATTGCATCAGAAGAAGTAAAATTAAACTCATCTACGACGCAAAGTTGATTCTCATCAGAAATTACATTTCCGCTTGGAGTCGTTAATCTGACAATTAGATCTTTTGTTGGCTCGACCAATAACGATGCAAAAATCGGGAGACCAGTGAATTTTTTATAGTCGCCGATGCAAGACTCACGGGGTTCTGGATTTTCTCCAATAAAATTGTTCAAATAGACTATGGATTTATCGCCAGGAAATAGAATATTTTTGGTTCTTGAATTCAAAGGATCCAGTCCTGCGATTATTGCCAGATTTGCGAAATAGGAATCTGGATAAGTGCCATTAGGCGCTACTTTTTCTCGCCCATATCCCACACGTTTTAAATTTTCTCGCAAGATTCCAATTGCGTGAAATGGCCCAGTCATCCACAGGTCAATTGCACTGACTTTCGGATTATAAGACCAAGCAATGTCACCAGCGCCATACTTCGTCCCTTCCGGGGTGCTGTATGGACTTGCAGGATTTTCGGAATGCAAATTTTCATATTGGCCTACTTGAAAACTTTTATCCGTCATCGCCAAATAAATAGCATGTTTCTTGGCGCCATTAGTTATTTGTGGATCTTCTACCACAGGAGGTAGATCTGAAGATTGTCGATAGTAATTTATAACCGCGAGCCAATCTTCTTTTGAATTTGGAATTTCTATCTCTGCAGCATTTGCGCTCTGAATAATTATTGGAAGAGCAGTAGTTAGCAGCGTCAATGCAAGGATGATTACTTTGAATTTCCGAATGAGGCGATTCTTCATACACATCCCGTCCTTGTATCAGAACTGTATTCCAAATATTGGTTTGTTTACAATAGAATTTGAGAATAGCTTTTTACTTAACGCCCACCAAAGATTAGTTCAAGATACTAAGCGCCGCGATCGCGCTGTCATAACCCTTGTCTTCGAAGCTATCAGCAAATCCTGCACGTGCCCGGGCCTGTTCAATTGTGTCGCACATCAAAACTCCAAAACCAATTGGCTTGGATCGGCTTAGTGAAACATCCATGATTCCCGATGTCACTCCTTGGCAGACATAATCAAAGTGTGGAGTTTCGCCGCGAAGAACTAATCCCACAACCACCGCGACATCAAAGCCGGAATCAAAAGCAAGTTGAGCGGCAAGTGGAAGTTCGAATGAACCGGCTACTTTACGAACTTCAACATTAAGAAAATGGCCCCCGGTGACTAATTCGGGGGCCATTTGGTGTGCGAGTGACTGGTGGGATTCGAACCCACGACATCCACTTTAGTCAAAAGGGTGCTCTATCCACTGAGCTACAGCCACTCGCTTGCGAAAGTTAGCCCTTACTACGCTCCGTTAATTTTTCTGAAAATTATTTTGTGAACAAAAGTTCGATGTGTATTAAGAATTAAAGACAGAATAAAAATCTAATGTTAACCTTCTACAACTTAGTCAAAAGGGTGCAGTTCCAAGCACAACAGCAATAGCCTCGCAAAGAAATTTGTGGGGCTATTTGCATTTCACACTGAGAACCCAGCCGCACTGACCTACTATTACGCAATGTCACGCGTAGCCAAGGTTAAGAATAGTTTCAAACCTAAAACCTGTCAGCGCTGTGGCCTGGAATTTGAATGGCGCAAAAAGTGGGCAAAGAACTGGGATGAAGTTAAATACTGCAGTGACCGTTGTCGTGAGAACAAATGAAGCGCATTATCTATATTCCTTTTGATCATCTGCATCGAAACTATGGCGCCCTTAAAAGCGCTGATCCAAAAAAAGATGTAATAGCAATCGTAGAAAGCGCTCGAATGACAACCGGGCGCAACTGGCACAAAGAGCGGCTCTTCTTTCTTATCTCCAGCGCCCGCCACTTCGCGAAATCACTTGAAACAGAAGGTTTCCAAGTTGAATATGTGAAAGCCCCAACAACAATTGATGGCATTAAATCAATCCAGAACAAACACAAAATAACTGAAGTTATCTGTGCCGAACCATCGTCACATCGCCAATTCGCAGCCCTTAAAGATTTTGGTGCCACATTCATACCAAATGATTTCTTCTTAACTCCTCGCCCGCTCTTCGCAGATTGGGCTGGCTCACAAAAATCTTTCTTGATGGAAAACTTCTACCGGCTCCAACGTACTCGCCTAAACATTCTGATTGAAAAAGGTAAGCCGACTGGCGGCGCCTGGAACTTTGATAAAGAAAATCGACTGCCGCCACCAAAAAAATATGACGGGCCGCCCTACTTAGAACATAAGCGTGATGAAATTGATCTAGAAGTTGCTAACGAGTTAGGCATGGAAGCCACAACAACTTGGGCCACCACTCGCAAAGGCGCACTAGCTCAATTAAAAAACTTCATCGACAACCACTTTGCCGAATTTGGGCCACTCGAAGATGCAATGACCACAGATAACTGGGCGTTTCATCACTCACTTCTCTCGCCCTATTTAAACAACGGTCTTATCCATGCCGAAGAGGTAATCACTGAAGCAATCAAAGCTTTTAAGGCAGGCAAGGTTCCTATCGAATCCTGCGAAGGTTTTATCCGACAAATCATTGGCTGGCGCGAATATGTAAATGGCATGTATTGGTTTCTAGCCCCGGATTACCGCGAGAACAATCAACTAAATGCAACCCGAAAATTACTTCCGCTATTTACTGATCCAAGTAAAACAAAGATGAATTGCATAAAGCAAACGGTTACTGACATCAATAATCGAGCCTGGGTTCATCACATCCCCCGCCTTATGCTGCTAAGTAATCTGGCTTTAATCACCGGCACCAATCCCCAAGAGTTTCTCGATTGGATGCGTGAAGTATTTATCGATGCCTCTGAGTGGGTCATGGTTCCAAATGTAATCGGAATGGGTGTGCACGCCGATGGCGGTGCCATGATGACAAAGCCATATGCCGCAGGTGGTGCCTATATTTCCCGAATGTCCAACTATTGCAAGGGATGCGAATACAACCCAAAGCTTCGTATCGGTGAGACCGCTTGTCCTTTCACAACTTTGTACTGGGATTTCTTAGATCGCCACAAAGAAACATTCGCCAAGAACCATCGCATGAGCCAACAATTTTTTGGTCTCAATCGCTTAAGTGATCTACCAGAACTTAAAGTGCGCGCAAAGGAAGTATTAGAAGGCTTGGAACTAGGCGAAATTTAAGCGAAGTTAAATCTAAGAGTCGAAGTCGCCGCCTCTGCCGGTGATTTTTTTCTTGCTCCGCGCCGGACGCTCATATGAAATGAGCAAGGCAAAGAGAATCACAGCAAAGGCGCCAATCAGTATAAATTTTTCCAAGGATTTACCCGAGGACTGCCCAAACAACAAGAGCGAATACTGCAAGCCCTAGTCCAACAATCGCAATTGCCGACATAGACAACAGGCCGCGCGATATTGAAATGCGCTTTGATAATTCGGTTGAATTTTCTAATCTCTTGAGATCAACAAGTAGTACTTCAGCCTCACGAATAATTGCGTACTGAGAAATTATTGCCAAAATCCCAGTAGCAGCAGCAACGCCAATTGTTAAATATTTTGCACCATCTGATGCGGTTTCAAATTTACCAAAAACGGCTGCGACAAAAACACCAATTAACATCAGGGTTGGCGCAATTTGAGCATTGATAACTTGTGAACGCTTTGTATTCCAAAGTTCTAGTAACCCTTTTTCATCCATGAATCTCTCCTTCTTGGATATCTACTCTTGGCTCCCGTTGAGGAGTGGGTGAAAGATTAAGGCTAAAAGCCCAAATCAGCGCGCTCAAATCAAAAACACGCGCAAGATTTCTACTAACCCCGGGGTTAGGAAGTAATGTCCTTGTGTGCAAAGCGGTTGATGGAAAGGGCAATGAGAACGATTCCCGATATCGCGCAATAACTGCCTAGCTCTTCCTTAAAAACTCTAGTACTAACTTCGAAACTTCTTCAGACTTCTCTTCCATAAGCGGGATCATTCCGCCTTGAATTACCGCTTTAGCTATTCCCTCTGAGTTCTTCAAACCGTTTAGAAATTTATCAGCCTGAGGGAAAGCAAAGGGATCATCCGATGGAGCCAAGATCAATACTTGCGAAACAATTTTATCTACTTGATCTTCTATGACATAAGCAGCACAAGCCGCATGCCCATCAAGCGGATCCAGCCCAACCGCAAGTGAATCGTGAATAAATCGATTCAAAATCTCTGGTTTATTCTTTGGATAATACTTGTATCGCTTCGCCCAATTTTGCGTTAAATGCGAACCATCTTCAGCAATAACCGCATCGTCCACACCATCGCCATCTCTGTGCTTTTCGCGATATTCCTTATCTGCAAATGGAGCAGCCGAAATAATTAGTTTATTAACTCGATCTGGATATTGCGCTGCAACCGCAAATGCCACCAACCCACCCGTGTGGTGACCAAGAAGATTGAAAGTCGGCAAACCCATCGCATCGGCTAACGCGATAACTCCCGATGCATATTTCTCAATTGTTTGAGGCGCCGCAAATTTCGCACTCTGCCCAAATCCATACATATCCATTGCAATCACTCTGTGTTCCACGGCCAACAACGGAATCAATTCTCGAAATTCATCCCAAGATCTTGGGGTCTGGTGCAGAAGAATTATCGGATCGCCTTGCCCCGCAGTAGCAATATGCAATTGCCCAAGATCTGTTTTAACGTATTGAAATTCCATAGACCCAAAAGACTACCGAACATTAATCGAAGGGCAATATTCCAATCCGCGAGTTGCTTGACCCAAAAACACCCTTTGTTATTCTTGGCCAATGAAGAGAGCAACTCTGGTAATCCTTGCACTTGCAGCAACGTTTGCTCTGACTAGTTGCGGTGGCGAGAAGACTGAAAAGCCAAAGACCCAAGTTTCATATTCAAAGTGTCTTGAGACCGAAGCCGCAAAGCTATTGGATGAGACCGGTTCAAACGCCGATTACGCCAATGAAATGGCAGCAAAGGCTTGCGAAGCGCTTAAGTGAGAAGCTCGGAAGAAGTAATTTCTTCCGTTAACTCTTAA
>JAPLAY010000007.1 GCA_026393035.1 Actinomycetota bacterium
CTTAGCGAATGAAATTAACCCTGGTGATGGAAGTTGGAATGAAGAACGCCTTAACGCATATGCCGATCGCGTGCTTGCACAACTTGGCGCCGAGATTACAAATCTAAAATCTGCAACTGTTGCAAAGATTGTTCTTGGGCCTCGTGAGATTGAAGTAATGAATAAGAATTTAGTTGGCGGAGATCCATATGCCGGCGATTGCCGTATTGATCAATATGCACCGTGGCGCCCACTTTCAGCAGCAACCGGACATCGAACTCCAGTAAAAGATTTATGGCATATCGGAGCTTCAACACATCCAGGCCCAGGCCTTGGTGGTGGCTCTGGATTATTAGTTGCAAAGCGCTTAACAAAGAAGCGATTCGGAAAGAGATAAATATAAGTAAATAAAAAAGCCCGCCAAGTATCTGGCGGGCTTTTTAAGTTCTAGCTATTACTTAGATACCAACGCGAATACGCGAGTTGGTGAACCTGAACCGCCAACAATCTTTAGCGGTGCAGCAATAACAATTGCACCAGTTGTTGGCAACTTATCTAGATTGCGAAGTTGAGTTAGACCGTACTTGTTATTTCCAAGTAGGTAGTTGTGGCAAGGGAATGGAACTTCCATTCCAAATGCGCCACCAGCATCGATACCAACAGTCTCAACACCTAATCCAAGAATGTCGCGCTTTGTTGCGAGGAACTCTGCGCATGCAGGTGGAAGTCCTGGAGTGTGTGGACCATTTTCATCCGCGTTAGCAAATGCCTTTGGATCATCACCAAATTTTGACCAACCAGTGCGGAATAGAACCCAAGCACCCTTTGGAATTGGCCCGTTAGCTTTTTCCCAAGCTTCAATATGTGAAACTTCAAGAAGGAAATCTGGATTTGCTGCTGCTTCTTTTACGAAGTCAAGAACAACTGCTGGTCCCACTAAACGTTGTGGTGGAATAGATGCAACATCGTCGCCATCTTTTCCAGTGATCCAGTGGTTAGGTGCATCTAAGTGCGTTCCAGTGTGTTCACCAGTGTGGAAGTTATTCCAATACCAAGCTGGACCGCGATCGTCATACTTAGAAATTTCTTCTAATTTAAATGACGCGGTCTGACCAAATGGTTCTGGAAGAACAAGTATTGGTGTGTTCGAATGTAGAGGTGCGGTTAGGTCTACGACCTGTACTGCTCCTGATACAAGATCATTTGCTAGGGCATTTAGATTTGCCATATTTGTGCTCCTTCTTCTTATCGGTTTAAAGCCTTCCGCGCTTTCGCATCGCAGGGGATTGAGATTAGCCGTGAGGGCGCCGTATTTCTAGGTTTGACGACCGTCAATTTTGCCCAAGAACCATCGCAGGTTTGTCATTTAGCACACACTTGATATCGCCAAAATCTCCTAGACAGGGAACACTACGCATGCGACGATTACCGAGTATTTTTTGCCCCTTGGGTGGGAACCTGAGGCTGGCACTGAATTTATAGGGAGAGAAATGGCTGAACGTTCGTTTGCTACTGAAGTTGGAAAACTTCGCGCTGGCGAGGGTGAAGAATTTTTTGGCGAAGGAATCCTTGCAGTTACCAAAGCACTTCTTCAATCAGGTGTCGCATACGTCGGCGGTTATCAAGGCGCGCCAATCTCACATTTAATGGATGTTTTAGGTGACTCGAAAGAAATTTTAGATGAGCTCGGTGTTCACTTTGAAAACAGTGCGTCCGAGGCAACAGCTGCGGCTTCGCTAGCAGCATCTGTTTATTATCCATTGCGCGGTGCAATTACATTTAAATCTACCGTTGGTACAAACGTAGCTTCAGATGCGCTCGCAAATTTGGCATCTGGTGGCGTTACTGGTGGCGCACTAATTATTGTTGGTGAAGATTACGGCGAAGGTTCTTCAATCATGCAAGAGCGTTCACATGCCTTTGCGATGAAATCTCAAATTTGGCTTTTAGATCCAAGACCTAATCTCACAGCGATTGTAGATTCAGTTGATATCGGTTTCCGACTTTCAGAAGCAAGTAATTCACCAGTGATGTTGCAATTGCGTTTACGTTCCTGCCATCTACATGGTCGCTTTATTGCAAAAGATAATGTGAAGCCAGAATTTACACTTCGTGATGCGATGGAAAATCCAATTCGCGATACCAATCGAATTGTTCTTCCACCAGCAAGCTTTATGCACGAACAAGAGAAAGTA
>JAPLAY010000001.1 GCA_026393035.1 Actinomycetota bacterium
ATAGTTTGCCTGCTGTTTACCTTACCTTGATAGCATTTTGAGATGAAAAGACTCTTTAGTGAGTTTCTCGGGACTCTGACTTTAGTTGCCATAGTTGTTGGCTCAGGAATCATGGCCACCAATCTTTCCCAGGATATTGGTGTTCAGCTGCTGATTAACACAATCTCAACAGTCTTTGGTCTTGGCGTTTTAATTCAGATTCTTGGGCCTATTAGTGGGGCAAATTTCAACCCTGTTGTGACCATGATCGATTTGATTCAAAAGCGCACCAACGTTGTAACTTTTATTCAGTATGCAATTGCTCAAACTGCTGGTGCAATAACAGGTGCGATATTGGCAAATGCAATGTTTAGCCACCCATTAATTGAGATCTCCACAAAAGCTCGATCAGGCGGCAACCAATATCTAGGTGAAATAGTTGCTACTGCCGGGCTGATTTTGATTATTAATCTGATGATCCATCAAGAAAAGATGAATCTGATACCAGTCATTGTGGCTTCATGGATTGGTAGCGCCTACTTCTTTACAAGCTCAACATCTTTTGCCAATCCAGCGGTAACTATCGGACGAATATTTTCAGATTCATTTGCTGGAATCGCACCAGGGTGTGTCACTAAATTTATCGCTGCTCAAATTCTTGGTGCCTTAATTGGCCTGGGCCTAACGAAGCTACTTACCAATGAAAAATAAACCAACTGTTCTTTTTGTCTGTGTTCATAATGCAGGTCGCTCGCAGATGGCCGCTGGTTTTTTGCGAGAACTTGGGCAGGATCGTGTGGAGGTTCTATCTGCCGGAAGTGCTCCAAAGGGCTCAATTAACCCCGTAGCCGTTGCTGCGATGGCTGAAGTTGGAATCGACATTGCAAATAACACTCCAAAGGTTTTAACTCCAGAGGCCGTACAAGCATCTGATGTTGTAATCACTATGGGCTGCGGCGATGCCTGTCCCTTTTATCCGGGTAAGCGATACGAGGATTGGGTACTAGATGATCCTGCAGGCCAAGGTATTGAATCAGTGCGCATCATTAGAGATGAGATTAAAGGCCGTATTGAAGTTCTATTGCGAGAGCTTTTATAGCTTCACTCTAAATAGTTTGACCACGCTCTAATTGATGGGGCCAAGGGATTTTCACTCCTAGTTTTTCGGCGGCATTTAGCGCCCAGCGCGGATTGCGAATCATTGCACGGGCAAGAAATACTGCATCGGCCTCGCCAGTTTCAATAATGTATTGGGCCTGCTCAGCCTCGGTTATCAAGCCAACGGCGGCAGTCATAATCGCTGCCTCTGCGCGAATGGCTGCAGCAAATGGAACTTGAAAACCAGGGGTAGCTTTAATTGGTGCGTTGTGAACATTGCCACCCGTTGAAACATCAATTAAATCAACGCCAACTGCTTTGAGTTGAGTGCACAATTGGATTGAATCAACTAAGTTCCAACCTCCATCCACCCAATCAGTAGCAGAAATTCGCACAAACAGGGGAGTACTTGCAGGAATTGCTGCACGTACCGCTACAACGGTTTCAAGTAAGAAGCGAACTCGGTTATCAAAACTTCCGCCGTATTCATCTGTGCGAGTATTAGACAGAGGTGAATAAAACTGGTGCATTAAATAACCATGAGCGGCGTGGATTTCAA
>JAPLAY010000012.1 GCA_026393035.1 Actinomycetota bacterium
GTTCTGATAATTAGGGATTAAATATAAGAATTTGATTTTACGGCCAGTGGCACGGGTAGCGCTGATGGCTTCGCGGAGCGCAATCGGGATAAGTCCGTTGTCATCCATTGCAACGTGAACAACCTTTGCTTCATATTGATGGAATGTTCCAAGAGCTCCGACATATGAAGGCGCTTCAACTAGTACAACATCACCTGGATCAATAAAGATTCTGGAAATTAAGTCGAGCGCTTGCTGCGAACCAGTTGTCACAATTACATCGTCAGGGTGTGCACGAATTCCTTCAAGTGCCATCACATCGCAAATTTGTTCACGAAGTTTTGGATGTCCTTGGCCACTTCCATATTGCAGAGCCTCTTGGCCATTTTCTAAAATTAATTTCTGAATAACACTTGCCATCATCTCCATTGGGAAAGCTGAAAGATTTGGCATTCCGCCTGCGAGTGAAACAATGTCGGGACGTGATGCAACTGCGAAAAGTGAGCGAATTTCACTCGGCTTCATCATTGCCGCGCGGTGGGCGAAGCGATCAGTTAGATTCTGAATCTCGCCGGTATGTATGCGCGTTACATCGTTTCCCATTCCCAGGCGCTGAATTGCAACAATTATTGATTCAATGACGGTTTCGCGGAAAGTCACATCACCGAGACGTTTCACATCCCCTGGGTTTGAGAGATAGCCCAAGTCAATCCGGACGGTTGGCGCCTTTGTAAGGCGGAGCAAATCCCAAGATTTAGCGTGGGTGCGGCAATTCAGTAAATCAGTTCGTGCGGTAATTTCCCGCTGTACCAGGGCAGCAAATCTCTCACCGACAACAGAGTGCACGCCATGCAAATCATTTCCATAATAATAAGTAGTAAGCCCATGAGCTAACTCATTTTTGTAAGTATCGGTATGAAACGAGATAACTAAATCCGCACCAGATTCATTTGCGAAATTTATTCGATCTATTTCGCTGGGATCTTTTGCGCTACTTCTAGATAAAAATACCGTCACACCTAGCGCGATTAACCGGCCTTCAAGACGTTGTGCAATATCAAATGCAATTTCACGATCTTCAAGCAGTGAACTTGGATCCAAAACAATAATTTTATTTGCAAGAGCTGGCCCGCGAACTGCGCGCTTGGCATTGTCGCGAAGTTGAATCGGCGCCCCACCAGAAACAGTTTTAACTAATCTCATTAACGACATAATTGTTGCGGGACCACATACGCCATCAACTTTTACGCCAACTGATTTTTGAAATTCTTTTACCGCGCCATCAGTGCGCGTACCAAAAATTGCATCAACTCGACCGCAATCAAATCCCATATCAACTAGCCGAGATTGCAAAGTGGCGACGTCATCACCGCGAAGCGGATTACCTGGAACGAATGACAAGATTCGATCACCAAGTTTCCATCTAGCTTCATCTATTGCGCGCAGAGTTTGACTATCAATTTCACCAGAAACGATCAATCCGCGTTCTTGTTGAAATGCTCGCAACGCATCTGTCTCAACTGCACCAAGAATATTTGATGCAGTTTTTAAAAACCCAAGCCTGGTTAAAGTATTTGTGACCAACGAAATTACATTGGTCTCCTCACCAGTTGGAGACATGAATTTAGATAAACGCAGCGAGTTCTTTTAGAAGGGCTGGCTTTGGCTTTGCGCCAATAACAGTCTTTACAACTTCGCCATTTACATAAACATTCAAGGTAGGAATTGAGGTAATTCCATATTTGATTGCAATTGCAGATTCTTCATCAGTATTTAATTTAACAACTTTGATCTTGTCGCCATATTCATTTGCGATCTCATCAAGGATTGGACCTACTGCGCGGCAAGGACCACACCATTCCGCCCAAAAATCCACAAGAACAGGTGTAGAACTCTTTAGAACTACTTCATCAAAAGTAGCTGTTGTAACAGGTTGTGCTGCGCTCATTTTTCCTCTTATCTCTTCTAGTTAGTTTTCGTTAATTTTAATTAGTGTCCAGCAAGGAAGCGTTCAGCATCTAGGGCTGCTTGGCAACCCGAACCTGCCGCCGTGATTGCTTGGCGATATGTGTGGTCAACGAGATCGCCACAAGCGAAGACGCCAGCCTGGTTTGTCCGGGTTGAACGCCCGTCAACCTTTACATAGCCCTCGCCATCCAAATCAATTTGTCCAACCAATAGTTCGCTACGTGGCAGATGGCCAATCGCAACAAATAGACCGTCGAAATCTTTATCGCTCTCTTCGCCAGTAACTAAGTTGCGAAGTTTAAGACCAGAAACTTTATCGTCACCAAGAACATCTATTACTTCGGTATTCCAAATAAATTCAATCTTTGGATTAGCGTTTGCACGTTCCACCATAATTTTTGAAGCGCGCAGCGAATCACGTCTGTGAATTACATAAACTTTTGTGGCAAATCGAGTTAAGAAATTTGCTTCTTCCATTGCAGAATCTCCGCCACCAACAACTGCTAATACTTTCTCTCTAAAGAAGAAGCCATCGCAAGTTGCGCACCAAGAAACACCACGGCCAGAAAGTCTTTTCTCATTTACCAATCCGATTTCTTTATAGGCCGATCCAGTTGCAAGAATCACTGACTTTGCCTTCAAAGTATTTCCAGAACCATCAGTCAAAACTTTTATCTCACCAGACAAATCCATTGAAACAATGTCATCAGTTACTAACTTTGTTCCAAATCTTTCACATTGCTTGCGCAGTGAATCCATTAAATCTGGACCCATCACACCTTCTGGAAATCCAGGAAAGTTTTCAACATCTGTTGTGTTCATTAATGCGCCACCAGCAGTAACAGATCCTTCATAAAGAATTGGCGATAATTGGGCACGAGCAGCATAAATAGCTGCGGTGTATCCGGCAGGACCAGATCCAACAATTACTACTTCGTGTACTTCGCTCATCTGGCTACCCTATCTTTTTACGTCTAGTAAGAACTTCAATGGCGCTAGTTATTTCACTTACACGAGCTAATTTGCAGAGCCCCAGATATCCGGCGCCACATATAACTAGAACGAAAAGCAGGCGGACGATATTCCCACCAGGAATTGAACTTCGGATAAACCAGATCGGAACCGCTAAAAGAAGCGCAAAGGAAGCGAGCTTTAAATAAAACCCAGCAACCTCTGAAATAGAAATATGAATTTCAAACCTTCTAAGAAGTCGCACTGAGCTCCAAGCCCCAAAGAAATAACTTAAGGCGAGAGCGCCAGCTAAACCAACCGTTACCCACTCCGCAGGAAGTGTCATTGCAACTACGACAGATGCAATGATTCCAACCAGATTCATCAAGGTGTTACTGAGAACTTGTAATTTAACGTTTTCAAATGCATTCAACCCGCGAAGCGCAATCAAGTTGATGCTCATTGGCGCAAGACCCAAAGCTAAAGCCGAGAGCGTATATCCCAGATAATTTGAATCTTGGATGGAAATTCCAAAAAATAAAGTTTCAGTCATGAGCGGACCGAAAAATAGAAAGGCGATAGAACTCGGAACTGTAATCAAACCAACAAGGCGCATCGCTTTCACTAGCTGATCATGAATCATTTGTGGTTGCTTCTCATGTGCAAACTTAGAGAGCGTAGGAAGCAGTGCTGTAACAATTGAAATTGTAATTATTGAATGCGGCAACATATAAATAAGAAGCGCATTACTAAATGGCGTAAAGCCAACTCCTGTTTCAATTCCCGCCTTCAAAGATTTCACCGCGGCACCGGTAGAAAGATTTACCGTCACCAAATAACTTACTTGTGAAATCGCGGCGAATAGCAAAGTCCAAGTTGCAAGATGGGTAGATTTCTTAAGTTCACTATCCCGCCAATCAAACCTTGGGCGAATCTTTATCTTTGTCCTAGAAATTACCGGAATCAAAATAAAAGCTTGAGCGACATATCCAGCAGTTGATCCCAGGCCAATCCAGATAATTTCTGAAGTAGGAATAGTTTCTACGGTCGGTTGCGTTGAATACTTTAAGAACCAACCAAAAACTCCGATAGCTATTAAGTTATTTAAAACCGGGGCCCACATCATCGGACCGAACTTTCCCTTTGCATTCGCAATCTGGCCAAGTAGTGCAAACAATCCCATAAAGAAAATTTGTGGAAGACAGAAGCGCATGAAGAGGGTTGTTACATCAAACTCACGTCTATCAACATAACTTGTAGCGAAAATTCGAACCAATACCGGAGTGAATAGAACTGAAAGTAAAACCAATAGACCCAAAAAAACTGCGGTAGCAGTTACGAGACGAGAGATAAATGCGTTGCCGCCATCGGCATCTTTAGTTGATCTAACAATTTGTGGGACAAATACCGCTGTTAAAGCGCCACCAATAATTAAGTTATAGAGAATATTTGGCATCGTATTCGCAACATTGAATGTGTCACCAAGAAGTGTCGTTCCAAGAACTGCAACTAATAAGAGACCGCGAATCAGACCCGTAATGCGCGAAAAAATGGTTCCGATTGCCATGACGGTTGAAGACTTCAACAGCGACTTATCGCTCATGAGCGCTTCCTTCTAATCCGTCTAAAGCTCTGAATAAGTGCGGATACAAAGAGAATTATCGCCCCACCAGTCGTAATCCATGTTGCAATCGGGCTAATAACTTTAAGTGTTACGGGATAAATTACTTCTTCGCCAAGGAGTTTGTTCTGTTCTGAATATATCGAGACTGATAATTCGCTCGCGCCCGATGTAACGACCTCAACTGGAATCATGATTTGAATTTTGGAATTTCCATTTACTGCCAGCTTTGGAACACTGCCAACCAAGACCTTGCCATTTAGCGCCTCAATCTTGATTGAAGCCTTTACGGGATTTGGAAAATCATTTATTAGCGTGATCGGCAAATTTTGCTTTTTAGATGTAACCGTAAATCGTCCTGGGGCTAATCTAATTCTTTCCGTGAGTTTCTGGGTTGAAGATCGCAGATTTAAAGTAAGCATGGTTCGTTGCCCAACCTTTAAATCAGAATGTAATACCGAACCACTTTGACCTTGGAACTTTTCAATTTCTTCTACCGACATATACATAGAATTTAATTTAAGGGCGCTCTGTGATTCTCTGAAGGTGCGAATCGTCAAATAATCTAATTTAAAACTCCTATTATCTGGGTATTCCTCCAGTTGCGAGACTTGCCTATTTAGTAACGCAGTTAGTCGCTTTGCGCCGTATTGCAGGTAGAAACTCTTTGCAGCCGGAGCTAATTTTGAAATCCAATATCCAGATGGATTGCCATAAGGCATTGCATTTATTCGATCACCTCGAGTAATTGCAGTTAACTGATTTAACCAATTTTTAGCTACTACTCCACCAACACCTTTTTCGCCACCAACAACTGTGTAATCCGAAGTCATCGCTGTAACTTCTTCAATTAGCTGGGGATCAATAAACCAACTTCGATTTCCCCGTGCTGGATTAAAAACTAATTGACCAAGGCGTCCGTCATAAGCCAGTAATGGAATTAATCCATCATCAATAAATACCCCATCAAGTTGTCGATGCGTAGGTTCAGTTATATAAATGGGTGCATCTACAGCACCTGCAGTCGGCGCCGACAACACTGTAATAAGCAGCGCACAAATTATCGAGAAGAGCCGTTTCATATTACTAAATCACCAGATTTCGCAATTAACTTCTTCTCATCTGGGTAGGCAAGTAAATCTACAATTTCACCAAGCGGGAACCAACCAACATCATCAACTTCTGTAATTTGTGGTGCGAGCTCGCCGCCAACTTCCTTAAATAAATAATGATGAACGGTCTTATGAATTCGGTTTCCACCAGCCATAAACCAAAAATCAATTACGCCCAGTTCTCTAGCGATCTCACTTTGAATTCCGGTTTCTTCAGCAACTTCACGAATTGCAGCTTGTTCTGGAGTTTCGCCCTCTTCGATATGCCCCTTTGGAAGCGACCAGAGCAAACGTTCGCGACTTTGATCCTTTAAATCTCGGCGACCAATTAAAAGACCTTTTGTTCCAGTTGAATCAATAACTAATCCACCCGCACTTACTTCATCAACACGTTTTGCATAAACCCGCTTACCCAGGGCTTTTTTTGCAGCAGGTTTTTTCGCAGGGTCTGCAGAATTATTTAAATTTGGTGGGGTCGGGCCCTTCGGACGTCGTCTCCGACGCTTTTTCCGTTTAGCCTCGCCACCGCCACCAGGCGCCGTGGTCATTGGGCAAGGTTACTGCTCTAGCCTTGGATACTGTGACAGCGAACCAAGAATTAGATGCCAGCGATCCTAAAGCCATCGCTGCGAACCTGGCTCGCACTGCGCTTTTAACCAGACCACTCGCCACAGACCTTGCGACAAAATTCGCTAAGGCTGGATTCACACTCGCTCTTGTTGGTGGCCCAGTTCGCGATGCAATTCTGGGACGACTTGGAAACGATTTAGATTTCACAACAAATGCAAAACCAGATGAAACAAAAGCGCTGATTAAAAAGAGCGCAGATTCACTTTGGGAAACCGGAAGAGAATTCGGAACAATCGCTGCGCAATTTGGCGAGGTAACTGTTGAAATAACAACTTACCGAAGCGAAAAATATGAAACAGATAGCCGCAATCCAGAAGTTGCATTTGGTGAAAATATCGAAGGCGATTTGTTGCGTCGTGATTTTACAGTTAATGCGATGGCGCTTGAGTTAACCACTACCCCACCAACCTTTATTGATAACTTTGATGGCGTATCTGATCTGCTAAAAAAGATTTTAAAGACTCCTGGTGCGCCCGAAGATTCCTTCTCTGATGATCCACTTCGGATGATGCGTGCCGCAAGATTCGCATCTCAACTTGGTTTCGAAGTTGACCCAAACATTATTAGCGCAATCAAAGAGATGGCACCACGAATTAAGATTATTTCGGCAGAGCGAATTCGTGACGAGTTCACAAAAACTCTTATGTCTAGCGATCCGCGAATCGGTATTTCAATTTTAGTTGAAACCGGTTTGGCTGAATTTGTAATTCCCGAAATTCCAAAGTTGAAATTAGAGATTGATGAACACCACCACCACAAAGATGTATACGAACACACTCTTAAAGTGCTGGAACAAGCTATTTCACTGGAAGAGCGACTTGGTGGACCAAACCTTGTTATACGTCTTGCTGCACTTCTCCATGACATTGGCAAACCTAAAACTCGTGAATTAATTCCTGGTGGCGGAGTTTCATTTCATCACCACGAAGTTGTCGGCGCCCGCATGGCAAAAGAACGGTTAAAAGCGCTGCGATTTAGCAATGATGTAGTCGATGACGTTTCTTCACTTGTCTTCTTGCACCTTCGCTTTCACGGGTATGGAACTGGTGAATGGACCGACTCTGCAGTGCGCAGATACATTCGAGATGCCGAACACCAACTTATTCACTTACATGTTTTGACTCGCGCAGATTGCACAACTAGAAATCAGCGCAAGGCTGAAAGTTTGGCAAAAACTTATGACTCACTTGAAGAGCGAATCACTCTGCTTATGGCGCAAGAAGAGTTGGAAAAAATTCGCCCAGATTTAGATGGTTTAGAAATCATGGCAATACTTGGAATTTCACCGTCACCAATTGTTGGGCGCGCTTATCAATACTTATTAGATCTGCGCATGGATCGCGGGCCACTTGGTCCAGATGCCGCTAAAGATGAGCTACTTAATTGGTGGAGCTTGAATAAGCCAAAAATTTAGATTTTCTAAGCAGGGTAAAAGTGGCCAAGGCGTATGCGAATGCAATCAACCAAGGCATAGCTAAGGAAACTCCATCAGCTGGCAGAACTAGTGCTGAAATAATTGCACCACTGACGATTGCGCCGTTAACCGCGACATCATAAAAAGCAAAGATGCGGCCACGGAATTCATCATCAATCTTAGATTGAACAAGTGCATCATTTGTGATTTTCAAACTCTGACCAAATCCACCAACAAAGAAGGCGGTTAAAATCATCATGAATTCATTTGGGAAAATTCCAAATAAAATTAAAAATCCAATCGGTGCGATCATGGAAATTCGGATCCATTTATGTCGGCCAAATTTTGCAACGCCAAATGGTCCAGCAAGTGCGCCAAGTCCAATGCCTACGCCTGCGATTGCTAAGGCATAAGCAAAACCGCGAAGTCCAGCATCTGGATTATTGGATGCGTTAAAAGTATTTCGCTCTAACAGCAAAGCCATAAGAGTTAGCGCAGTAATTCCGCCGCGTTGAACACCAGTTGCAAAAATTCCACGAAGTGCATCACCGTGAGAGCGCAGAATATGAAAACCCTGAACCATCTCAGAGAATCCCTTTATTTCTTGAGAAATTTCATGAGGCAGTGGCCCAATTTCGCGCTTTCCGATTCGAGATGCAAATAGCGCTGCCAGTAAATATCCACCAGCAGAAATCAATATCAAGAGCGCATCAATATGATCTCCAGTTTTTGCAGTGTCCAAAATATTTTTCAAACCAATTCCTAGACCACCACCGATTACAACAAAAATAGTTCCACCAGTTACTGCAACGGCGTTTGAAGCAATCAAATCTTTTTTATCAACCAACAATGGAAGACCAGCTGATAGTCCAGCAAGAATTAATCTATTTACACCAAATGCAAGTAAAACAAAGAGCGTTAAAACTAATCCAGTTGATCCCTGAAAAATTAGTACCGCAATGATTAATAGATCAGCCGCGCGCAAAAAATTTGCAATTTGAATTACACGTTTACGGCTAAATCGATCTAAGAAAATTCCGGCGTATGGCCCGACTAAAGAATATGGAAGAAGTACAACTGCAAAAGCCAAGGCCGCTTTAACTGCATCTGGTTGGCGCTCTGGTGAAAATAATACGAAGGAGGCAAGCGCTGATTGAAAGGCGCCATCGGTTAATTGCCCCATCCATCGCACGCGAAGCAATTTAGGCAATGAACCGTATCTACCTATTAACTTCATGCTGCAAAGCGTAATGTCCAAGTTGGGTTTATTCTTAGCCATTATGTGGTCGCGCCGAGATAACATCGATTATTCACTTGATCGTCGCGCAACCTTGCTTGCACTCTTCCGCGGTTCTTCTTCGGCGATGGATGCCTGCGATGCCGACCCATATTTAAAGCGTGCCGCGAAGCACCACGGAGAAACAACGAGTCGGTCTTGCCCGGTTTGTAAAAAAGCAGAAGTTAGAGAATTGCGATATGCATTTGGTGATCAACTCGGCCAGTACTCAGGAAGAATTAAATCTTTAAGCGAGTTAGATGAAATGCAGAATGAGTATGGTGAATTTCGGGTGTACACAGTGGAAATTTGTTTGGAGTGCGGGTGGAATCATTTGATCTATTCATTCTTATTAGGCGATGGTCGAGCGCGGAAGGCGCCTCGTAAGGTCCACACGCTTGACGATGATGATTGGAAGCCAGCAAAAGAATTAAAGAGCTGGCACCTTCATGAGAAATCCCTGCGGGGTCATTAAATCCGAGTTGCTAGAAGTCGAAGAAGGTAGCCTTAACTAATGAGCAATCTACGTGGAAACTTAATTCGATACGGCATTTTTGCCGGCGGAATTGGTTTCATTATTGCCGTTCTCGGTTTTGCCTTCGTATACTTCACAGTGAGCATTCCTGATGCAAATGCATTTGTTAATAGCCAATCAACAATTATTCAATATGCAGATGGTCAAGAAATTGGTCGACTTGGCTCAGAAAATAGAACTGTTGTTAAGTTAGCAAATATTCCACTGCATGTGCGTCAAGCAGTTATGGCAGCTGAAGATCGAAACTTCTATACCCAGAGCGCTGTCAGCCCAATAGGTATTGCTCGCGCACTATTTAATAACTTGAAATCAGGATCCTTAAACGGCCAAGGTGGTTCAACAATCACCCAGCAATATGCGAAGACTGCTTTCCTTACACCAGAGCGCACAATTACTAGAAAAGTAAAAGAACTTGTAATTGCGATGAAGCTCCAGAATCAAATGTCTAAAGATGACATTTTGGAAAGTTATTTAAATACCATTTACTTTGGCCGTGGTTCATATGGAATTCAAACTGCATCTGAAGTTTATTTCGGTAAGAGTGTAAGCAAATTATCTATTTCACAAG
This sequence comes from Actinomycetota bacterium, assembly GCA_026393035.1. Classification (GTDB taxonomy): domain Bacteria; phylum Actinomycetota; class Actinomycetes; order Nanopelagicales; family Nanopelagicaceae; genus AAA044-D11. Next base: position 10,055 of record JAPLAY010000012.1, read on the forward strand.
CCGCAGTGCTCGCGAGTATTTTGCGCTCTCCTGGGTATTACGATCCATCTTATGGAAAAGAAAATGCAACTCGGTTAAAAGCTAGATGGCAATATGTAATCGACGGCATGGTTGCAAAAGAATGGTTGACCACTGCACAAGCTAAAAGTTTAAAGTACCCAGCAATTCGTGATCGGGTTACATCAGGTGCGCTTGCTGGTCCTAAAGGTTATGTAATTTCTTGGGTAGTTCACGAATTAGCAAAACTTGGATTCACAGAAGCTCAACTTCAAACCGGTGGTTATGTAATTAAGACAACGTTGGAAAAGAAGAATCAAGAAGCTGCAGTAACCGCAATGGATACTCGTGGACCCGCTAAAACACCTGATAATTTCCATGCCGCACTCGTTTCAATCAGACCTGGAACTGGTGAAGTTGTTGCGTTATATGGTGGCAAAGATTATTTAGTTACCCAATTAAATGGCGCTACGCAATCGATTACCCAAGCCGGATCTGGTTTTAAACCTTTCGCACTTGTTGCCGCGTTAGAACAAGGAATCCCGCTAACTTCAATTTGGAGCGGTAAATCTCCACAAGTGTTTGACGATGTCGGCAAGCCTTATCCAGTATTTAATTACAGCAATGAGCAAGAGGGCGAAATTAATCTGCTCGCGGCGACTGCGCATTCAATTAATACAATCTTTGTACCGCTAGGAATTAAGGCTGGGCCAGATAAAGTTGTTGACGTTGCAAGACGCGCCGGTATTCCAAATACGGTCGCGCTAATGCCAACGCCTTCGATCTCACTTGGTGTTGCATCTCCACATGTAATAGATATGGCATCTGCATATGCAACATTTGCAGCCAATGGAATTTATGCAACGCCATTCATAGTTAAAGAGGTATTGGGTTCAAATAAAGGCGTGCTTTACGAAGGAAAGATTGAAGCCCAACAAGTATTCCAACCAGATGTAATGGCAGATTTAACTTACGCACTTGAGCAAGTTACAAAATATGGAACTGGTGGCGCGGCATCAAGTGGTGTTGGACGACCAACTGCAGGAAAAACTGGAACTACAACCGATAACGCGTCAGCTTGGTTTAATGGTTTCACACCAGAATTTGCCACAACTGTTGCAATGTTCAGAGATGATGCAACGCAATCACTAAATGGAATTGGTGGCCTGGGTGCATTTACCGGTGGAACATTCCCAGCTCGGGTTTGGAATACTTATACAAAGCTTGCCCAAAAGGGAATGCCAGCAACTTCATTCCCAGAGCCAGCAAATATTGGTGGAACCGATCCAGTTTCATACTTAACTGCAGTACCAACACTTGATCCAGAACTTGCAGGAAAATATGAATCAGGTGCAACCAAGAAGAAGAAACTCGCAGCCAAGCAGTGAAAATCGTTGCCAGAAGTGCAGTATTCCTTGCGCTTATCGCAGCCCTTCTCTCCTTCGCAAAATTCGAAAACTGCAGATCCAATGGTTGGGCCCAACCCGGTAACTACATTCATGCTTGTTATTCCGACTTACCTGCTTTATTTGGGGAACGTGGCCTAATAACTCATAGCTGGCCCTATGCAAGTGCGACTAACGCGGTCGAATACCCACCGCTAACAGGTTTAGTTATGTGGGGAACATCTTTCTTAGTTGCAGATTCCGGAAATAAGTATCGGAACTATTTTGATGTTAACGCTCTTCTTATTGTGCTTCTCTTTATTGCATCAGTAGTTCTATTAAAGAAGTTAAAGCCAGAGCTCTGGTACTTACTACCGGTAGCACCTGCTGTTATTGCTTCACTATTTATTAATTGGGATCTCTGGGCGGTTATCTCTTCGCTCGCCGCAATTTACTTCTTCGATACTGGAAAATATCGAGCAAGCGCGCTGTTGCTTGGAATTTCCATTGCCACTAAATTCTTTCCGATTGTTCTACTACTGCCTATCGCACTTATATTTTTCCGTAAAGCAAAGTTACGAAAACTTGTTGAATATCTATTCATTACAACAATGCTTTGGCTGGCAATTAATTTGCCATTCATAATCACCACGCCAACCGGTTGGTTTAGATTCTTTAAATTGAATTCTGAAAGAGTGGCCGATTGGGGCTCTATCTGGCATGCACTTGATGTCTTTGGATTTAAAGTTGGTCAATTAAATTTACTTTCTATTCTGCTCTTCTTAATTGGTGCACTTGCCTTCACGCTATTTATCTTTGGTATTACTGAAATTCCATCACTTGCATCAGTTTCATTCTTCATCGTTGCGATTTTTGTAACAGCTAGCAAGGTTTATTCACCGCAATATGTTTTATGGCTAACACCACTTGCAATACTTGCAATGATTGATAAACGAGATCGTTTTGATTTTTGGATTTGGCAAGGCGCAGAATTGATTTACCATTTTGCGATCTGGCAATACTTGGCTGGAATATCAGGGGCCAAATTCGCTATCCCTGCCGGGGCCTATGCCTTTGCGATACTTCTTCGAATAGGCTCGCTAACCTGGTTTTGCCTGCGTCTTATGCGTAGATCCACACCTAAATTTGCTCCACAGAACCTTGAATTTTTATCTAACGCCGGGCAGGGTTACCCTTAGCCTTCCTTCCGAGAGCGAGCACATCCGTGATCATTCGAAGAAGGAGCAATAACCCTCCTGCCGCGGAAATTCCGTGGCCGCTTTAGTCCAGAGGAGGTGGGGTTAACTTATGCGTAGATATGAACTCATGGTCATTCTCGATCCTGAATTAGAAGAACGCACAGTCGCACCAAGTCTTGAGACATATCTCAAGATCATCAAGGAAAGTGGCGGTACTGTCGACAAGCTCGACATTTGGGGCCGTCGTCGTATGTCCTTCGAAATAAATAAAAAACCAGAAGGAATTTACGCTGTCGTTGATATGCACTGTGGTCCGGATGCGATTAAAGAACTTGATCGCCAATTAAATTTGAACGAAGCAGTGCTTCGTACAAAAGTCGTCCGTCCCGAATAAAAACTAAAAGCATCTAAAGTAGATTAAAAACAAAGAAGAGAAGAGAGAGAAAAAATGGCAGCTGGAGATACAACGATCACTATGGTCGGAAATCTTGTTAACGATCCTGAATTGCGCTTCACACCTTCGGGTGCTGCAGTTGCAAAGTTCACGGTCGCTTCAACTCCGCGTTACCTCGATAAGAACACAAATGAATGGAAAGATGGCGACAGCCTCTTTCTTGCTTGCAATATTTGGCGTCAAGCAGCAGAGAACGTTGCAGAATCACTTACTCGCGGAATGCGCGTAATTGTTACTGGTCGTTTGAAGCAACGCTCATACGAAACCAAAGAGGGCGAAAAGCGCACTGTGTACGAAGTCGAAGTTGACGAAGTTGGTCCATCACTTCGAAATGCAACTGCAAAAGTCACAAAGACAACTCGCGCAGCGGGTGCCTCTGGTGGCAGCGGTTCATTCTCTACTCCTGTTACTGAAACTGCTTCAGCTGAAGATCCATGGTCTGCAGCTCCTGTCGGAGGTGGCTGGTCTTCAGCTGGTTCCGATGATCAACCTCCGTTCTAAATTGATCTAAATAATTATCCAATTTATCCAACCAACCATTCCCGTCAGAATTGACGGGGCATCCTAAAAAGGAGCACCACAGTGGGCGCAAGAAATAATAAGACGCTGAAGCCGAAGCCAAAAGTAAGCAAGATGTCGGCAGCAGCAATGAAGAA